>CALVTF010000040.1 GCA_944360025.1 uncultured Clostridia bacterium
GTTCGCAGAATATGGAAATAACCGGCGTTGATGCCAAAACAAAATCTCCTAAAAATGTCATTATGCATTCCTATGAACTTCGATATGCTATTGAACCCTTTTATAACGAAATTTTAAGGGCGATAGATACCACAATAAACACTCTTGCACCTGAAGTTGTAACAGATATTATTAATAATAAGATTTTGGTTTGTGGAGGTTGTGCAAAAATGCAGGGACTTGATAAATATTTTAGGCAAAATTTGAAATATCCTGTTCAAATTTCTGATGATCCAGATTATATTACCATTTTAGGTGCAGGAAAACTTCTTTCCGACTCGCAACTCTTAAATGGAATATTAAAAAATTTATGAGGCTAAGCCTCATTTTTTATTTTTGTGAATTTTGACATGACATAAAAAGTCAAAAATTGCCAAAATCTGCTTAATCATAATTTTGACTATTTATTTTTTCATTTTATAATAACTAAGAGGTGATAAAATTTGGCAAGAAAAATTGTGGTTACAAGTGGTAAAGGTGGCGTTGGAAAGACGACTGTTTGTGCAAATCTTGGAGTATATTTATCGAGGCTTGGATTTCGTGTTTGTATGATGGACGTCGACATTGGACTCAATAATCTTGACGTGGTTATGGGACTTGAAAAACAGGTCATTTTTGACATAACAGACGTGGTGAGTGGGAAATGCAGAGTGCGTCAAGCGCTTGTGCAAGATTTTTCTTATCCTTCTCTTTATCTTTTGCCGTCCTCGCATTCCTATTCTTCCAGCAAAATTATAGGCGAGCATATTAAAAATATAACCGACATTATTGAACACTCCTTTGACTATATTCTTCTTGACTGTCCAGCAGGAGTTGAGGCAGGTTTTCATAGAGCGGTTTATCCGGCAGATGAGGCTATTGTAGTTGTTACACCACATTTATCAAGCCTTAGAGATGCAGATAAAGTGCTTTCCATTCTTTCATCTTACCATATTGAAAATAAGTATCTTGTGATAAACCGTATGAGAGGGGATTTATTACTTTCCGGTGAAATGCTCAACATTGAAAGTATTGTAAAGGCCATGAATATCCCTCTTATTGGAGTCATTCCAGAAGATGATGATGTAGGAAAAATGTCCTCAGATGGAAGAATTTTGACGGACACAGAAAGCGCTAGGGCGTTTACCCTTCTTTCTGAAAATATTCATAATGGAAGTAAAAAGATTTTTGATTGTACTTATAAATATCGCGGAATTTTAGGTTATTTTAAGAGAAGCATTAAAAGAAGAGTGTAACCAAAAGTCTTTTGGAAAATTTATAAATAAAGGAGACGAGTTATGGAAACTTTAAGGCTAGAAGAAATTTTGGTGCGAGATAAATTCGAAAATCTAAATGGCGTTTTAAAACTTTTGCAAGATGAAATTACACCTATTGCGAGAAATTATTTTGTGCTATCAGACGATATTGTGGTAAGATATCGAAAAGACAATGGAAAATATATCTTTAATGTGGAAATTATGGCTGAACGAGTAAAACCTTATGGTAAGCATTTGTGATTATAATTTTAAATTAGCTTTTCTAATTTTTTTCAAAAGAAAATGTTGTTAAAATTTAAAATAGATTAAAAAATAAAAAAGACGGAATTTATTTTTTCCGTCTTTTAATTTCTTTATTTACTAGAAGCGTTTTAG
Organism: uncultured Clostridia bacterium; assembly: GCA_944360025.1. Lineage (GTDB taxonomy): Bacteria > Bacillota > Clostridia > Christensenellales > UBA1242 > Caccovivens. Next base: position 1,671 of record CALVTF010000040.1, read on the forward strand.
TAACAATTAAGAGTGACAACGTCACCTAAATAAAATAAACCATTCCGTAGCAACCAGGACCCGCATGAGTGCCAACGACACAACCTATACTGTGGTATTCAATTTTGTCAGGGTTGACGTCTAATTGTTCGTGATACTTATTTACAAAACTTTCTATGTTTTTTGAATCTGCAGAGTAACCAAAGTAAATAGGATATGTTCTGTCGCGATTTTTAACACAGTCAAGCATAAATAAATTTGCTTGTTCGCCACGTTTTTTAGCGATATTAGTAACTTTACCTTCTTCCAAAGAAATTATTGGTTTAACACCTAAAACGGTGCCAAGAGCGGCAGCAACACCGCTTATTCTTCCACCTTGTTTAAGATATTTAAGGTCAGGAATTACGGCAACAAGTTTAATTTTTGTTTTTAATCTTTCAAGTTCATCTATAACTTCTTGTGGGGTGCGCTCTTTTGCTTTAATAAATTTTACGATTTCCATAATAAGAGCACCTTCTGCAAATGTGGTAACTTGAGAATCGCAAATATAGACGTTTTTCATATTCAATGCTTCAACCGCATTTTTTGCCTGTGCAATGGTTCCTGCAAGGTTGGAGGAAATAACTATTGTAAGCACAAACCAATCCTCTTTGTTGCAAAATGGTGTTAAGGCTGTTTCAAATTTATATTGATTAGGTTGACTTGTCTTTGGAATTATGCCTGTTTCTTTCATTTTTGCATAAAATTCATCATTAGGTAATCCCTCAGGATAGAGTTCACCGTTAAAATTAACTTCAATAGGGAGAATGGTAATATCATTTTCCTTAGCAAAATTTTCTGGCATATCTACAGATGCCTCTGTAACAATTTTATACTTCATATTTTTCCTTCCTTTTTAGCAAGCAAAAACTTTATATAAGAATGTAAAACATTCATTTATAGTGTAACAAAAATTTATATTGATTGGCAAGTAAAATAAATAAAATAGTTAAAACTTTTTTAATTATTTTATGATAAATTTTTAAAACAAAACAGTTTAGTCTATTAATCAGTATTGATTAAATTGTCGAAAACATATTCGTATATATTTGGAGCTTGCTGACGCCATTTTTTACAACACTCTTCGGCACTTTGTCTTGTTGGAGCCTTTACTTTTATTTCAAATAGGGGTGTGGTAATTAAACTTTCATATATTCGCATAGTCACAAGATAGGCACCATCATCACTATCAGTGTATGAAGCATAATACTCTTGCGACATTTTAATATTCATACGATTGTTCTTAGCATATTCAGTGATTTCGTCTCTAAGTTCGTTTGGAATTCTCTCATAAAAGTAAGATAAACAATCACGTCCTTCAAAGGTGAGTGTGTATCGCATTTCACCTTCTTTACATTGAGTTTTGTAGATGAGTTTTGCTTCTGAAAGTTGATAAAGTAGGTCCAAACAGTCCATATAGTTTAACCAATTATTCTTAACCGCACATATTTCAATGATAGAGTTTTCAGTGAGAGGCATCTCCACTTTATCCATAACAAACAAAATTATCAACTTATTAGTTATCGCGTCGTAACTCATCTTTTTCCTCGTATAGATTTTATCACGATTAAAATAAAAAATCAATTATCTTTGTATTTTAATTTGATTTTTTTTTGATTTGTGATAAGATAGAAGAGTTAAGGGGGCTTTATGGAAAATTTTGATAGAGTTAAAGTGGAAAATTTTGTGTTAAGTTGTAATGATATGCTAAGCGGTAAATTTTTGGATATAAATAAAAAACTTGCAAGCGTTATGAATACTATCACTCAAAGTGATGATATTTTATCATTTTTAGCGGATGCAATCACTGATTACGACGAAGAGAACGGTTTTGAAAGTGCTTTTATGCTTGACCCAAAAACCAAAATTGGAAAAGTTGTCTTGCCTCAAAATGAAAAAGAAAGAGTGGCTCTCACTGTCACAATTTTTAATGATATACAAAGCGGAAAAATAAACACCACTCGCTTTTTAGAAACCTATTTTAAAGACGGTAGGTTGACGCCAACTCAAAATTTTCTAGAAAAAATTATAAAGCCTTTTAGGGATATAATTTGTAAAAATTTTGGTGTTAAAGAAGATGTGACAGAAAAGGAAGTAAAAGAGCATATAAAAGAAGATGCTTCAAAACTGAGAGAAGAAAAAAAGATGGAAGAAGAAAAAGAGTTTGAAGAGCAATATCCAGAAATTGATAATTTTATTTTGGAAGTTAAAAAAACGGCAAGAGAAATTCTTTCAAGACTTAAATTTGAAAACAAAAAAAAGGATAACTTGGACGATTTAGAATTTGTTATCAACGCTCTAATTTCTGCTTGCGACAGCAAAAATCTTTTGGTCATCAATGGGCTTGTGATTGGTATTAATTATGTTTCGCATAAATTTAAAAATGTGCGCTATCTTGTGCGCGACCTAAACGATTTAATTTATGATTATTATGACTTTTTAGCAGAAAATTCACAAAAAAACGCAAAAATTCCCGAAAATTTTGAAAATTTAAGAGAAAATACAGAAAATTTTGAAGAAGAATTTGAAAATGAAGATGAAGAAGAATAAATTGCAAGATATTCTTGCAATTTTTTAATTTCATATTTTTAGCATTTTAGGATTAAATATTTCATATCTTTTAGTATGAAAAAATTTCCTTTTTTGACTATTAGTTTTAAAAATCATTATGTAAATTTTCTTATCGTTCTTATGCTTTTGGTTGTTGCAAGTTGTGCTGTTTTGGGTGTCAATATGATTACCACTTCAAGTGTTATTAATGGTGTTTACTATAGCGGGAATGAAGATAGCAATAAAATTTCCTTAATGATAAATGTTTATTGGGGAACGGAATATCTTGATGGTATGTTAGAAATTTTGGACAAATATGACGTAAAAACTACCTTTTTTGTTGGCGGAACTTGGGCTGTTAAAGAGAGTGATATGCTAGAAAAAATTTATGAAAGCGGACATGAAATAGGAAATCATGGTTATTCTCATAAAGACCAAGATAAACTATCTCGTGAACAAAACCAAAAGGAAATTTTGATGACTCATAACATTGTTGACGAATTACTTGGCTTTGAAATGAATTTGTTTGCGCCACCAAGTGGGGCATATTCCAAAACAACTGTTGAGGTGGCAAGTGAACTTGGCTATCAAACTATCATGTGGACTCGTGACACGATAGATTGGCGAGATAAGGATGCTGACCTAATTTATTCGCGTGCAGTTAAAGATGCTAAAGGTGGAGATTTGGTTTTGATGCATCCGACTGAAAAAACTTTAGAAGCATTAGAGCGAATTATTTTAACCCTTCAAGAAAAGGGTTTAAAAATAACTACCGTCAGTGATAATTTAAGTGCCGAAGTTGAATAAAAGGTGCTTTAAAAACTAAAAAATATAAAAAATTGACAAAATTTTTCGATTTTTTACAACTTTTTCGTAATTTTTTCTTATTTTTTGTATTTTGTTATCTAGATTTTGTAAAAATGACCATTTATGTTTGACAAAATATTTTTTATTATTTTCAATTTTTAGGCGAAAAAATTTTGAAGATTAATATTTTAGTGTTATAATAATTAAGATTAAAGGAGACATATGGCAGTTTATAAACTAAATTCCAAAAAGAAAGATTCTAAAAATGTCAAAAAAATTGTAGGTTTCACTCTTATTGGCATATCTTCAGTTGCCTATCTTTTTTTGACAAGCATATGGGATGTTATGTTCAATTTTCTTCTTGGAGTTTTTGGAGTTTTTGCCTATCCACTCTTTTTAGTTTTGTTTATTGTTGGACTTGCTCTTGTAAATAATCGAAAATATGTGATGAGCATGCGTTATCTTCTTTCTATGTGTTTTATGGTGTTTTTCGCGTTATGCATTATCCAACTTATTATTGTTGGGCCTCAAGGCGAATTAAATTTTTGGCAGTATTTAGGACAAAATTATACGCAAAAATGGACAGCTGGAGGAATTTTAACAGGAATCATTACCACTCCTCTTTTATTTGTTGCTAGACTTGCTGGAGCATATATCATTCTTACTCTTGCCTTTCTTTTGTGTTTGGCACTATTTTTAGACAGTTTAAACGTTTTTAGGAAAGTTGAAAAGAAATCGAAAACTATTGAAGTTAATGAAAAGAAGAAAGTGGTAAATCCACTTCCTTTGAAAGTAGAAAAACAGCAAGAAACTCTTGAGCCGAAAGAAGAGGTTAATGTTGTTTTAAATGGAAATTTAGAGGAAGAGAAAAAGGAAGAAAAAAGAGCATTAACTGCTCGAGAAATTTTGGGACTTGATAAAAAACGCAACACTGCGTACGAATATATGCAAAAAACTGAAGTAAATAAGGAACCTAAAAAAGAATTTAAATCTCTTCGAGAGTTGATTTTGACTCCGCCGGAAATTAATTATGAAGAATATTTTAAGGATATGTCGAAAAAAGAGACACCAGCAAAAGAAGAAGTTAAACAAAATGTGGAAGTTCTAAAGCAAGAAAAAATGGATTTGGAAACCACTCCAACTTTTCAAGTGCAAAGCAATTTTGGGAACTATCAAAGTCAAATTGAAATTAATGATGACGAGTTTAAAAATGTAAATAATCCTTTTGTTCGTGATGAATATAAAGAAGAAAACAATGAAGTGAACTATGTCGAAGAAAATGAAAGTAATGAAGAAGATGATATTATTTCACAGGCTGACGACATAATTCGCTCAGCAGTCATGGAAGAAAAAGCGGAAAATCCAGAGGAATATGAAAATGCTCAAGAGCCTACTGGGAATTTTGAACGTAATAGTTTTGGCTCGCGTGATAACTTTACTAGGCGAGATGATAATTTCGCACCTGAATTTCCAGATAGAAATGCGTCACGTCCGTTTATATCAAGACAACAAGAGGCGACAGAACTTGAAGAAGAGGAAGAAGATAACGAACCTTATGAATACGATAGACCTTCCCTCGATTTTATCACAACAAAATCTGTCGACCTTTCCACTCTAAGTGATGACGTGGCTGAAAAAAGAGTGCTACTTGAAAACACTCTTGAAAATTTTGGCATTCCTGCCAAAGTTCGTAGTGTTGTTGTGGGGCCTGCGGTAACTCGTTATGAACTTGAAATGCCTGCTGGTGTTCCTGTCACAAAAATAAAAAATCGCTCGGATGATATTGCTCTTTCACTCGCTACCGAAGGTGCTGTACGTATTGAAGCACCTGTGCCGGGGCGTAGTGTGGTCGGTGTGGAAGTGCCAAACAAAACTATTGCCACAGTCAGCCTTCGAGATATTCTTGAAAGCCGTGAATTTAGAGAAAGTCCATCACCACTTACTTTTGCACTTGGCAAGGATATTGCTGGAAGTGTCATTGTGGCAAATATGCAAAAACTTACTCATCTTTTGGTGGCAGGCTCTACCGGTTCTGGTAAATCAGTTTGCTTAAACTCTATTATTTTAAGTATTATTTACAAGTCTTCACCTGAGGACGTTAGAATTGTGCTTGTTGACCCTAAACGTGTGGAATTTACTTCATATAATGGCTTGCCTCACCTTATTATGCCTAATGTTATTTGTGATACTCAGAAAGCAATAAGTACTCTAAATTGGGCAATTACTGAAATGGAACACCGTTTTGAACTTTTGGGCTTGGCTAGAGTTAAAAATATTGACGAATACAATATGACTGACGACGTAAAATCTGGCAAAATTAAAAAGATGCCATTTATTGTGATTATTGTCGATGAACTTGCTGACCTTATGATGACAGGTAAAAAGGAAGTGGAAGAAAAGATTATTCGTCTTGCACAAAAATCTCGTGCTGCTGGCATACACCTTATTCTTGCCACTCAAAGACCGTCTGCTGACGTTATTACCGGTCTTATCAAATCTAACATTCCTTCTCGAATTGCTTTTGCAGTGACAAGCGGAATTGATAGTTCTATCATTTTGGATAGAGTGGGGGCGGAAAAACTTTTGGGTAAAGGCGATATGCTTTATTATCCAATTGGTGCTCAAGACCCTAAGCGTGTACAAGGCTGTTTTATAACAACAAACGAAACAAATAATATTGTCGACTATGTGAGAGAAAATAATAAACCTATTTTTGACAAGAAAATCGAAGAACAAATTGATAATCCAAATAAGTCTGGAGCCAATGGTGGAATTAAAGTAAATAACGACTTAGACGAACTTTTTCCACTTGCTCTTAAAACTGTTATTGAGTGTGGACAAGCATCCACAACAATGCTTAGACGTCGTTTCGCTATTGGTTTTCCAAGGGCTTCAAGAATTATCGACCAAATGGAAGAACTTGGTTACATTTCTCAAAGTGACGGTCCAAAAGGACGACAAGTTTATGTCACTATGGACGAATTTAGAGAAATTTATGGCGACCAATATGATTAGAATTTACGTTTCTTGTTGTAGGTGTTTTAATTTTTCTTTCAATAGATTTCAGTAAAAGGTGATTTATGGAACTAAAGAATAAAAAAATTTCAGCTATTTCTCTTGGTTGCGATAAAAATCGTGTAGACTTAGAAAAAATGCTGTTTAGACTTTCAGATTATGGATTTAAAATAGTGGAAAATGTTGAAGATGCTGACATTGTCATTGTCAACACCTGTGCTTTTATTGAGCCTGCAAGAAAAGAGGCGGTGGACAATATTTTTGATATGTTGTTACTTAAAGAGCAAGGAAAACTTGAAAAAGTTATAGTATCAGGTTGTCTACCGCAAAGATATTTGAAAGAACTAAAGGAAGAGATCAAAGAAGTTGACGCTTTTTTAACACTTGAAGATAATGATAAAATATGCGAAATTGTTGAGAAACTTTATGATAAACCAATTTCAAAGCAAAAAAAGAATAAAGGAAGAATTTTGACAAATCATTCCTCTTATGCTTATCTTAAAATTGCAGAAGGGTGCAGTAATGGTTGTTCATTCTGCACTATTCCTCGCATTAAAGGTGGCTACCGCAGTTTCCCTATCGAAGATATTGTTGACGAGGCCAAAGATATTACAAGTAAAGGTGCTATGGAACTTATCTTGGTTGCTCAAGACGTTTCAAGATATGGCGAAGATTTATATAAAGAAAATAGGCTAATTCCTTTACTTCAAAAACTTGTGAAAATTAAGGGTATTGAGTGGATTAGGCTTCACTATATTTATCCAGAAAAGATTACAAAAGACCTTTTAGATTACATATATAAAGAACCTAAAATTTGCAATTATATTGATATTCCTCTTCAGCATATTGACGATAAGATTTTAAAAAGTATGCGTAGGCGACTTGATGAAAAGGGGACAAGAGAACTTGTATCTTTAATTAAGTCAAATTATCCTGATATTCACATTCGTTCCACTTTTATTGTCGGCTATCCGGGAGAAACGCGAGCGGATTTTAAAAAGTTATGTGATTTCTTGAAAGAGGCCAAATTTGACTTTGCTGGATTTTTTCCATACTTTAGAGAGGAAAATACTGCGAGTTTCTATATGGACAAACAAGTAAGTGAACGCACTAAAAAAGCAAGATACAAAAAGGTGCAAAAGATTCAACATGAAATCGCTTTTGAAAAAGCAAAAGATATGCTTGGAAAAGAATTTAAGGTTTTAGTGGACAGTTTCAATTCTTTGACAGGAAATTTCAT
>CALVTF010000041.1 GCA_944360025.1 uncultured Clostridia bacterium
AAAAGAGAATTTGAATGAGTGACATTTTATATATCATAATTGGATTTAGCATAATACTTTTAATGACAGTATTAGGCGCAAGTTGCGTATTTTTTCTCAAAAAACCTTCAAACTTAATCAATATGTTAACCATAGGTTTTGCTTCTGGAATAATGCTTTCGGCGTCTATTTGGTCGCTATTATTGCCATCTATTGAATATGCTGAAAGTGATTATGGAGACATTTTTATTCTACCCATCGCCTTAGGTTTCTTGTTAGGTGGCATTTTTATGGTACTTTTAGACATAATAACTGGACATTTTTCAAATTTAAAAAACGATAAAAGTAAACATAAAGCATACAAACTTTTCACTGCCGTTACAGTACATAATATTCCCGAAGGATTATCTGTCGGATTTGCATTTGGTGCAGTTTTTGCTACCTCTGGCAATTTTTTGCCTGCAATCATGGTTTCTGTCGGTATAGCCCTTCAAAACTTTCCCGAAGGATTAGCCGTTGCTCTTCCAATGTATAAAACTTTAGGAAAGAAAGGAAAGGCATTCTTATTAGGAAGTTTAAGTGGCATAGTCGAGCCTATTTTTGCAATCATAGGTTTTTTCCTCGCCACTGAGCTCACATTTTTAATGCCTTGGCTTCTTGCCTTCTCTGCCGGCGCGATGATTTATGTTGTTATTGAAGAATTATTACCTGAACTTCATATTAATGAGAAAACTACTGTAGGCACATGGGCATTTATGTTCGGATTTGTTATTATGATGATATTAGATTTATGTTTATAAATTTATTAAAAAAATAAAAATTAATTGAAATTTAATAAAAAATCAATTAAAATAACTATTTTTTTTAATAAAATTTGAAAAAATTGTGAATTTAATTAGATTAAAGTGAGTTTTTGAAAGATTTTATCTTCGTTTATTTCCGAGAGTTTGGCATTTGCTAAAATTAAAATAATTAGATTTTAATTATTTTTAAAAAAATATTTAAAAATTAATAAAATTTAATAAAAAATTTCAGTAAAATATAAAAAAATGCACTTTTTGGTGCATTTTTTGTATTTTTAATCTTCTCTATATTCTCTTGGAAAAACAATTAAATATCTATGAGGTTCCTCACCTTTGCTCATTGTGGTTACCCTTTCGTCGTTTTGAAGAGTAGTGTGGATGATTTTTCTTTCGCTTGCATCCATAGGTTCAAATTTATAATATCTTCCACTCTTCGCCACTTTTGAAGCCACTCTTTTTGCAAGCACTGTTAATGTTTCCGCCCTTTTTTCTCGATAATTTTCAACGTCTAAAACAACTTTTTTTCTATCTTCATTTCTGCAAACAGCACTTAAAAATGAAGAAAGTGCAAACAAACACTCACCATGATGACCAATTAAATCATTTAAATTTTCTCCTGTGAGTTTATAACGAACAAACTTTTCATCTTCTTCTTTACTTATTTCTGCAGTTAAATTTAATGCTTCAAGCACTTTTTTCAAAAATTCTTCGGCATCTACTTTTTTATCAAAATATTCCTTCTTTTCTTCTTTCACTTCGCCATCTTTATCAACTTTGACATACTCTTCATCTGCGATTATTTGAATTTTTGAAGGCTCGTTTGTGATTTCAATCTTTTTTGCCATGTATTTTTCTACAAAATCATCATCTGCCGTACTTTCATCTTCAAATTTTTCTTCTTTTTCTTGTCTTTTTAATTCTTCTTTCTTTTCATATTTTGGAAGGGCATCTTCGGAAATACTTACTAAAACTTTGGCTTTTTTAAAAATTCCCCCTTCGCTTAAAATTTTAATATCGACGTCTTCTCTTGGCGCTTTTAACTCAAAAAGTGCATTTTCGATTGCTTGTTCGATATTTTTCCCCGTCGCTTCACATGAACGCATTTTTAAATCCCCCTTTTATTCGTCAAAGAGAATTCGAACAGCAACTTTAGAAAGATTGTCAAACATATCTTCTTTTTCTTCAGCAGGTATAGATTTTTTTGTTACTATATTATCAGAAACCAAACATAACGCCACAGACTGCCTATTGAACTTTTGTGCTGTCAAATACAAAGCCGCTGTTTCCATCTCTACACCCAACAAATCATATTCCTCAGCAAGTTCTAATTGGTTTTCTTCTGTATAAAAATTGTCAGAACAATAGATTTTCCCGCTTTCATTTTTTAATTTTTCTTCCTTACAAATCTTTTTTGCTTTCTGAACCAAAGTGCTATCTGCTTTCACGAAGTTTGCACCATTTTTGATATAAAAGTCATCAAAATTAGTTTTAGTAAAAGACTCTTCTGCTATAATTATGGATTTTAAAGGAATTTCTTTTTTTAAAGCACCAATTGTGCCAATTCTAACAATCTTTTCCACGCCATAATAGTCAAAAAGTTCATGTGCATAAATTCCCATTGACGGACAACCCATACCATGCGCCATTATCGTCAATTCTTTACCATTTACTTTTCCTGTATAAGTTTTAATTTCTCTTATTGAATTGACAAGTTTTGCATTTGGCATTATCTTATCTTTAATCTTTTTTGCACGTCTTGGGTCACCTGTGAGTATGACACATTTTGCTATTTCTCCTTTTGATGCTGTGTTGTGAGGCGTTGCCATTCTTTCTCTCCTTACAAATTTATTATAACACACTTTCTTATGTTTGTAAAAATATTTAATAAAAATTTTCATAATTGGCTAGAATTTTCTAATGTTTTTAAAATTATGGCAATTTCGTTTTTAAAATTTAAAACATTTAGTATATAATTATTAAAATAAAAAGGAGTTTTTATGATTATTTCAATAACAGGCAAACCTTGTAGCGGTAAATCTACGGTAGCAAAAGTCTTAGAGCAAAAATATGGTTTTAAAAGAATAAGTATGGGCGACATGTTTAAGGCAGAAGCTAAAAAGCGCGGTATGAGCACTGAAGAATTCACCGAATATAGAACTAAAGACCCATCATTTGATATTTATATGGACAAACAACTTCCCAAATTTGTCAGCGAATATAAGGATGACAATGTCGTGCTTGAAAGTCGTGTCGCATGGCACTTTTTACCTGAATCTTTTAGTGTTTTTGTCGATATTAATGATGATGAAATGGCAAAAAGGCTGTTATACTCTGATAGAGAGGGAAAAGAAAAATCTGCTTCATTTGAAGAAGCCAAAAAGACAACCATAAATAGATACAGGCTAGAACTTGAAGTTTATAAAAAAACTTATGATATTGATTGTTCCAATATGGACAACTATGATTTTGTCATTGATTCTTCCAATTTAACCCCCGACGAACTTGCCGAAAAAATTTATATGGAATTTAAAAAGCATTTTAAATTAAAATAATTTTGTTTTTTTAATATAAAAATTGTATAATGTATTTGAATTTAAAAGGAGATAATTATGAAAGAACTTAAATTTTATCGTTGCCCTATATGCGGGAACATTGCTATTAAACTTGTTGACTCTGGTGTTCCAATGTTTTGCTGCGGACAACCAATGGCAGAAATCGTAGCAAATACTACTGATGCCGCACAAGAAAAACACGTGCCGGTTGTATCAAGAAATGGCGAGCATGTGGAAGTTAAAATAGGAAACATTCCTCATCCAATGACTTCAGAGCATTACATACAGTTTGTTGTTATTGAAACAGCAAACGGATATTATGTAAACGAGTTAAAACCTAACGAAGAACCTAAGGTAGAATTTGTAATAAATAAAAGTGAAGATATAATTGCCACTTATGCTTATTGCAATCTCCACAGTCTTTGGGTGTCTACTACACTTTCTTGATTTTAACGCAAAAGTCTTGAATCTAACGTTTAAAATTTTAATAATTTATCTATTCGAAATTAAAAGCAGTTATTTAAACTGCTTTCTTTTTGTTCTCTATAAATATACTATTAACAATATTATTAACTATTTCTCCATTTCCATTATCAGTGTTTTCGCCTTCATTAGTCTCTGGATTTTCTGTTTCAGTCGGCTGTTCAATTTCTGGAGTTATTAAACTAAAACTCATCTTCACCGCATTGTGGTCAGAATAAAGGAAATTTACGTCCTCTCCATTAAGAGTTGATACGTTCGTTACTTCTTCCACCCGAACATTGTCTGAAACTAAGAAACCGTCAATAACAACAGTATAGTTTACGCCATCAGTAAATGGCATTTCTGCTGCTCGGCAAGTTGGAGCATTTAAACTTTTCGCAAAAGAAAAACCTTCTGGAATATCTTCTTCTGTTATTTGCTGTACCCATGAAGGAATTTGCTGTTCGCTTTCAAAATATTCCAAACTATCAGCAATGTCATGATTCCAATCTCCTCCAGCAATTACGTAATTTCCGTTTTCATATTCCTTAGCAATATATTCCGTCAACATTTCAAGTTGTTTTGCTCTTATAACACCACCCTCGTCATAAGCACTCATATGAAGATTTATAAGCACCAACTGCTTGTCTGTACCTTCAATGTCTAATCTATTCACAACGAAACACCTATCTAAATCAAAAAATTTGTTTACAAAACTTTCATCAATCGGGAAAGAACGACGAGCGCTTCCTTCAATTTTATACTTAGACAAAGTGACAATTCCAGACTGTATTGAACCTATATGGTCGTTAAAAGGATAAATTAAATATCCGGTATGAAAATTTGAAGCATAAGAAGAAGAATAGTCAGAAAATTCATTTTTAATCATTTCATATTGGTTGACAAAATAACTTCGCGTTGATTCAGTGTCGACTTCTTGAAAGAAAGCAAAGTCAGTCTCCAAATTCTTCGCTATATTGATTGCACCATTTGTGTTAGTTAAAACTCTTTCCTCACTTATTGCTTTTCCCCGCGTACCATTAACAACCGTTCCATCTTCCATTACACCACTGTCCATAAAGAAATCAAAGTCGCGGTCATACGCGCCAAAACCAATATTGTAAGTGGATATTGAATAGGTCGTGTCTAATGAAACAATATCCGATTTATTATTCTCAACAGCCAAAGCCAAATTATCTTCTATTCGATAGTAATTCGCCGAAAGATATGTTACATATCCTAGAACAATTGTGATTAAAAGAAGAAAGGCAAGTAAAAATGATAACCCTACAATCTTCCAACCTCTTTTTGCTTTTGCGTTCATCCTTCACCTCTTGAATTTATTATAACATAAAATCTTTGACACTTAAAATTGATTATACCTATTTTGTAAAATTCTTTATTTAGAAACGACCGCCGCCTCCACCTCCGGAGCCTCCACCAGAAAAACCGCCGCCTCCACCTATTCGATTTATGGCAGCACCTGTTGCAATCTTTGCCACTGAACTTATTATATGTTTTGCCATAGTATAATTCAGGCTGACACTAAGCGCTAAAATATTTCTGTTTAATAGCATCATTACAAACCATAAAGTCATGCCATCACTAAATGTCATCCAAGTTGGGTCTTGAAGAGGAACAGACTCAAACTTTTTAAGATAAATATCTGAAACTCCAAGCACAAAGGCATAAGGCAAAACTTTATAAAACACCTCTGGATTTTCGTTTGCCATGGCTTCCATTCTGTCTTTTTCTGCTACCAAAATATATTGTCTAAGCCCTCGCAGTTTGCCAATGCATTCTCTTCCCTTTTTCGTGTATTGCTCTAAGAATGGATAAATAAAGAATAAAAAGATTGACAAAACAGGATAAAAGAAACGCGTACCAAAAGGATCATTATAACCTTCTGCATAAAGTATAAAGCAAACATGGGATAGAATTATTAAAATAAGTGATAAAATTCTTAAAAGCCATAGTTTGCTTTTGGAATATTTGTGCTCATTTTTTTGTATCTGCATAAGCCACATAAATGCCAAAAACATTATAACGGTCACTATACTTTTAATGATGAACGCAAATCCATCATAACTTGCAAGTGCAATTCTAGCAATTTGTACTATTGTAATTATCATAAGAAACAATGCACAAAGCGTATAATATTTATTTGATTTTTGATTAAGATAATTAGATTTTTCATTTACAATAGACCTTCTTATTTTTTCGCCTACAAAATCATTTAAAAATTTAATTTGTTCGCAGTCAATAGGTTTATCATCTTTAAATAGAGAGGTGAAAAAGATTTTTTCATGTTCTTTTGCATCCGCTGGCAAATCCTTAAGTTTTTGCAAAAAAATCTTTTTATCTTTTTCCTCAATTTTGACATAACCTTTATCTGCCCAATAAACTATTAACGCACTTATATCTTTTCCTTTTAGAGTTTTGTCTATTATATAACCCGCTTCTGTCGGCGTTAAATTGTCTGGTGCCGAAAATTCTACAACGTCAATTATTTCTTCTTTTTTGCGGTTTTTAAGTAAAAGCCAAACAAATAAAATTAGAGCAACAACAAACAATACAACTAGAATAATATCAAAAGTATAGTTTCGTGTGACCGTAAAATAACCTTGTTCTATTGGCAAATAAATGGTGAGTGCCTCGCCATAATCCAATCTACCGTAACTTCCAGAAATTGAATAAGTGCCGTTACTATTTGCATTCGTTACATATTCAATTTCTGTTCCACTTGTATTATCGCCAAAAAGACCTACATAAAAGTTAACATTTGATAAATCTATTACCTTAGGAAAGGTTATGGTAAAATTCGTTTGCAAAATCTCTGTGTCCCAACCGGTTCCGATTATATTATAATAAAAGAAATCCTTGCTTGTGTCCCTATCGTCTCCCGGGAAAAAATCGTATGAGATATTAAATGTAAAACTCTCACCATTTGAAAGAGGAGTATCCATCGCAACCGCATAAAATTTATAGCCTCCACTTTCATATTCATCTAAAAGATAAGCGTCATCATTTTTCACTACAAAATTGGAAACTGAGTTTTCGTAATTTTTTACATCTCTTCCACCTTCTCCATTTGGAACACCTATTGGCTGCGAAAGAGGTAAATATCTATAAATACCATTTGTGTAGGAATCAAATTTTGCTGTAATACTTTCACTGACATGCATTGTTTTGTCTTCGTCTACAAGAATATCGACGTTATAGTTTGTTAGAGTATAACCATAATCTCTAGTAGGACGATAAATTTGTGCAACATCCATGCCACAACCAAACAAAGAAAAGGCAAGTGGCAGGAAAATTCCAACCAAAACCAAAAGTAAAATAAATCGTTTCTTTTTATTTTTTACACTATCCATCAAATACATTATATATTATATTTTACTGAAATTCAAATTAATTTAAAATTTTTTTATTTCGTTTTAATTTTTTCTTCTCTATAGTTTACAATTATCTTAAAAGGAGAGCGAATTATGGCAAAGTTATATTTTAAATATGGAACAATGGGAAGTAGCAAAACGGCACAAGCTCTAATGTGTAAATTTAATTATGAGCAAAAAGGATTTCTAGTACATATATTTAAACCTTTAGTCGATAATCGAAAGATTGTAAACGGCAAAAATGTAATTTATAGTAGAATAGGATTAACCTCTAGTTGCAATGAGTTTGATAAAAATTTTAACTTTTTAGACTATAAAAATAACAAAATTAAAAATATTGATAAATCTGTCATCATTGTTGACGAATGTCAGTTTTTATCTAAAAAACAAGTCGAAGAATTGAAAGAGATTTCTCAAGTTCTTCCTGTTATCTGCTACGGACTTTTAACCAATTTTAAAACAGAACTATTTGAGGGAAGCAAGCGCCTTGTTGAACTTGCTGAAAGTCTACAAGAAATCAAATCTATTTGTCGTTGCGGAAGAAAAGCGACTATAAATGCTAGAATGTCAAATGGAAAAATTGTTTTAGAAGGAGAAGAAATCTTAATCGGCGGAGATGAATGCT
Source organism: uncultured Clostridia bacterium (assembly GCA_944360025.1). Classification (GTDB taxonomy): domain Bacteria; phylum Bacillota; class Clostridia; order Christensenellales; family UBA1242; genus Caccovivens. The sequence continues at coordinate 7,817 of CALVTF010000041.1, forward strand.
ACGAAGGTTTGTGCTATTCATGTTATAAAAACCTCATCAACAACAAATCTAATTAAGTTTTAACAATTTGCTCTTTTATAGCATAAAAAAATATGTAAAGGAGCAAAAATGGCTAATGAAGATTTTTTAATTGGTGCGAATGATGAGCACGGTGTCAATCCACCAACACAAGGTAAAAGAACACCGGTAATGCCGGGGCTAAATCGTCAAATTTATGAAAATGAATTTAATCGTGCAGCAAAAAATAAATTTATTGAAGCCTGCATGCGTCAAGATTTTTCTGTCTATGACGTCAAACCAGAGCTTCAAGACATATCAATCTCTCAAAGAGTGGCGAGAATAAATGCACAAAACCTTACCCTTCTTGTTACTTTTGCTTATAATGCCTATGGCGAAACGTTTAACAATGCTTCAGGCGTTGAAACTTTTTATTCACCTTTGAATCCAAAGGCTACTCAAAGCCGAAATTTAGCAGAAAATTTATATGCAGAACTTATACAGGGAACCACTCAAAACGGAAGAGGTGTCAAAACCTTAGACGTTGGAGTTTTATCAAATGTTAATTGCACTTCAGCCCTCATAGAAGCAGGATTTATGACAAATTTGCGTGAAGCACAACTTATGATTAATCCACTATTTCAAACTGAAGTCGGCGAAGAGGCTTGCCATGGGGTTTGCAACTTTCTTGGGGTAAACTACATACCTCGAAACAATTTAAATAACTATCCACTCTTACGTAATGGCGACAGAGGCAATTTCGTGTACCTTCTTCAATTTATCTTAAATCAATATGGCTACAATCTTTCCGTAGATGGAATCTTCGGCTCAAGAACTTTAAATGCTGTTCGTAATTTTCAACAAACTAATTCGCTTAATGTAGATGGTTTAGTCGGACCAAATACTTGGCGAACACTATTAACACTTCCTCCTTATCCACTTTTAAGAGAAGGCTCTCGTGGTGCTTATGTTAAATTTTTGCAACAACTTTTAGAAAGTAATCTATATCCAGTGGGAAATATTGATGGAATATTTGGAACACGAACTTTAAGCGCTGTTAGGCAATACCAACAAGCAAACGGCTTAACTGTGGATGGACTTGTCGGAAATAACACTTGGGCATCACTTACTTCTTTAAATTAATTTTACATAAACTTAACCAGCGATTTGCTGGTTTGTTTTTATATATCTGTTTTTGCATCCTTTTAGGAAAGATCTTTAATTTTATACTTGCTATTTTTTAACAATAAAAAAGAGCACGAAAGTGCTCGGGTGCTTTGTTTCTATATATATTTGCTTTATTTAAGGTTTGGACTATTAGTTGTTTTTCATGTAGGTTATGTTTTATTGTTTTCTCAATTAAAACTTTAATCCTTTTTCTTGTTTATACAAGCCGAGGTTGTAATATTCTGCAATCAATTGGATAAGTTCCCCGGTTGTTGGCTTGTCGTCTATTGTAAATATATTCAACTTAAA
>CALVTF010000042.1 GCA_944360025.1 uncultured Clostridia bacterium
CAATGATACTTGCTATCGTACTTCTCGACTAGGTGACGTTGTCACTTTCTAGATTCTATCAAATATAGATTTTAAAATAATAAATTATAGTAATAAATTATTAAAAGTATCTATCCAAACGTGGTTTGGTGACGTTGTCACTTTCTAGATTTTAGCAAACTTAGATTTTTAAGTACAAGCATATATTTTAACAATTCAAAAACAAATAATATGAGTTTTGCATTTATTCAAATTTTTAAGTATTATAGATAAGATAAAATATTTAATATGGAAAAGAAAGAAAATTTTAAGGGGTTTAATAAAGATGAGTATGTTCCTATCCTACGTGATGAGAGCATAACTTTTCTTTATGATTTAGTCCAAAAATTCCAGCCTAAAAAAATTTTGGAAATAGGTACATATATAGGTTATTCTGCCTCTGTTTTGCTTTCAAGTTCGCCAAATTCTACTCTTGATACTGTGGAGATTAAAGAAGAAAATTCTAATTTAGCGTGTGAAAATTTAAAAGTTTTTGGCGGTAGAGTAGAAGTATTTTGCCAAGATGCTAAAGATTTTATTGAAACTAAATGTAAAGAAAAAAAGAAATATGATTTCATATTTCTTGATGGACCAAAAGGGCAATATGTTAGGTATTTACCTATTTTAAAAGAATTATTGGAAAGTGGGGGAGTTTTAGTTGCTGATAATGTCTATTTTCATGGAATGGTCAAAATGGAAGGGAAAATACCGCATAAACATAGGTCAATAGTTAACAACTTGAGACAATTTATTAATGATATTACTTTAGACACTGATTTTCAAACCACTATTTACGACATAGGTGACGGAATAAGTGTCAGTTATAAAAAATGAAATTTTAATATAAAAAAATAAAGTGTCAATTTGATGACACTTTTTTATTATTAATATTTAGCAATAAATATTAACTATTTCTTTTACATAAAAGACAAACTATATCAATTATTAAATTTCAGGAGTAAAGTTTTCAAAAATGATATTATCACAATATTTTACCACTTTTAAATATTCTTCCTTACTTCTTACAGTCCAAGCAAGAAGTGGCATATCTTTATATTTTCTCACATAGCGGTTTGGAAGAGCAGAATATTCATATGAAATGAAGTTTGGTTGGCTAACATTTTTATTAAAAGACAATCTTTTTAACAGGAATTTTTTATACCATGCAAGTTTTTCACCTTTAAAACTTCCTGAAAGTTGACCGCGTAAAATGTTTGGAGCATGGTTTTTAAAATATTGAAGTGAGAAAGGATTAAAAGATTGAACTGCAAATTCACCATTATAGTTTTTAAGCATATCAATAACTTTTTGTTCCAATTTTCCAACTTTTTGTGTGTTTTTAATTTCAATTAAAAGAGGTGTTTTTCCATCAACAAGTTTTAAAACTTCTTCAAAGGTTGGAATATGTTCTTTTGTGCCTTTAAGTTTTAAAACCTTTAAATCATTTTTATTCAAAAATTTGATATAACCATCATTTCCTGTCATACGCGACAAAGATTTATCATGAAAAACAACGACTGTATCATCAGAAAGTAATTGAACGTCAAGTTCAATGGCAAAGCCCTTTTCTATTGCTTTGGAAAATGCTCCAAGTGAATTTTCAGGAATATTTTTATCATGAAGGCCACGATGTGCAATTGGTGTTTCAACAAGCCAAGACTTAAATATATCTTCCATATTAACCTCATTTCGAAATTATATTTATATTAGTTTGAGTATTTAATGCTTTTACTATAACTATATTTTCATTTTAACCTTTTTATTCAAGATTGTCAATCAGATTTGTAAATATTAAATAAAAATTCTCAACTTTAATTTTTATTAAAAGTTTTTAGAGTTTCCAATCTATTTTCTGCATCTTGTCGGCTTTTATTTATAATTTCTTCTGCCTCATCTTTTTTAAGTTCTTTAATTGCTGAGAAACGTGTTTCGCCGTCTAAATATTCTTCATATTTTGAAAAATCTGACGTTGAGTCTATATGAACAACATTTTCATTTGGATTAAATCTGACTAGAGACCAATATCCACAATCAACCGCTTTTTTCATCTCACTCATAGTTTCGGACATATCAAAACCATGGTTTACACAAGGTGAGTAGGCGACTATTATACTTGGACCATTGAAGGCTTCCGCTTCTTTAAATGCTTTTATGCATTGATTCATATTTGCGCCAAGGCTAACCTCTGCAACATAACAATTCTTTGAAGCAATAGCAAGAGATACCAGGTCCTTTTTCTTTGTTTTCTTTCCGGCACTTGCAAATTTTACCATTGCACCGCGTGGGGTGGACTTACTTGCTTGTCCGCCTGTGTTTGAGTAGACTTCAGTGTCTAGAACTAAAATATTGACATTCTCATTAGAATTTAAAACATGGTCAAGTCCACCATAGCCTATATCATAAGCCCATCCGTCACCACCAATTATCCAAACACTTTGGTTAGGATTTGTGAAATTTGTACCAAGTTTCATGCCAAGACCAAATTCTGCGTTATCTTCAAACAAGCTATTTGCCCAAGCAGGTCCTCTTCCGTTTTCGTCTTTAAAGTATGGGCAAGAAGGATACGAACCACCATATATACTTGAACAACCTGTTGCGTTTGCTATAAGCATTTTCTCACCAAAAAGCATTGTGGCAAGTTTGATATAAGGAGTTTCACCACAGCCACCGCATGCACCAGAAAATCCAAAATAGCAATCTTTAAACTGCAAGCCTTTAGGAAAATCTGTGGAGAATGGTGTGCTTTTCTCTGTTTTGAGATTTCGGCAGAAATAATAATTTTTCTTTTCCTCTTCCATTATTTCATTTGCCATATGCATAACAAGGGCTTTGTTAGGAGCAGGGCAAACATTAGCGCATACACCACAACCTGTGCAATCTTCAGGGGATACTTGCACGCGATAAAGATAGCCATTCATTCCAAGTGCTTTACTAAATTCCACTTCTTCAATCGTTTCGGCTTTTACAAGCACTGTTTTAATGGCGTTGTGTGGACAGGAAAGGATACACTGTCCGCATTGAATACAATTTTTTGGGAGATATTTAGGTAAGTGTGCTGCAAATCCTCGTTTTTCGAAATCGGCAGTACCTTGTGGAACTTTACCGCTCTTATCAAAAGCAGAAACAGGAATAGAATCACCCTCTAAACGTTCTATCTTTTTCATGATTGTTTGATAAAATTTGTCATCAAAATTCTTAGCATTTGTCTTTTCTTCTTTAAAGGTAAATTTAGAAATTTTTACTTCTTCAATTTTGTCTACAGCCTCTTTCATTGCTTTTAAATTTTGGTCAACAACTTTTTGTCCTTTTTTGCCATATGTTATCTTTACATATTTTCCGATTTCTTTATATGCTGTGTTAAAATCAATAATTTTAGAGGCTTTAAAAAGTGCGGTTTGCATAATAATGTTTATCTTATTTTTTAAGCCTACTTCTTCACTTATTTTTTGAGCATTAATAACATACAGTTTTGCTTTTTTTTCTTGCAAGACTTTTTTATAATGATTTGGTAAAACTTTGTCGATTTCATCTGCTGAAAAAATCGAATTTATTAAGACAACACCTTTTTCCTTCAAACCTTCAAGACAATCATAACGATGAACGAAAGAAAAATTATTGATAGTGATTATATCAGCATCTTTAACAAGATATGTGCTTAAAATAGGGGAATCAGAAACACGAATATGTGATTTTGTTAAACTACCAGATTTTTTACTGTCATATTCAAAATAGCCTTGAACATATTTATCAAGTTCTTCGCCTAAAATTTTTATTGTGCTCTTACTTGCAGAAACTGTACCGTCAGAGCCAAGTCCAAAAAATTTCATTTCAAAATTTTTGTTTTTTGGATGATATTCAATTTCGTTTAAAGATGAATGAGAGATATCATCATCAATTCCAACTGTGAAAAAGTTTTTCTTAATATTAAAATTTTCAATAATGGATGCCACCATGCTTGGAGTGAAATCTTTTCCTCCAAGCCCATAACGTCCTCCTAAAACCTCAATATTAGTGTCTTTCAAGGCAGAGGTTACATCAAGATAGAGTGGGTCATATGCACCAAATTCTCTTGTTTTATCAAGAGTAGTCACAATTTTGCAATTTTGAGGTAATATTTTTTTAAACTCTTCATACATAAATGGACGATACAAGTGAACTTTAATAAGTCCGACATCTTTAAATTTTGTGTCTTTCAATGTTTCTTCTATAGTTTCGCATGAAGATGCCATGCTAACAATAACTTTTTCAGCATTTTTACTTCCGACATATTCAACAGGCGAATATGAACGACCAACAACCTTTTTAAAGTCCTTTAAAATTTCTTTTAAGATTTTATAAACATTCTCATATGATTTACTTGAAGCCTCACGATTTTGGAAGAAAACGTCAGGGTTTTGTGCTGAACCTTTTTGATATGGAGAAAATGAATTTAAAGAATTTTTTCTGAAATTCTCAATTTCTTGTTGAGGAACAAGTTCTTTAATCTGTTCATCAGTTATTGTGTCAATTTTTTGTATCTCATGAGAAGTTCTGAATCCATCAAAAAAGTGAACAACAGAGAGAGAGGTTTTAAGAGCAAGAAGATGAGCAATAAGCGCAAAATCATGAGCCTCTTGAACAGAATTAGAACATAAAAGAATAGCACCGGTTTGACGAATAGCCATTACGTCACTGTGGTCACCGAAGATTGATAAAGCGTGGGTTGCAACTGTTCTTGCTGCCACATGTAAAACTGCAGGTAAGTGTTCGCCTGCCATTTTGTATAGATTCGGTATCATTAAAAGTAGCCCTTGGCTAGAGGTAAAAGTTGTGGAAAGAGCGCCTGTTGACAAACTTCCGTGTAAAGCCCCAGATGCACCACCTTCAGATTGCATTTCAACTAAAATTGGTTGCTTGCCAAAAATATTTGTTTTGCCCTTACTCAGTTCTCCGTCGCAATATTCTGCCATCGGTGAAGATGGGGTGATAGGGTATATTGGAATAACTTCCGAAAGTTTATATGCCACCATAGCAACTGCGGTGTTACCGTCCACTGTTTTCTTCATAAAAACTCCTTTAAAATATTTTAATATATGGAATATATTAACCTCATTAATTTAATTTTAAGGTTTTAAAAATATTTTGTCAAACAAACAAATGATATTTGTTTTTATTTTTTTATTAATTTCCTTTATAAATCTAAAATTTTATTGTATAATTAAATCATGAAAAGAAAAATTTTAATGATAATCGAATATAATGGTGCAAACTTTTATGGTTGGCAAAAACAAAATGGCAAGAGAACTGTTCAAGGAGAACTTGAAGAGAAAATCTCATTTCTTACAAAAGAAAATGTTGTAGTTGAGGGGAGTGGGCGAACAGATAAAGGCGTCCATGCGTTAAATCAAGTGGCAACAGTAGAAATTAAAAACAAAATTCCTCTTGTAAACTTTAAGACTGCAATAAATAAACTTCTAAGTGATGACTTGGTGGTAAAAAAGGTGAGTTTAGTAGATTTAAACTTTCATCCACGCTTTTTGGCAAAGAAAAAGACATATGAATATCGCATTGATTTATCTAAAATAAGGAGTGCGATTAACCATCAACTTATAACTCATTATCCATATGAAATAAATCTGGAGAGAATGAAATTTGCTTCTAAATTATTGGTTGGTAAACACAATTTTAAAGCATTTTGTTCGGCAGATACAAGTGTAACAAATTTTGAGAGGGAAATTTATGATATTTCCATTAAAAAAGTGGGGAATATTTTGACATTTAAAGTTACAGGAAATGGATTCCTCTATAATATGGTAAGGATTATTGTTGGTACACTACTTGAAATAGACAAAGTGGGAGAAAGCAATATTTTAAAAGCATTAGAGAATGGAGATAGAAGTTTGCTTGGTAAAACGATGCCTCCTAATGGGCTTTATTTAAAAAAAGTGGAATACGATATTTAGGTAGTATGCAACAATTTTTATTGCATACTACACTAGAGATTGTGTTTGTTAAAACTGTTGCTAGATTACCTAGAGTATATTGACAACATTTTTAAGTTATTATATAATGGGCTTAAAGTTAGGAGATATAATATGGAAGGAAACAACAAAAGTTTAGAACAAAGATTAAGAAATGTTTGTGATTTTTATGCTTTAACACAGCGCTTAAAAAATCTTATAAGAACAGGTTGGAAACGTTGGAACGTTGAAAGTGATAGACTTGAAAGTGTGGCGGAACATGTATATGGAACGCAGATGCTGGCTTTTTCTGTTAATAGCGAATTTAATTTAGGTGTTGATATTGAAAAAGTTATTTTGATGCTTGCTTTCCACGAATTAGGCGAAGTTGTAATAGGTGATATTGCATTTATTGATGGAGTTTCAAAAGAAGAGAAACATAAAAAAGAATACGAGGCAGTTCTGAAAATTTTAGAGCTTTTAGATGATAAAGAAAGAATAATCAATCTTTTTGATGAGTTTGAAGAGAGAAAAACAAAGGAGGCACAGTTTGCTTATCTTATAGATAAACTTGAATGCGATTTACAATGTAAGTATTATGAAGAACAAGGGTATATAACTCTTTCTAAAAAGCAAACAGGAATTTCCGAAGATATACGAAAGGCAAGTTTAGAAAAAGGTGAAACAACTTTTACGGGAATGTGGATTGGTTACGAACGAGAAAAGAATGTTTATGGATCATCAACTTTTGCGAAAGCCATAACTGATTATATTTTATCAAATCCTATCTTTAAAAAAGAGGGAATTGATAAGAAATTATAAAACTAAATGTATAATTAAAATATATATTGGTAGAAAAATGCATACTACACTATATTTTGTGTAATATGCATTTTTTACAAATTTAAATTATTAACTAACTTTAATCTGTGAAATCCAATTTTTTAAATCTTAATTTAAGGTTCTCTGCTGTACAACATAAATTTTTGCCAGAATATCTGAATTTAATAACGTCTCCAGATTTAATTATCATTGTTTACGGTAATACATTGAGAAGTGCTAAATAAAACTAGGCGATATGCCTAGTTTGAATTTAAATGTTGGTTGTTTCTTGATAGGAGAGTGGAGCAAATTTAATAACCAAGGTTATATCTTGCGTTACTTCTTCCTCACCGTCAAGGCTGTCAATTTGGAAGGAATATTGAATATCAAAAGATTTATCTTGATTGAAAACAATATTTACGTCATTTGAAATGTTGTTTTCGCCAAGGGTGACGGTTATAGTTCTTACTTGTGATTGTCCGCTTCCTTGCGTAAGGCTAAAACGAATATAGTAACTTGTTGTATAGGAGAGATTCATAACTTGATTTATGTCATTTACTGCATTTGTAACTTTATCTCTAAAATCTCCTTCAATTAAAGTTAAATCTCTAAAAGAGGTTATGGTTTCTCCTATCATAATATTAAGAGAACCGCCACTTATTAATGTCTCAGTGTTTTCTTCTGGAAGAGGCTCTTCTGCTGCTAAATCAGTAGTAAATTTATACGACGAAATGGTGTAATATTGCTGTGAATTATCTTCAAATACGGCAGTGTATCGGTCAGCTGTTGCTTGAGATGCAGTAAATGTTAGAGTGCTTGAAAGTCCATTTTCGCTTGTTGAAATAGCATAAGTTGAGTCATTTGAAAGAATTGTTTTGTTTTGATAAACCCAAGCAATAAATCTGTTTCCATTAAGACCATTTGCTTGTAATGTTACTTTATCGCCTTCGGTATAAGTACCATAGCCATATACAATACCATTTTTATTTTCATTGACATATGCGTCAATTCTAAAAGTGCCAGGTTCATCACAGCCAAACAAAAGGAACACAGGAACTAATAAAACAATTAGTAGAAAAAATATGCTTTTAGATTTAGTTCTTATTTTCATAATTTGCTCCTTATAAAAATTATATTTAAAGTTTAACTGTCTATAGAATGTAAATGTAATTTGTAATTCTATATAATTATATTACCTTAATTTTTCAATTAAAGTCAAATATTTGAAAAGAAATGTTAAAATTCGCAATGTTTTTTAGAGTATTTTTAAACTCCTTGCATAAAATAGTTTGGTAAGGAGTTTTTATGTGGGAGTTTTGTTTAGCAACTAGACGCCTTAATGTTGCCAAATTTATTTATCAGACTTTAAAAGCGGAGACAAAAGACTATGAAACTGTTCTTACTTGTTTTGAGCAGTATGACAATTTCCTCATTATGCTTGCTTGTCCTGCTGTGGAAAAAACACGGCTTATGTGCGTCCTTGAAAAAAGCATAATCAAAGTTATATGTAACTTTTATAAAGAGGAATATTTAGATAAAAATCTTCACCTTCCTATGCATGAAAAAATGAGTTTAACGGCTTTCAAAAAGGCTTTAATTAATTTTGATAAAGAAACTGATTTTTATATTATAAGCAAAAACCTAAATCTTGACAAAACACTCTACCTTGATGCGTTTTATGATTTTCGCCTTTCTGGACTTCGAGAAAAGTGGAATGAACTTATCATGCTTGCAAACGATAACAGTGATTATCTCATTGGCGATGAAGCATTTTTTGATTTACTTAAGTTTTTGATTGACAACTTGGAAATCTGCGAAAATGAAATATCGGTGTTTGAAAAAGAAAATGGCTATTCAATTAAACTTCCAGAAAAAAACGATACCTCATGCGAGAGTTTGACAAAAGAGGGGTTAGTTTCCACATTGATTGAACTATCACCGAAGAAAATAAATCTATATTGTGATAGAGATGATGCAACAGTAAGTTTTTTGTCCAAAATATTTGAAAAAAGAATAAATGTAAATTATAGACGCAGTATGGAAAACTTTAAGGTTTAAAAAATAATTTAAATTTAATAAAACAACATTATGTTTATTTTTTAGTCAAAAAAGCAACTTGAATTTTTTTCTCAAGTTGCTTCAATTTTATAATTCTCTAGAACTAGAATTAGATTTAGACACAGGTGTTGATTCTACATAGTTTCCAAGAAAATTAGCAAAATTTTTATTTCCAATTTGATTAAGATAGGAAATAACTTCAGGGTTTTGATTTACAATAAAACTTAAAAGACCGGTATTTCTTTGTGTAGCGAGTATACCTAAAACTTTCACGGTTCTATCTAAATCTTTGTTTCTAAGATTTTGTGTATTTTCCATTTTTAACCTCCTTTAATTAATTATA
>CALVTF010000043.1 GCA_944360025.1 uncultured Clostridia bacterium
GGAAAATTCGCGTTATTGAATTCCTTTCGAACAATTCGAGAAAAATCACGGCTATATACCTCTTTTTTGCTTCTTCGTTTTACAGTGAAAAAGATAATCAAAAACAATAGCGAAATTGCTTCACTTGTCAGCACCCCTAAGAATGCTCCAAATACTCCTTGGACTATGCCAAATTTAGAAAAATAGTAGGCAAACAAAAGCCCAAAACTAAAACGAATCACCTGCTCTATCACTTGACTTATGGCAGTTGGTAGCATATTTTCATAACCTTGAAAATAGCCTCTAAGAGTGGCAAGTCCAGCACCAAACGGAAGCATGAGTGCAAAAAGATAATAAGAAGCGGACGAAGAAATATTTTGAAAAATTGCGATATATCTTCCAAATATAAGGAAAAGGACGCCGAGCGCTAGTCCTATACTCACCGAAACCAAAAGTGCTTGTTTTAGATATAGCCCAACCTTTTCCATTCTCCCATTCGCACGCGCCGAGCCGATAAGTTTGGATAGCGAGGCTGTCACACCACCCGCTGTCACCACAAGAGCAAACGAATATAGACTCATCACAAGTTGAAAGACACCGATCCCCTCAATTCCCAGCATATTAGTGAGCGGAAGCCTAAAAAATGCTCCCAAACACTTACAAATAAGACCACTTATAAGAAGAACAAATGCTCCTCCACCAACATTTTTAAAATTAATTTTCATATCTCACCACTTCAATTATTGACAAAAAGGTCAAAAGATAGAAATAGAGTGACGAGAAAAATAAAAATTATTCACAAGCGACAAAATTTTATAATAATATTTAATTCTACTGAATTATTGCATTTATTAAAATATTAACCTAAAGAGTCCATTTAAAACAAAATAAAAAAATTTCAAAAAGGTATTTACAAACAAAAATTTATATGTTATAATAAAAGCGAATAAAGAAAAAAGGAGTTAATAGTATGATATTCACTGTTAATAAAAGAGATGGGTCATTTGAAAATCAATATCAAAAGTTCATTGGGTTTTTCATTGATGACTCAGACCCTAATGATGTCAAAATGTCAGAAGCCTATGCAAATATAGTTAAGGCTCTTCCAAAGAATTATAGATTTAAAAACATGATTCAAGATTTTCGTCAGTCCGTTCATTTAGTAACGCAATGCAAAGAACTTCAAACAGGAATTTATATGATTAATTATAATGAATTTGAAAAAACTTATGACGCTCTTTCAAATAATCCTACAAGTTCCCAATTTGCGAAATTTGCTCTTTCAGTTTATAATGGAATGGCTGAATGTGTGAATAAAAATAATGAATTGGTTAAAAAGTTTAATATGCAAAAATAAATATTAAGAACACTTATAAATAAAACTCTATCTGATATGATAGAGTTTTTTATTTTTAACATTTATTATTTATATCAAAATTTATCTTTCTAAACTTTCTCTCCATCTAATTTATTAGAGATAAGGCTCTGGAGGTTTTACTGGTGGAGTTTTTCCTTTAACAGTATCTTCTTCAAGTGATTCTCCAGTTTTCTCAAGTTGGTTAGCAACTTTTTCAAGTGGATTTACAGTTTCTTTGAATAAATCTTTTGCAAAATCTGGATCTTCAAAATCAACATTATCTTCATTTTCCCTTAATTTAGTTTCAGTTTCTATTTTAGGGGCAAGTTTATTGTCTTCCTTTTTATTCTCTACTGTATCCGAATTTTGAACTTCTTTCTTCTCTGTCGGAGACATAGATCCCCCAGCCTCCGGCATTTTTGGAACTGCACCATATTTATACGGATCAATTTTAGGAGCGTCGGCTGTTTTAATATAATAAGGCTTTTCTCCTTTTTCAGCAGGTTTTTTAGAAGAGGATTTTGTTGTCTCTGATGGCTTTTTCGCTCTTTCAATGCTTGGATAAGCCACTTCAACACCTTCAAAATATCTTACATTAATTTTTTTAAGTGGTTCATAAAAACTCACCATAACTTCTTGAAATTCTTTTTCGTTTTCTTTTCTTAAAATTTCTATGCCGTTATTTTTTATAATCACACTGTCTAAAACATGCTTCATCATGGCATATTTAAGAAGAATACTTGGTCTTTTAATCGCAAATTCTTTTAATAATTTATTGTACTCAGAAAGTATTTTCTCTCCATCTTGTCCACATTTGCCTAAAAGTGCTATCATTCTGATAACATAAATTTGTGACAAAACTTCCATGAGTTCTTTATTGAAAACATAATCTGTCTTTATCCCTAAGAGTACCGAATCAAGTTCAGATATGTTAAGTTCTTGATCTTGCCCATCTTCGCCATCTCCATTATTTGATGCTTTCTTAAGATTCCATTCTGTAATCAAAAACTCAGCAATATCTTTTCCACCCGGCTGAACACAATCTCCAATTAATGTTTTTAAAGTTTCTATTCCATCAACATTATCTTTCTCTTCAAGAAGATAGATACGTGCTGAAGAATATGTTGTAAAATTATCATATGAAATGTAAAATTTAAAGGTATAATCTTTGTATAATGCATGACAAACTATTGTCCCTACAGTTTGTTCGTCAATAATTTTAGGCAGTTTTAAGAGTTCCTTTGCAACTTCCTTTTTTATTTTATAATCTTCACCCTCAAAGTATCCTAAAAGCGAACTTCGAAGAACGGTCTCCATATCACTATATAACTTGAATCCTTTTAATGCCTCATCAAATGAAATGTCAGAATTTTCTTTTTGTTCGCTAGTTTGGTCCAATGAAGGTTTAACTTCTTCATCAACTTCTCCCAAGACTTCTTTTTCTGGCACTTGAGATTTCAAGGTTTCTTCGTCAAACCTTTTAGCCTCTTCTTTTGATAAAAAATTCTTTTGTGCTTTCTTTCTCATATTTCTATTATAAATGATTTAAAAGATAAAATCAATATTTTTTATAAAAAATTTCTTAATCTCTTTTAGATTGCTTTGGTATTGATATTGCCTAATAATATATTAATTAAAACTAAAATTCCAATCTTCATTAAAAGTTAATTTATTTTCTTAAAAATGTCACACAATAAGGTTTATTTTTTAAGTCATTTAAGGTTATACCGTTTGCTTGACAGTCACCGTTTTTATTGAATAAACAATGAGCCGAGCAGTCTATCCTAATAGTTTTGCTGTCCCGTTGTGGAGCATAACTAGGTGTTCTAGAGAACATATCTTTTGTTTTGTCAACAACAGGTTTATCACTCTTTTCATATTTTCGGCAAATTGCTCCCCTAGAAATATCAATCTCTTTTGCCTTGCAAGTATATCTATCATTATAAACACAACCTGTTTTTCTGCATCTAATATCCATATAAACTCCTTATGGTTATTTTTACCAAAATTTGTAAATTAAAAAGCAAATTTTTAATTAACTAAAGAAGTTTGACAAAAATGATAAAATATATTACAATAATTTTAGAAATTTTAATAAAAGAGGGAAATTATGAAGGTTGTATTATTAAAAGACGTAAAAGGAACAGGAAAAAAAGGCGAAATCAAAGAAGTTGCAGACGGATATGCTTCCAACTTTCTTTTTAAAAATGGACTTGCAAAGAGAGCGGACAATTCAGCACTTTCCGAAAACGCCATTCAAAAAAGTGCAATGGCTTTTCATAAACAAGAAGAAATTAAAGCCGCAAAAGAACTTGCCAAAAAAATTGAAGGCATTAGCGTTACTTTAAAAATTAAATGCGGTGAAAATGGAAAAATGTTTGGCTCTGTAACAAGCAAAGAAATTGCCGAAGAACTTGAAAAAAGAGGAATAAACCTTGATAAGAAAAAAATTGACTTAAAAGAGGCTATTAAACTTATTGGAATTTACAAAGTAACTGCAAAAGTTTATCCTGAAATTTCTGCCACCTTCAATGTCGAAGTTTTGCCAGCATAAGTGACATTGTCACTTTTAATATATTTCGAAATTGATTAAAAGTAGCATTAACAATGCTATTTTTTTATTTTACAACTAAGAAGAGTATTTAGCGAACAACCGACTTGATTTACTAAATCTCTCAACTCTCTTATTTCTTCAAAACTTTTGTCCTTGCTTAGTTCCATTGCAATGAAAGTGGCAAGCACAATCATATCTTCCTTTTTCATATATATATTTATATTAATTTATTCAGTATTTTGATATTTGAAAAATGTTGCCACTTCATAGAAAATAAAAACCAAAATTTTAATAAAAATCTAGTAAAAATATAAAAAAATAGCGTTTTTTAATATAAAAAATGCTATTTTTTTTGATTTTTTTATTATTTTTCTAATATTTTATACAAATTTATAAATTCATCTATTGTTAAACTTTCTGCTCTTCTTGTTAAAATTTTTTCATCAAACTTAGATTTTAAAATTTCTTTAGAAAACAACGCCGAAAGATTATTAAGAAGTGTTTTTCTCCTCATCGAAAAAGCGGTTTTGACAAGTTTAGAAAATTTTTCTCTATTTATACTTGTATATTTTGCTCTATCAATTTTTATTGTAACAACCGCGGAGTCTACATTTGGCATTGGATTAAACATTTGACGTTTTACAATGCGATTTATTTTGGCTTCGCCGTAAAACTTAATCATAACCGACAAAATTCCATAATCTTTACTTCCCGCCTCACAAACAATTCGCTCGGCAACCTCTTTTTGCACCATAATAGTGAGAGATTCCACCTTTTCGCTCTCTTCCAAAAGTTTAAAAATAATTGGAGTTGTGATATAGTAAGGCAAATTTGCTACAACCTTGTATCTATCTAAGTCTTTTTCAAAATCTTTTAAACTCACTTTCATAAAATCTTGAAATATAAAAGTAACATTTTTTAGATTTAATGATAAAAGAGTTTCTTCTAAGTCAGTGTCTATCTCAAAAGCAATAACTTTTTTGGCCGATAACGAAAGTTCTTGCGTCAACGCTCCTGCCCCCGCTCCAATTTCTAAAACTGTATCGTCTTTTGACACTTCACTGTCCGAAACAATAGCTTTTAAAAGATTTTTGTCGCTTAAAAAATTTTGTCCATACTTTTTTTTAAAATTAAACATTTCTTTTTCCTTTTAAAAATTTGAATTTATTAAAAATTAAACAAAAAAACTTTAAAAACAATTTTTTATTAAATTTTAAACATTTTTTCGCTATTTTTTGTTGTTTTTTCTTCAATTTCTGAAATTTTTAAATTTTTTAACTCAGCTATTTTTTCTGCTATTATTGAAATATTTTTAGGCTCATTAATTTTTCCGCGAAATGGCTCTGGACTCATATATGGACAGTCGGTCTCCAGCATTATTCTTTCAATAGGAATATTCTTCACAACCTCCTGCACATTTTTTGCATTTTTAAAAGTTACCACCCCGCCAAACGAGAAAGAAAAACCAAGTTTCATAAATTCCTTTGCACTTTCAATACTTCCACTATAGCAATGCATCAAACTTTCACATTTCGGAGTGTATTCTTTTAAAATTTGAAGAGTGTCACCTATAGCATCACGACAGTGAACAACAATAGGTAAATCCAATTTATTTGCAAGTTCAATTTGTTCAATAAATATTCTTTTTTGTAAATCTTTGTTATCATCTCTCCAGTGATAATCTAGACCAATTTCGCCTATTGCCACCACCTTTTTGTTTTTTACCATATCTTTTAACTTTTTAAGATAATCATCTTGAATCTCATCAACATTTTCTGGATGAATACCAACTGTTATAAAAACATTATTAAACATTTTTGCTATTTCTAAATTTTTCTCACAAGATGCAAAATTATAACTTGCAGAAATGATTTTGTTTACACCTTGATTCTCTGCATCCTCCACTATTTCTTTCAGATCATTAAATTTATCATCACATAGATGAGCATGAACATCAATAAACATAAATTATCCTTTTAATATATTTAAAGTTTATCAAATATAATTTATTCTGTCAAGAAAATGACTTTTATTCATATATCTCGCATAAAAATAAGTATGAATATCTTTTGGATAATGATGATGCTGTCATCTATTCTCGTGCTTTTAATCACAAACCCTGCAGAAATGTTAAATGAAATGATAGGCGCTTCAACAAGCGCCTTAGAACTTTGTATTGAACTTTGTGCTGTGTATGTTGTATGGCTGGGCTTTATTGAAGTTGTAGATGCTAGCGGTTTGTCTCAAAAACTCGCAAAACTTCTTCGTCCTCTTATCAAAAAGATATTTAAAGTAGACAATGAAGAAACACAAAAAATAATTGCCTTAAACATTTCAGCCAATATGTTAGGTGTTGGTAATGCCGCCACTCCAATGGGGATACGAGCAATGCAAGCTCTGGATGACCAAAGCGGAAAAGCCAATTTTGCTATGATTATGCTTCTTGTCATAAATGCCACGTCCATTCAACTTCTTCCAACAACTGTAATTGGCCTACGGTCAACTGCGGGAAGTGCTAATCCTTCCGACATCATTCTCCCAACACTTATTGTCACATTCACAACGACGATATTAGGAATAATTCTATGCCACAGCATTGAAAAAATACGAAAAAAGATAAAAGGTAGGAAAAGAGAATGAGTGCATATATCTTACCTATCCTTTTTCTATTTCTTATACTCTACTGCATGTATAAACGC
The DNA here is from genome assembly GCA_944360025.1 of uncultured Clostridia bacterium. Lineage (GTDB taxonomy): Bacteria > Bacillota > Clostridia > Christensenellales > UBA1242 > Caccovivens. The sequence continues at coordinate 6,590 of CALVTF010000043.1, forward strand.
ATAAACACCTACGATAATTTTGTTAAAGGTGCTAAAGGTGCGATTAAACTTGTGGTGGATATTTTTCCTTTTATCGCCTCTATATTAATCGCAGTTGCTCTTCTTCGCGTCAGCGGGATCACCGCCTGGCTAACCGATATTCTGTCGCCAATCTTCACATTTTTGGGAGTTCCACCAGAACTTACCGAACTTGTTCTGCTTAGACCATTTACCGGAAGTGGAAGCTATGCTCTTTTAGAAGATATTCTAACCACTTATGGCGCTGACAGCTATATCTCTCGCTGCGCATGTGTCATCATGGGCTGTAGCGAAACAATTTTCTATGTTGCAACTGTTTATTTTTCACAAACCAAAGTTAAAAAACTTTTATACGCTATACCTGTCGCTCTTGTTTGCTCAATAATTGGCACAATTTTAGCCTGTCTACTTTGCCGAGTTATGTAGTTTATTTTAAATAAAAATTAAATAATAAATTATCAAAAAAAATATTTCAAAACAAAAAAATTAAAAAATAAGCAAAAATTGCGCAAAATTTAAAAATAATATTAAAATAATTTATTATTTTTATTATAATTTTATTTTTTAACTCTTTATTAAAAATAAGGATAATAATTTTCAAGAAATTTCCAACTTGGATCATTAAATTTCATAGTTTCTGTCATATAATTTTTGTCCCATAAAATTGATATATCATCAATATTTTTAGCATATGGATATGTAGTATCTGATACAGAATAGCGATACCCATTTCCCACAACCCCTAACTGAGAACCTATTACAACACCAGATTTTACATTGTAACCACCATGATTAGATGAATAAACATGCGGATAGCTGTCAGTGTAAAAATTTAAAATAATTCCGCGATTAATGCCTACAAAACCGCCTGTAGTAGCGTATGCACATGTTGCGGTATTTGAAGAACCAACTGAAAACACTTGGTTTATATTGCCATTAGAATCATTTTCTCCAATAAAATTTCCTACTCTAAAATCACAATTATTACTATCGCCTCCATCACATACAACATCAACCAAACTATAACATACTTTTAATGTTGAATTACTGTTACCGATAAAACCTCCCACTTCACTGAATCCTGAATAAGAATTAGTGTATTTCAAAGTGTTGTTATGCCCTGTTATAGCACATTTATAAAGATTGTCATTATATGAATTTCCTATTAATCCTCCAACACTCGAACTTGATGTGTTAGAAACATTTATATTTATATCTCTTAATGAAAGCGTTTCGTATTGGCTATAACTACTATAACCAGCTAAAACTCCAGCATTATCCGCATCATTATTTATTAAAGATATAGCATTTAGAGCTAAGTTTTTAATGTTGGCATTTTTAACTGCTCCAAAAAGTCCAATTTCTCCTTCATTGTTTTTAGTAATTGTTAAATTAGAGATTTTATAGCCTTGTCCATCAAAAATCCCAACAAAAGGATTTGCAGTATTTCCTATTGGATTATAATTATAAATTCCACTCATGTCTATATTATTTGTTAATCGATAATTGCAATTAACTTTAATATTTAGCATATCTTGTGAAGAATTTAAATCATACCACATCCACTTTGCAAATAATTCTATATTTTTATTCGGACTACTGCTTAAATCATTTAAACTTGTTTCAAAATCTGAATCTAAATACCAACCTAGAAATTCATTATTTTGCTTTGTTGGATTTTTAATATCTTTTAAATCATCAATATTTTTATAACTGCTTGGATTCAATTCCTCTAAAAAACCACCGTCTAAATGATAAGTTATACTGTAAGAGATTGCAGGTTCAGGAACAGTTTCAACATCATCTTTATTCCCTCCTTCTTCGCCCGCACAACCAAACAATAAAAATCCAGAAATAAGCAAGCAACAACTTAAAATCAATATTTTAAAATGTTTCATTTTTTTCTCCTGGATTTATTATATCATAAAAGAAATACATCAATCAAGTTAATTTATAAATAAAACAAAGCTAAATTTTTTCTGCAACTTCCCAAGCACGCCAAACAACAGTTCTGAGGTTGCCAACTTGTAAAGCATCACCTACAACATGAACATGACGACCTTTTTTAACAAGAGGATTTGGATTATATCCAATTGCAGAGATAACATTATCTGCCTTAACCGCAGTTCTCTTTCCATTTTTGTCTTCGATGATAACTCCGTCATCTTTAATTTCCATAACCTTGCTTTCAAGATATACAGGTACATTCTTGTATTTGAAATAATCGCGAAGATATGAAGAGTTTGCTAGACAAAGTTTTGGTGTCGCCATAAGGTCATTGAGTGTTTCTACAATAACAGGATGCTTGCCATTTAATGATAATTCATATGCAATTTCACAGCCTGTAAGACCACCACCGATAATAACGACATTGT
>CALVTF010000044.1 GCA_944360025.1 uncultured Clostridia bacterium
ATACGTTATTGTGGACGAAATGCATGATTATACGCCATGTCATTTCTATCTTTTTGATAAACTTTGGCATTGTCCAAAAATGTATCTTGGCGATATCAATCAAAGTATTGATAAAAGTTTAAATGAAGATTATTTAAAACTTCTCGCAAAAGAAACGAAGTCCAAAATATGTCATTTGACAAAATCCTATAGAAGCACTCTTCAAATTTCTAAATTTTCGCAAAAAATTTTAGGCAAAAAAGTGGCTAATAATGTTAATAGAAATGGAGAAGAAGTACAATTCTTAAAAACTAGAAATACAGTGAAAGCCCTTGAAAAACTTATAAAAGAAAAACAAGCAAAGCATAAAAGCAAAACACTTTGTATAATATGCAAAGATAGACAAGAAATTGATGAACTTCAAAATCAAAGTGACATAATAAGTAAGTTTGAAGTATTAGATGAAACTCATGAAATTTCAGGAGAAAAAAATATTATTACTACAATCATAAATGCAAAAGGTGTAGAATTTGATATGGTGGTCATTCCTTTTGCAAATGACGAGAATTATCAGACGGAACTTGACCGCAATCTTCTTTATGTATCCTGCACAAGAGCACTTCATAACTTATATTTCATTGCTGATAAAAAACCAAGTAGATTTTTAATGAAATAAGGTGACACGGTCACCTTTTTTTCGTAATAAAAGTAATAAAAATAATTAGATAGTGGCTTGTTTTGAAAAATGTCCTAATAAATAGAAATCATAAAGTTTTTCAAAATTACATTTTATTAGTTAAAATTTATAAATTAATATTGTAAAAAATTTTTTAAATAATTTTCAAAACAAAAATAGTACATGAATTATTATTCAAAGTAAATTTTAATTTTGCATAAAAAATTTATAAAAACACATTTATTTGCATAACTATCAAAACGTGGGTATTATTTTATGATTTATAATTTTCCCTTAGAAGTGGAGTTTGTCGCGAAATTTGTCCATTTTTTAAGATTTTAATGTGGAAATGTGGATAACTTATGTGGATTTCTTCATTTTTGACCACATTTTAAAGTTTTGTATATTCATAAACCGAAATGTATAATTATAATTTGTGGATAAGTGTGTATTTTTGTGTATAATTTTACATAATTTTTTAAAAAGCACAAATCGCACTAAATAATTGACTTTTAGCCATAATTAATTTATAATAATACTTATAAAGGGAAAAATATGACAGACAAAAAACTTATTACTCCACGCAAATTGCAAGGCTTTTGGGAACTTATGCCAAATGAGGAAATTATTTTTGAAGACATTTTAGATAAAATAAAAAATGTCTTTAAAATCAATTGTTTCCTTCCTCTTGACACACCGATAGTAGAATATAGTGATATTTTGCTTGCTAAAAGTGGGGGAGACCTTGACAAAGAAATATATCGCTTTAACAAAGGTGATAATGATATTTGCTTAAGATATGATTTGACTGTGCCTCTTGCGCGTTTTGCAAGTATGAATTATAATGTTTTAGATTTTCCTTTCAAGCGTTTTCAAATAGGCAAAGTTTACCGTGGCGAACGCCCTCAAAAAGGTAGATTTCGCGAATTTTATCAATGTGATGCTGATATAATTGGAGAATCCCTTCCTCTCACATATGATGCTGAATGTATAAAACTTTATGAACCATGCTTTAAAGCGCTTGGACTTGAAGTAGAAGTTGAAATTTCAAATCGGAAAATTTTGGCTGGCTTTTTTGAAAGTCTTGGTCTTACAGATAAAACGATTGAACTTATGGTTATAGTAGACAAAGCAGACAAACTTTCAAAAGTGGACTTTATCTCTCTTTTGAAATCTAGTGGCTTAAACGAAGAGCAAATTGAAAGTCTTTTAAAAATACTTAATGCAAAAGGTAATTTTACTGATATCATTCAAAAAGTCAAAAATATAACTGACAACACAACATACCAAGAAGGTTTATCTGAACTTGCTACAATCGAAAAAAGGCTCCAAGCGATGCGTATGCGGGACGATACTTATTGCTACAATCTCGCCATTGTTCGAGGGCATAACTACTATACCGGCACTGTTTTTGAGGTTTATATTAAAAATAAAAGGAATTTAGGTGCAATCGGTGGTGGTGGAAGATACGACAATCTTTGTGGAAATTTTATTGATAAACAAGTGCAAGGCGTTGGCATGAGTATTGGTATTACCCGCCTTTTTGATATTTTAAAAAGTGAAAACATGGTTAACCTGCAAACTTCAAGCGTAAAAGTTGGTATAATCACTTTTGATGAAGAATCTTTGTCATATGGCTTAAATTTAATGATTCAACTTCGTGAAAATAACATAAAAGCAGATATTTTGAGTGAAGAAAAGAGTTTTAAAGCCAAAATGAAAGAAGCTAATAGAAAACAAATACCATATGTGATAATTTGTGGAGAGGATGAAGTTAACTCAAACACTTACGCTCTGAAAAATATGGAAACTTCTGAGCAAGTGTCGTTGACACTTTCTAAAATAATTGATATGTTAATAAAAAACAATGAATAATACTTATAGGCAAAGAAAATATATTAAACTAGTGTCATTGACACTTGCTTGCAGCACTCTCTTAATGTTTATAAGTCTTATTGGTACTTTCAAATAATTCAAGGTTAATAAAAAATAATAAATAAAAATTAAAAAGAGTTGAAAACTCTCAATTGAGGTAAATTATGGAAAATAAAAGAAAAAAAATACTTGTAACGTCTGCGCTTTTATACATTAATGGCTTGCCACACCTTGGTCATCTCGTTGGTTGTTGGCTTCCTGGTGATATCTTTGCAAGATTTAATCGTACTTATGGCAATGACGTTATATATGTGAGTGGAACAGATGACCACGGGACAGCAAGTTATATCAGTGCAAAAAATTTAAATATGGATATACATGATTATATCAAAATGATGAACAACAAGATGAAACAAATTGCAGAAAAACTTAATATTAGTTTTGATATTTTCAGTGGTACAAACACTGAAACTCATAGAGAAGTAACTTGTGAAGTTTTTAACGATTTAAATAAAAATGGTTTTATAAGCGAAAAAGAAAGCAAAATGTGCTACTGCGAGCATGACAAAATTGCACTTGCTGACCGTTTTGTTTATGGGACTTGTCCTTATTGCGGTTATGATAAAGCCTATGGTGATCAATGTGACAACTGTGGGAAAACATATGATTTGGAAGAACTTAAAAATCCCAAATGTGCTTTTTGCCACGAAGATGCTGTTTTCAAAAACACAAAACACTTATATATTCGTCTTGACAAACTTCAAAATGATTTAAAGAAATGGATTGATACAAAGAAAGATATTTTTCGCCCACATGTTTTTAATATGGCATACAAGTGGATTAATGAAGGTCTTAATCCTCGTTGTATCACTCGTGATATTCCATGGGGAATCAAAGTTCCATTAGAAGGCTTTGAAGATAAGGTCTTTTATGTTTGGTTTGATGCTCCAATAGGCTATATTTCCATTACTAAAGAACTTGGTGGAGAGGAAATGGTAAAAGACCGCTGGCAAAACAAAGATTGCGAAATCTACAACTTTATTGGCAAAGACAATATCGACTTTCATGCAGTTTTCTTCCCATGTATTGAACTAGGAAGTAAAAAATATCAACTTGCAGAAAATGTTGTCGGTTTTAACTTTTTAAATTTTGAAGGTCAAAAATTTTCTAAATCAAATAAGGTTGGAATTTTCTGTGAAAGTTTGCTTGACAGTGATATTGATATTGATACGCTTCGAGCATACCTTCTTTCAATATTTCCAGAAAACAAAGATAGCGACTTTTCTTATGAAGGTTTCAAACTTAATACAAATGCTGAACTTGTTGGTAAATATGGCAATTTCTTTAACCGAACACTTAATATGATAAACAAAAATTTCGCGGGCGAACTTAAAATAGACTTTGATGATATCAAAAATAATTTAGACGAAAATGATAAAGAAATTATTGAGGCGATTGAAAATTGTCCGAATGAAATTGCTAATTTATTTGCTAAAACAGAATTTAGAGCAGCATATAAGGAAATTATGCGTTTTGCTTCCATAGGGAACACTTATCTTGAGAAAACAGCACCTTGGACACTTATTAAAAATGGTGATTTAGAAAATGCGAAAAAAGTTTTATTCTTATGTCTCAATATGGCAAAGGCTCTCGCTATTGTGGCAAGCCCAATTATGCCAACAAAAACCAAAGAAATATGGCAACAACTTGGTTTCTCTGGATCTCCAGACGCTCAAGATAATTGGCAAGATTCAAGAAAAATTAATATCACAAAATCTCATAAAATAAATTCACCAAAACCACTCTTTATGAGACTAGATGATGAAATAATAGAAAAGTATAAAAACGAACTACAGCCAAAATAATTTTAATCAAATTTTAAAGTATCTTTTTTGCAATAAAAATCCACTGATAAAGTTTGAGAAATTTGAAACTAGCAGAAAAAAGAATGAATCTTAAATATCATTCTTTTTTCTTGTACAATAAAACCACCAGATAAACTAGTGGTTTTATTTATTAAAATATTCATATCTTTTTATTCTTCAGCGTTTTGAGATAAAGGTTTTTCAGTTTTTTCCTCGTTTTCTGTTTCACCCTTTTCTTCAACCCGTTCGTTTGTTTCATTTGATGAATCCGGAGTTATTTCTTCAACTTCTTCGTCAGTCTCATCTTCTTCACGTTTAGTGAGTGCTACACTGACTATTTTTGCATCATTTTTAAGTCGCATAACTCTAACACCCTGGCTGACACGGGAGAGAGTGCTGATATTGTCAATATGGGTTCTAATAATAATCCCTGTGTCGGCAATAACCACTAAATCACCATTATCTTCAATAAGTTTAAGAGCAACAAGTTTTCCGGTTTTCTCACTTAAAATACATGCTTTAACGCCCATACCGCCACGTTGTTGAAGTCTAAATTCTTCCACATTGGTTTGCTTTCCGTAGCCGTTTTCAGTGATAGTGATGACTTTATCGTTTTCGTCTTTAATGATTGCCATATCAACGATATAATCGCCAGAATTGAGTTTCATACTCTTAACACCTTGGCTGTCACGACCAACTTGGCGAACATCAGTTTCGTTAAAGCGGATGGCTTTTCCTTCATGAGAGGCGATTAATATATCATCTCGTCCGCTTGTCACACCAACTCCAATAAGTTCATCACCGTCAAGAAGTTTAATGGCAATTTTACCACCTTTTCTAATGTTTTCATACTCTGATAGAGGTGTCTTCTTGATAAGTCCGTTTCTTGTTGCTAAAATTAGATTTCCCTTCGTTCCTTTCTTGCCATTAATTATCATTGCCACTTTTTCGCCAACAGAAAGTTCTATAAGGTTTATCATTGCTCTACCTTTGGCTTGGCGTTGAGCCTCAGGAATTTCATATGCTTTTAAACTATAAACTTTTCCAAGATTTGTGAAGAAGAATAAATCATCATGAGTAGAAGATACTAAAATTTTTTCCACAAAATCCTCATCCTTCGTTTTATGAGCAGAAATTCCTACACCGCCTCGATTTTGAGCCTTATATTCATCCATTGCCATACGCTTGATATAGCCCATATGTGTCATGGAAATTATAACGTCCTCTTCGGCAATTAAATCTTCAATATCGATTCCGCCCATTTCTAGACTTATTTCCGTCTTTCTCTCATCACCATAGGTGTTTTTGATTTCCTCAAGGTTGTCACGAATAATTTGAAGAACACGTGAAGGAGTGTCCAAAATATTTTGAAGGTCAGCAATTGTATTTTCAAGTTCTCTAAGTTCTTCATTTAATTTTTCTACTTCCAAACTTGTAAGTTTTGAAAGACGCATCTCTAAGATGGCATTTGCTTGAATTTCATCAAGTTCAAAATTAGAGGTCAGGTTTACCATAGCATCTTGCTTATCTTTAGAGGATTTTATAATTTTGATTACCTCATCAATATTTGCAAGTGCTATAACAAGACCTTTGACAATATGTTCTCTTTCTTGTGCTTTTTTAAGGTCAAACCGCGTTTTTCTGATTAAAACTTCTTTTTGGTGTTCAAGATAGTAATAAAGCATTTCTTTAAGGTTTAAAACTCTTGGAACACCATTGACAAGAGCAAGCATAATTATACCGCTTGATTGTTGAAGCATTGTGTGTTTATATAAAGAATTTAATACAACTTGTGCATTGGCATCTTTTTTAACGTCAACAACAACGCGTAGACCTTCTCTGTCACTTTCTTCTTTAATGTCAGCGATACCATCAAGTTTTTTGTTTTTCACCATATCAGCCATTTGAGTGATGAAGCGAGCCTTATTTACTTGATATGGAAGTTCAGTTATGACAATTCTTGCACGTCCTGACGAAGTTTCTTCAATTTCTGCACGACCTCTAACGAGAATTCCTCCACGACCTGTTTTATATGCGTGTTTTATGGCGGTTCTTCCCATAATAATACCGCCTGTTGGGTAGTCAGGTGCAGGAATAATCTTAATAAGATCGTCAATATCAATATCTGGGTTATCAATAAGGGCTTGTACACCCGAAATTACTTCTCTTAAATTGTGTGGTGGAATATTTGTTGCCATACCAACAGCAATACCGTCTGCGCCATTGACAAGAAGGTTAGGAAATTTTGCTGGGAGCACAGATGGTTGCATAAGGGTATCATCGAAGTTAGGATAAAAGTCAACAGTTTCTTTGTCGATATCTTCAAGCATTAAAGAGGCGATTTTACTTAGTCTTGCTTCAGTGTAACGCTGAGCAGCAGGTGGGTCACCATCGACAGAACCAAAGTTTCCGTGACCGTCAACAAGAGGATAACGAATTGAGAAATCTTGCGCAAGTCTAACAAGAGCATCATAAATGGAACTATCGCCGTGTGGGTGATATTTACCCATAACTTCACCGACAATTCTTGCACTTTTCTTATGTGGTTTATCGTAGAAATTGTTAAGTTCGCCCATACTGAACAAAATTCTGCGGTGAACAGGTTTAAGTCCATCGCGAACATCAGGAATGGCACGGCTGACGTTGACAGCCATAGCGTAAGAAATGAAAGATTTTTTAAGTTCTCCCACAACTTCCACTTTTTCCACTTTTTCATTTTCAAACAGTTCTTTTAAACTTTTTTTCTTTTCTTCGTCAATTTTACTCATTGTTATAACCCTTTTTATTTTTAATTATTGTTAAATCACATTATAAACTTCTTTCACCACTTGTTTTGTTTGAAGGTTTTGCGTTTACATTATTTATTTCTTCTGCAAATCGTTGTGGCCCATATTTTACCAAATCTTGCATAGAAGCCTTGAAGGAAGCATTTGGATAACTTTTTATCACTTTAACAAAATCTGGCATACTTTCTATCATTTCAGAAAATGAGTCGCAAGTGACGTTGTTAAAATATGATAAATAACTATGCATAGCACGTATTCTTTTCATATCACCTTGACTTACATAAGGAAGGTGAACTATTTGATAGTGAGTTGCAACTCCGTCGACTTCGTTTAATGGTTTTTTATAATAGTAAGCATAATTTTCTTCTTCTTTACTAACTTTAAATTCAATTTGATTTAGGTATGTTTTAAAATCCATTATTCTCTCCCTTAAATATCCAAATCTTTAACAAGAGTGGCGTTTTCTTCAATAAATTGTCGTCTAAGTTCTGGATCCTCGCCCATAAGTTGATTGAAGAGTTTGTCGGCTTCAATTGCATCGTCCATTGTGATACGTAGAAGAACACGGTGTTCAGGATTCATTGTAGTTTCCCAAAGTTGTTCAGGATTCATCTCGCCAAGACCTTTATATCTTTGAAGAGTTGTGCCTTTTCTGCCATTTTCATCAAACCAGCGGTTTAATTCATCATCAGAATAAAAATAATATTCCTCTTTTCCGCGAGCAACTTTGTAAAGAGGTGGTTGTGCGGCATAAACGTGACCATTTTCAATAAGAGGTCGCATAAAACGGAAGAAGAAGGTTAGAAGAAGTATTCTTATGTGGGAACCGTCAACGTCGGCATCGGACATACATATAATTTTGTTGTAGCGAAGTTTGCTTTCGTCAAAATCATTGCCTGTTCCTGCACCAAAGGCGGTTATCATTGCTCGTATTTCGGCATTTTCCAAAATTCTGTTAAGTCTTGCTTTTTCCACGTTCAAAATCTTACCGCGAAGTGGAAGAATTGCTTGGAAGCGTCTGTCACGACCTTGTTTTGCAGAGCCACCAGCAGAATCTCCTTCGACGATATATATTTCGCATAGACTTGGGTCTTTTTCAGAGCAATCAGCAAGTTTTCCTGGGAGAGTGGTGTTTTCGAGGACACTCTTTCTTCTTGTTAGTTCTCTAGCATTTCTTGCAGCATCTCTTGCTCTTTGTGCAGTTACACTTTTCATAATAAGTTCGCGTGCTTCATTTGGGTGTTCTTCTAAGTAATCGCCAAAGTTTTCTTGCATTGCCTTATAGACAATGTTTCTCATTTCGCTGTTGCCAAGTTTTGTTTTTGTTTGTCCTTCAAATTGTGGTTCACGAAGTTTTACGGAGATGACAGCGGTGATGCCTTCACGGCAATCCTCACCAGAAAGTTTTTCACTTTCTTTAATAATTTTGTTTTTAACAGCATAGTCATTAATAACTTTAGTTAAGGCATTTTTAAAACCATCTAAATGGGTTCCACCTTCTTCGGTGTTGATATTGTTGGCATAAGAGTTGATGATTTCGTTGTAACTATCATTATATTGGAAACAAACTTCAATTTCGTTTATAACTTCGCCTTTGTCATTGTGGTTAAATTTGTTGAAATATACCGGGCTTCCTAAAAGGGTGTTTTT
>CALVTF010000045.1 GCA_944360025.1 uncultured Clostridia bacterium
GAATAGTTGTGGTCTTTTGAATATAAAAAATCTAACAATTGAAGCGTTAGATTTTTTACTTTTGAATATTATTTGTAAAAAAATTATAAAAATTTTATAATAATTTTAATACTAAACAAAGTTATAACACTTTAATTTTAAAAATAACGACACCATATTTATTTTCGTCCTCGCGTTTATAAATTGTTCTATAAGTATTTATCATTTCTTCTTTTGTGGAAGTTGCAAAGCCTAAATCTTTTTTATCAAGACAATTTGCCATTTCTTCAAAGTCTTTAAAAATATGTTTATCAAGAATAATTGCATTCATGGTTTCTTCTTTTTTGGGTTCCTTGTAAAAGGTTATTGTGTCGCCAATATTAAAAGTTTTTCTTTTTTCATCATTAAGGCGACCTTCCAAAATCTTTTCTCCACTTTTTATAAGATCAAAATATATAGGTGCCAAATTTAACATGTGATTGTTAAAATTATTTTTTCTTATTGTCCAATTTCTCCAAATCTCATCATCATAGAAGGAATTTCTTTCAAATTGCAAAGCAAATTTACCCCAAAATTTTAATGCTCTTGGATTTGTAAATCTGGTTGAAAAGACAAATTCTCCTTCAAATAAATTTGTGATTTCGTTGGCAAACCAAATTGCATTGCCATCTTTTCGAAATTCAGGACAAACATAAAATTCAGCAAAATCATACAACATATTTCCAAGTTCTCTAATCATAGCAAGGCCCGCTATTTGGTTGTCTACCAAAAAATAAAATGGAAATCTATCCTTATTAGTCCAATAACAATCAAACCATTTATAGATAGGTATGCCTTTATCGTCAAATTTAATGTCCGGATCGAACTTAGAAAGTTCGGTTAAATATTCATAGAAATATTTTCTCATCTCTTCCATTCTTGATAATGGAACAATTTGTATCTTTTTCATTTTTACGCTCCTTATTAAAGGTACCAAATATCTATATTTGCCAAATACATCCTTTTCATATATAACCTTTTTAAGTTGTGGTGTTGGCATGAGAAGATTGGCAGCAAATTTTTTGGCTCTATGAAGATTTTGACTCTCTGGTGTCTTTGTAACTACAAAGTTTTTATTATATTTTGAGTGCAATGCACAGTAAACCATGTCAATAAGAGTATGGAGAGTAAATAATAATTTGGAATGTTTTATTATATGTCATTTTCCAAAATAGTCATAATTTTTTTAAAATCGTTATCATTTTGTTTTAGGATTTCGAAAAGAAGACGCTAAAATCCAAAAAATAACAAAATTATTTTGTTTTGTTTTTCACTTGTTTTTCGTAAAAATACACAGATAGCAATTATTAATGCAATAAAAATTCCTAAAACCAAAAAATGCACAAATCCAAAAATCTTTGGGGAATTTTCCGTTGTGGAAGAAAGAAAATCTAGCATTTATTTTAACCTCGCTTATATTTATCTTTCTCTAAATTATAACAAATATTTGGAATTATACAAAGCAATTTTAAAAATATTTGATTAAATTTCTATAATTAATTGACACATAAAATTTTTTAATGGTATAATTATATCAATAGGAGGGGAATATGGCAACAAAAAAATCATCTTCAAGCAAAAGTTCTTCAAGCAGTAGCTCAAATAAATGGGGACTTAACAAAATTTCTTTTTGGGTTATTGTAGCAGTAACAATAATTTATGCCGTATCTTTGGTGCTCGCAGCAATTAATGCAAACGGTTTAATGACAGCTGCAAGAATTTTGCAAGGCATTGCAACTGCAATAATGATCGTTATTGTTTCAATTTTGGCTTGGCGTTATGTTAGACCAAAACCAGTTGTTTGGAAAGTATTATATGTTATTTGCTTACTTATTGTAATTGCCGGAATTATTGTTCCACTTTGCATTGGAGGCTAAAAATTAAAGAAAAAAAATACTTTGCTTTTGTGCAAAGTATTTTTTTATTTAAGAAATTTCGTTTTGTCAATTTTCATTTAAAATTATAGCCAAATTTCTTTATAATATCTTCAAGATATTCATCTTCTCCAAACTCATAGTGAACAGCGGCAATAGTATCTTTGGCGTTTGATTCATAGAAAAGTTCAAAGTTTTCATAATTAGAATTTATGGTTGACTCTGGATTATTTCTTTCCACCATTCGTCGTTTAATTTCTTCTTTCATATTTTTGTTTGGATAGACAAAGCAAAATGCGATATTTCTACTTTTAAAATATTCAAACATTTCAGGATGCGGGGCAGCGATAATAGTTATCCCTTTTTGCCTTAACTCGTCAAGTTTTTTAAAAACTTCTTCGTTCAATATATCTCCATGAAGGCGACGCGGAAAAGGGCGTTCTCCTTTTGTGCTCTCCATCTCTTGTCGAGATAAATTTTCTGGGATCTCATATTTAAGTTTTAAGCGCAGCTCGTCTGCATCGACAAACAAGTTTGGATACTTATCACATAGATACGATTTTCCACAGCTTGGCGTTGCCATTATTGCCTCAAAAGTTACATTTTTATATTCCATACTCTTATTTTATCATTTTCTATAAAAACTGTCAAGAAAAAATTCTTTATTATTTATTTGAAGCAAAAAACTCCACAATGCTTTCTGCGATGGCAGTATGGATTCCTTTTACGAGTTTGAGTTCTTCTGCGGTTGCTTTTTTGATATTTTCTGTCGAGCCAAAAGCTTTTAGGAGGGCATCTATTTTCTTTTGTCCAAGGCCTGGAATTTTTGATAGTTCGCTTTCCGTTTGTGCTTTTGTGCGAGTTTGTCTATGGAAAGTTATGGCGAAGCGGTGGGCCTCATCTCTTATTCGTTGCAAAAGTTTGAGTTCGGCACTGCCATATTTTAAAATTATAGGGTTTGAACTTCCAACAACAAAAACTTCCTCTAATTTTTTGGCGAGCGAAATCATTTCAATCTTATCTTCAAGATGAAATTCTTTTAAAATTTCGTATGTGGAAGAAAGTTGACCTTTTCCACCGTCTATAACAATAAGGTCAGGCATTTCTTTAAAACTTTCGCCATCCAAATTCTGAAGCCTTTTAAATCTTCTTGTCAAAGTCTCTTGAAGAGAGGCGAAGTCGTCGGAGCCTTTGACGGTTTTTATTTTAAATTTTCGGTAATCTTTTTTATATGGTTTACCATCTTTAAAAACCACCATTGAAGCGACTTTGTTTGTTCCACTTATATGAGATATATCATAACATTCCATACGCTTTGGCAGGTTTTTTAGATGTAGCTTTTCTTGCAAGTTTTTTAAAGCGCCAATTGTGTTGTTATATTCAAGTTTTTCCTTTTCCAAATGTTTTTCAAGATATTCAGTGGCATTTTCCTTTGCCATTTTTAAGAGGGTTAAATTTAGCCCTTTAGGTGAAGATATGATTTTTATATGTTTTTCCAAAAATTCACATAAAAGGTTTTCATCCACTTCGTGGCTGACAATAATTTCATGAGGTGGAAGAGAGTTTTGATAGTATTGAATCATAAAGTTAAAAATTGTATCCTCTTCACTCATATCTGTTTGAGTGTAGTTTTGAATTCCAAGAATTTTACCGCCTCTTATCACCATAATTGTTAAAACACCACTGAGTCCGTCTGTAACATAGGCAATAACGTCCTTGTCGACATTTTTAGGGAGATTTGCAACAACGCGCTGTTTTAGTTTTGCCACCATTTTGAGTGCTTCGCGTAGTTCAATGGCGCGCTCAAAATTTTCGTTATTGGAAGCGGTTATCATTTTTTCCAAAAGAATTTTCTCAATTTCTTCGTCGTTACCATTTAAAAAATTTATGGCTTTTTTAATTTCCTCCATATATTCTTCTCTTGTAACTCTATTAGTGCAAGGAGCAAGACAGAGTCCGAGAGAATAGTTTAAACATTCTCTTTTGAGTGGCTTTTCCGAAGAGAATTTGTGTGAGCAGTTGCGTATTTTAAAAGCAGATTGAATAGTCTCTAAGATAGCGCGAGGATCAAGCCCGGCAAAATATGGACCGAAATATCTTGCACCGTCATTTTTTCTGATTTTCCTTGTTATTTCAAATTTAGGAAATTCGTCATGAAGATTTATTTTTATATATGGAAAGGCTTTGCCGTCTTTCAAAAGGATATTATAAAAGGGTTGATATTTTTTTATCAAGTTACTTTCAAGTGCTATAGCATCAAGTTCGCTCATAGTGATGAAGTAATCAAAATCATCAATATTATCCACCATTGCCTGCACCTTAACCGGCTTTTCAGAGTGGCGAAAATATTGAGAAACTCTATTTTTGAGGATTTTTGCTTTACCGACATAAATAACTTCCCCTTTTTCATTTCTCATAACATAAACGCCACTTTTGGTTGGCAGTGTTTTTAACTTTTTTCTTATTTTATCATTCATATTTTTATTATACTCATTTTGAAGTGAATAAACAAGAGTTTTTGTGTTTTAAATTTAATAATAGAAAAATGTAAAAATATTCTATTAAAATACTTTAGAAAAAGAAAGTATTTACAAATTTTTTTGATAAAAATGGGAAAAATTGTTGTAAATTGTATTTTATTTTGTTATAATGAGAAAAATAATAAAAACTAAGGAGAGGATATGTTTGATTGGATAGGTGATTTCTTTAAAGAACTTTTAAGTCTTATTCCAAAGGTTATTTATCTTTTAAATACCTCTCTTTTAAGTCTAATTGATTTTTTGCAACTTTTATTTAGGAAATTGGCTGGACTTGACATTTACTATGTTGATGGACAACCTATGAGTGGTGATTTGCTAACAAATTTTATTGGCGGTATTTTAGGAATCAATATTAATAGCGGAAATGCAACAGGTCTTACAGACTATTCTCTTCTTTCCACTGTTTTTTGGTCTTTTGTTATTTTTGGTTTAATCATTCTTTTTATTTCCACCATTGTAGCAATTATCAAAAGTCACTATACATATAATGAAAAATCGGCAAAAGGCCCTCTTCCAATTGTAGCAACAGCAGGAAAGGCTATTATCAATATGATTGCTGTGCCAATCATTGTTATATTAGGACTTTATTTAAGTCAAGCAATCTTAACTGCGCTTGATGAAATAACTGCGGTAGGTTCGGACGACTTGTCAAATTTATATGGGCAATCTGAAGAAGGGGAAGAGGCCTATGGAATTGACCAACTTCAACAAGGTGTAACAGATTCTGCTGGCAATCAGACTTACATTTTCTATGATATGTTTGGTCACACCGGACAAATTTTGTATGGACTTGGTTTGTTTGACAGACCAACTGCAACTATTGAAGAAATGAGTAAAGTTGCTGCACGAACTCAGCCATTTTCTGGAGCAATGTTTAAAGTTGCAGCGTATAATGGCAATCGTGTAAGGAAAGGGCAATATAGTATCAATACTCCATTCACAGGGAATGGTGGAGGCGGATTAAACCTTTTCACTCAGCATAATAATGATGATGACGTTCTTGCAAATATGGTGGATGAAGCATTTGCTAACTTCCTACACCTAAATGGATATTATGAAATGGTATATGGCGTTGGTGATTTGGAATGTGAGAGATATTTAACTAATTTTACAACGACACGGGCTTGTGCATTTTCAAAATTTAATGTCGGCCTTGTTTGGTATTATTATGATCTTTGGGACTATAACTTCATTGTTGGTTTCGGTGCTTGCATTGTCTGTCTTTCAATCTTCTTAAATATCATCATGGGATTAATGGCTAGACTTATTATGTCAGTGGTGCTTTTCCTTGTTATGCCGCCGCTTGCCGGACTTGCTCCTATCGACGATGGAAAAGCGTTTAAAGGTTGGCGAGAAAACTTTATGAAGCAAGTTTTGATGGCGTATGGAGCCGTCGTCGGCATGAACTTAGTCCTTTTGATTCTGCCATATATAAATGAAATAAATTTCTTTGGCATAGTTCTTGTGGATAGGTTAGTGCAAACCTTGTTTATTATTGTTGGTTTAATCACCATTAAAGCAGTCATTTCAACACTTTCTGGACTTATCGGTGCTGCTGACGCAAATAAGACGGGTGATGATATGTCGAAAGAAGTTAAGTCTACAATCGGTAAGGCCACTGCTATGACAGTTGGAGCCGCAGGACTTGGAGCATTGCCTTATACTGCGGCAATGAAAGCCCCACTTTCTCTCTTACCTAAAGGTGCGAAAGAGGGTCTTGACAAAGCAGTGGGTGCTGCTCGAGATTATGGTCAAGCATTCTTATCAGGAGGATTTGGTGGTGCCTTAAATGAACGTAGGAGAAGAAGTGCTCAAAGTAAATTGAAAAAAGCAAATGATGCTTACGGCAATGCTCAAATTGCAAATGCTTTAGAAGGTATAAATGATAGCACAAGTGAAAATGATATGCGAATGATATTGCGAGAAAGAGGACTTGATGAGAATCAAATAAATCAAATTTCTAAGGTTAGAGCAGGAATGACTGGATCTTATAATGCGGATGATTTATCAAGAGAATATGCAAATAAAAATAGAAGTTATCAAAAATTTGTCAATGATAATGGTGGAACAAGGGCTGCTGCCGCAAATACCATCGGTGATAAGGGTATAAAAGTACAAGATCAACAAACAAGACTTGATAGAGCAAATCAAAATGTCGAATACTATAAACGTCACCCTGGACTTTTAGGTGGAACATTTAGAGGGGTAAGCAATGTAGCAAAAACAACGATGGGTATTGCAGGAGTTGCTTATGGAGGTGCTTTTGATAAAGACATAATGGACGCATTTAATGATACAATGGTTAAAGCGGGTGTTAGACCTAAAGGACCTGATTGGGCAAAAGCAAGTGCTGAAAATACGGCTAAAACAAACGCTGCTATTAATGAACTTACGCAAGAAATTCGTAGAATGAATAGAAGATAATAACAAAAAAGAGTTTTGGATTTTCCAAAACTCTTTTTGTTGTTATTTGACATTTATTTTTAATTATTTTATATTTAATATATACGAAAAATATGAGGTTTATATGCAAAGAAATTGCTATTTTGACAACTTAAAAGTTCTTGCTATTTATCTTGTTGTTTTGACGCATTGTTTGATGCCAATGAAAGTTTCGACAAACGAATGGATAAGATGGGTTTATAATTGTATGTTTTTTGTTCATATGCCTTTATTTTTCTATGTTTCTGGTGTTTTTGCAAAGTTTGACTTTAAAAAGATTTTTACTAAATTTTTATATCCATATTTTTTATTTCAAGTTGTAATGTTTTTAATTATGTTTTTTGGAAATATAAGTGCTTTTGACGTATACTTTCCTTTTTATAGTTTATGGTATCTTTTAATTTTACCTATCTTTTTGGCAACCACAATTGTTTTTAAAAAAGTTGGTTCTGTGAACTTGAAAATATTTATATTGTTCCTATCTGTCATAATTGCCCTAGTGTTTGGATATATTCCAATTCCAAATATTCTTGGAATATTGTCAAGGGCGATTTGCCTTTACCCGTTTTTTCTATTTGGATATTTCTTTAAAGATATAAAGTTTTATATTATTTTTAAAAGGTTTGGATTTAAGATTTTATGTTTTATTATTATAATTGCAGTTTTTATTTCTTCGTTTTTTATATTTAAAGGTATAGATATGGATTTAATATTTTACTTATCTTATGAGTATGCACATTTACCATATAGAATTTTAAGATATATATTCACCTTTTTAGTTTTATTTTCAGTTTTGGGGTTAATGACAACAAAAAATATGTGGTTTACAAGTTACGGAAGTAGAACAAAAACAATATATCTATATCATATATTTTTCGCGATAGCATCTTCCTACATATACAACCATTTTGATAGCACTCCTCTAAAGTTGGTTTGTATGATTATTGTTGCCTTTATAATGTGCATTTTATTTGGAAATAAATGGTTCTATAAATATACGATATATACAACAGAACTTGCTAATGATGATAAAAGCAAGATATATTGGCATAAAATGTATTAACAAAATGATTAAAATTGTAAGAACATCTAATTTATGGAGGAAAAAATGTTTAAAGGTACAAAAGCAAAAATAAAAAATACAATCAATATTTATGCATTATTTTTGGATAGTTCAAAGTTTGAAGATTTGTTGTTAAAACAGCCACAAGAAGAAAGTGAAATAGTGCTTTGAGGTTTTAGTAAGTGTTTCGAAATACTTTTATAGGTTTTGTTATAAATTAAATTTTCTTTCATTATAAGCCACAGCAAAATCGCTAGGAAGAGTACAATTTGTTGCATAAAGAGAACAGCCTGTGGCTGTTTCTTCACTTGGAACAATATACTTCGAAAGTGAGTTGCGACAAAACGCCAACGAAGTGCGAATTGCATTTGGTCGCAAAGTGGCGCAGCCCGTGACTGTTTCTATTCTTGGAACAAATTTCTTCGTAAGCAAGCTGCAACATAATCGCGGGTGAAATGCGATTTGTTGCATAAAGAGAAAAAACAAGCGAAAAGGCGATGCTTTTCAAACTTGTTTTGAAAACGAGCAAAAGTGCAGTTTTTTCTCTGGTGGTGATAGGTGGGCTCGAACCACCGACCTTATGGGTATGAACCATACGCTCTA
>CALVTF010000046.1 GCA_944360025.1 uncultured Clostridia bacterium
TAGTTCCATATAGTCAATATGGCATTTTTTTTTTTTTTTTTTCAAATTCATTTTCTAATAATAGTTATCAAACGGTTTACTCACAATATTATGCATATGGGAATTCATCACATGCTTTAACATTTTCATCTTCTAGACCTTCATCATATACCAATCAATTTTCTGGAACTTTTTATGTGAAATTAAGAGAAAAACATACAATTACTTATAATCTAAATGGCGGAAAATTAAATAATTCCACAAAGGAGATCTCTTATACCTCATATTCTGGGTTATCATTACCAACGCCATCAGGAACACCAACGCGAACAGGATACACATTTGCAGGTTGGGACATTAACACAGGTTATGTAGGAGCACAAGACGTAACATATTATGCACAATGGACACCTATTAAATACACATTTACTTTAAATATGACTGCTAACTACACCACGGCTCCATCAATAACCATTTCTGCTTCTGGTTGTACAGTAACTAATAACTTAACTTCATCAAGTAGATCGGCGACAATAAAACATGATTATTCAACTACTGCAATAACTATAACCGTTTCAGTTTCCGGTAATTATGCGTTTAGGAAAGAGGGTGGTAATTATTCAAGTTCTGTGTCATGGACATGGACGCCAAACTCAAATCGAACCGTAATTGCTTCAAATTTTGTTTGTTATCAACGGTACACAGTAACTTATAACGGAAATGGTAATACGGGAGGAACAGTGCCCAGTGCTCAATCATTTTATTATGGAGGAGGTGTAACTATAGCAACAAATAGTTTAACGCGAGATAATTATTTGCCAAACGGCTGGAACACTTCAAGCAATGGAACAGGTACAAACTATTCAAAGGACTCAACATATAAAACAAATGCTAATTTAACACTCTATTCAAAGTGGAAAGCAAATTTTTATGTTGATGTTAATATGTATATAGATGGTGCAAGTTTTCCTAGTGGTAAAGATGGATTTACATTTAGTATAAAATATGGCAGTACAACATCAAATAATCTTAAGGATTATTACCAACGAGTTAGTGAGGGGACTAGCATAACATTAAACAATTTTAAAGCACCAGCAGGATATTCCTATGCGAGAGTGGAATATCTTGGAAAATCTTCTTCAAATACCTCAATTTCCTTTACAATGCCAGCAAATGGTGTAAGTGTGTTAATTTATTATTCTGCCAATACATATACTGTTGATTTTGAGGGGAATAATGTTGTTACATATCCATATAGTACAGGATATTATTCTACAACAGCATCTTGGCAGCAAAGCGTTAGTCAAAATATAAGAACTGCGACAGCAACAATTAATTCGTCAAGTGGAACCGGTGGTCCGTTTTTTAATTGCTCGGCATTAACAAGCGGGCAACAATATAAATGGACTATTGAAGTTAGGGCTTCAAGGAATATAACTCTTTATTATATGGGTTTTGAGCAAGGAGGATTGTTGTCATCCGTTAGATTAACCACAAGTTGGCAAACTTTCACACATACTTTCACAACAAATTCTTCTAGTATCCATGGTTTTATTTTCTATTCAAATAATTGGCAAGCAGGAGATGTTTTATATGTAAGAAATTGTGCGGTTAGACCGGCATCAAGTGTGACAGCGGATAATGCTGTTGGTTCATTAACTGTGACATATAACGGCACATACGCAAATCTTCCAACGCCTAAACGTACAGGTTACACATTTAACGGTTGGTATTTAAATAGTAATTTAACAGGCAGTGCGATAACGGCATCTTCAATAGTAACCAACGCAGGTAATCACACCCTTTATGCTAAGTGGACGGTGAATAGTTACTATTTAGATTTAAACATGAATATAAATGGATCAAGTTATGGAACCGGTAGAAGTGGATTTACCGTTGATTTATATATAAACAATTCATTGTCTAGAGATAACGCCACAGACTATTATCAACAAGTTAATTATGGAACAAGCATAGTAGTAAACGATATTAAAGCACCGACAGGCTATAAGTATGTTAAGACGGAATATACGGGAGGATCTTCAACAGGTTCGTCAGTTTCATTTAATATGCCAGCAAATAATGCGTCAATAACTATATATTATGTTTCAAATGTCTACACCGCGACATTAAAATATCAAAATGGCAATTCCGACACAAATCTATATCTAAAATATGGTGTTGGTTGGTATAGAGATTCAAGTTGTACGCAAAGTGTAACAAGTGTGTCTGTGCCGTCTAAAACAGGTTTTACATTCGGCGGATTTTATAATGATGCAAACACTTCAGGGACACAAACAATAAACGAAAGTGGGAACATTCTTGCCTCAAACACTTTTGCTGTTAGTGCAATGACATGGTACGCCAAGTGGACAGCGAAAAATCAGGCACAGTATGACGAAGAGTTAGGTAAATGGTATGTTGAAATGGGAGAATATCCACAAAGTTATGCAGATATAACTTGGACAAATGCTATTGGTGACGGAACTTATTCATCGGTGGAATTTTCGTATGATAAAAAGACTAACATTATAACTCTCAATGGTCGAACGCTAACTTTAAGTCCTATTTTATACGTGCATGGACTAACATTTAAAGAGGGTGAAAGATATACCATAACAAGAGAAGTGTTAGGTGGTAGTGCAACAATAGAAAATGGTGGTAGTCCGGGGACTTCATTTGCTGTTGAAGTAATCACAAGAAACAGCCTGAATTCACCGTCGGTCAGGAATGTTGATGATACCGGTGTGAGCAATAATACTAGTGTTAGGACATTAACTATAAATTCGGCAGCAGCAGCCGAAGGTGATGGTTTTAAATTCTGGTTATGGACAAACAATACAGTTGTAGTGTTTAATAATTATCAATTAAGAGTAACAATCAATTATGACAACATATTAGATAGCGCAGATAAAGAAGTTGCGAGAACAATAACTAATCCTGCAGACACAAGCACAACATTACCGATTTATGAAATTAGTACACAAGTTGGAGATATGCCAGCGGGCTCAGAATTTTGCCTCTATAATAATAAGTGGTACAAAGTTGAGCCGGTGAGATACTATCTTGAGGGTGACGCGGGTTCACTTATTGAAGAAACAACTTTTACAGGAAGTAACTATATTAGTTTAGATAAAAATTATAAATATACCGATAAAATCACCGTTTCAGTGTGGGCTTATATGGATGATTGGAGTGAGTTTGATGGGTATAAAATGAAATTAATTAGTT
Source organism: uncultured Clostridia bacterium (assembly GCA_944360025.1). Classification (GTDB taxonomy): domain Bacteria; phylum Bacillota; class Clostridia; order Christensenellales; family UBA1242; genus Caccovivens. The sequence goes on from CALVTF010000046.1 coordinate 3,211, forward strand.
GTACGGAATCGGGTGGTTGGTCTTTTGGAAGTGACGTATTTCCTAATTATGTAACTATTGTGGTATGTGATTATGGATATGGTTATAGATATGCAGTAACTAATGTTACTTGGGATTCACTTTCAAGCGGTTGGCATCATTTTGCTATGACTTTTGATGGTAATAATATGCGAGCCTTTTTGGATGGAGAACTTAAAAATACAGTTGCTTTCACAGGTGGGAGACTTGCTTATAACAATTCAAATAAGATTTTTGTTGGAGCAGAGGCAGGTGGAGGAACTGCTCCAGATTTAACCAATTGTGATTTATTTATTGGTAAAATCAAGGGAGTGCATATTTTAAATGAAGCTTTGGACGAAAGCGAAGTTAAAGCACTTATGAACGGTGGTTATTATTCCGGCTATGGCACAGAAAGCAGCAATGTGACAGCGGTGACAGAAAAAGTTGTCTTTGCAAGTGTTTGGAATGATGATTATTTTGGACATGATAGTAACGGAAACGGATTAGGGTATAAGGATTCTGATTTATGGAGAACATATATCAATAATTATTTTCGAAATGCAAATTTACAAAGTGCTTTAGATTCAGGTTATACGGCTCACACTAACAATAAATTTCAATATAATGTTTATAATGATTTAGATGGTTCGTACAATGAAATGAAATATCTTACAAATGCTGCTGGACCTGTTGCTTCTACTAGAGAAATAGATGCGGTGTTCGGTGAAGGGAATTATGAAGCAGAATTTACTGACTTTGTTGCTGACATATTAGGAAATACATTAATGTATTGGACACGAGACGTTGGTTCAGAATTAAACAATGCTGAGTGTATAACAAGATATGGCTCAGTCATACAAGCCAAAATGCAAAACCTACTTGGTATAAGGGTTACAGCCAATGTTCGCACTTTTGGTTGTGTTTAATAACTTTAATTTCAAATATATCATATTTTCATTAATAAAAAAAGAGGTGTAACCTCTTTTTTTTAATCTAGTTTAATTTTATTAAACTGTTTCAATTAGACCTTGTGCAAATGAATTATCTACAACGTCACTAAAAACAGATTTTTCGTCAATAACACCAGCATTGATCATAACATTCATAAGAGTGTCAAAACTTGTGCTATCCATAACCATATCATTATCCCAAGCGTTGATTGCAATATATTGTTCTACTGCTATTTGAAGTTCTTCTATAGTATTGCCATCAAATGATGGTAAAAGTGCCTGAGCAACTGCCAAAGAACTATTTGTAACAATGTAATTATATGCTTTTTTAACTGCACTTAAAAATTTTTCAACAACGTCACTATGGTCATTTACATAATTTTCGCGAGCAATAAAACATGTGTATGGAATTGTGCCGGAAAGTGCACCTACGCTTGTTACAATTTGTGAGCCTTGAACTGCATTTACGATATTAGTTGCGGTTGGTTCAAAAAGTGTGCAATATTTAACACTACTATCATTTTCCCAAACGCTTGCAGTGAGGTCGAATGCAACGTCAGTTCTTAAATTTATTTGGTCGGCTCCCGTGCCGATTTCATAACCTTGGGATTCAATTACATATTGAAGTGTCATTGCTGGAAGTCCACCTGCACGACCGCCGATGATAGTTTCTCCCACCATATCTTCAAGTGTAAAATCAGCAACCTCTTTTTTTGAAACAATGAAAGAACCATCGCATTGAGTTAATTGTCCAAACACTTTAGGTGCATTGCTTACACCTTCTTGGTCGGTGTAAACTGCTGTTTCTGGGCCCGCCAAAATAATATCCGCTGAGCCTGTTAAAAGTGCACTCATGGAAGTATCTGAACCACCACCATTTGTGAGATTAACAGTTAAGCCTTCGTCTTCAAAGTAGCCATTATTTATTGCGACATAAAGTGGGGCATAGAAAATACTGTGAGTTACTTCGTTGAGTTCGATTGTGTTATAATCCTTTTGTCCACAACCGAACAAGAGCCCTGTAGAAAGAGCAAGCGTTAAAGCAAGAGCACAAATTGTCAGTTTTTTCCAAATTTTCATTTTTCCTCCTTACAAATAAATTGTATGTTTGAACGCGTAATTTTGTTTTTGTAAATAAGGTAAAATTTCTTGCTTTTTTGCGTGTGCTATTATATAATAAATATGTTATAAACTTATCTTTAATAAAGTGAGGAAAAAAATGTTAGATAAAAAATATAATGCGACTGAAAAAGAAAAAAAATGGTTAAATTATTGGAAAGAAAATGGTGTTTATAAATTTATTCCTGATGAAAGAAAAGTATATTCTATCGATACTCCACCTCCAACTGTAAGTGGAAATATTCATATTGGGCATATTTTTTCTTATTCTCAAACGGAGATGCTGGCAAGATATAAGAGACTTCGTGGGTTTAATGTTTTTTATCCTTTTGGTTTTGACGATAATGGGCTTCCAAGTGAAAGATTGGTGGAAAAAGAACAAGGTAAAAAGGCAAGCGAGATTGGAAGAGAAGAGTTTTCAAAACTTTGTTACGAAACAACAGACAAATACGAGGCACAGTTTAAAGAACTTTTTTCTCGCATGGGAGTAAGTTCGGATTGGGATTTGCAATATAAAACAGTCAGCCCGTCTACAATCAAAATTAGTCAAACTTCTTTTCTTGATTTAGTGAAGAAAGGGCATTGTTATCATAAAGAAGCACCTGCACTTTGGTGTAACGAGTGTTTAACGTCTATTGCTCAGGCGGAACTTGAAACCAAAACTATTAAAACTACATTTAATTATATCAATTTTGAAACTTTAGAGACTAAAGAAAAGTTTACCATTGCGACAACGCGTCCAGAACTTATGCCTGCTATTGTTGCTGTGTTTGTTAATCCTGAGGATGAAAAGCATAAACATTTAATCGGCAAAACTGCTCATATACCTATTATCGACGTCAATGTTCCAATCTTAGCCGATGAAAAGGTTGCTATTGATAAAGGAACAGGCGTGGTTATGTGCTGTACTTTCGGTGATCAAACAGATATTGAATGGTGGAAAAAATATAATCTTCCTCTTAAGAATATTTTTACTAGTGATGGCAAAATTGCGGACTCTGTTCCAAATTATGGCGGTTTGAAAATTAAAGAAGCAAGAAAGAAAATTATTGAAGATTTGCAAAATGGCGGTTTCATTGCCAAAATTGACGAACTTGAACATGAAGTCCAAACACATGAGCGATGCGGTAAGGAAGTAGAATATGCTGTTATGAATCAATGGTTTATTGATATAATGAACCATAAAAACGACTTCCTTAAAATTGGAAATGAAATCAAGTGGCATCCTGAACATATGCACTCTCGTTATAACGATTGGGTTAAAAATGTGGCTTGGGACTGGTGTATTTCTCGCCAACGTTATTTTGGCGTTCCTTTCCCTGTTTGGTATTGCAAAGATTGCAACGAGCCTATTTTTGCAAATGTGGAAGATTTGCCTGTAAATCCACTCCAAGATAAACCTAAAGTTTCTAAATGTCCAAAGTGCGGTTGCACTGAATTTAGACCTGAAACTGACGTTATGGATACATGGGCAACTTCCTCGGTTACACCACTTATAAACATGAAATATGGTGAAAAAGATAATTATGAAAATATATTAAAGCCTATGAGTCTTAGAGCAAATGCCTCTGAAATTATTAGAACTTGGGATTTTTATACTATTGTTAAAAGTTTTTATCACTTCGGTATGAAACCTTGGGAAAATGTGATGATTTCTGGCTTTGTTATGGCTTCAAAAGGCGAAAAAATTTCAAAAAGTAAGGGCAACAGCAAGGTTGAACCAATTGATATTGTAAATCAATATTCTGCCGATATTGTACGTTATTGGGCGGGCTCCGGCAGGCTGGGGACAGATATTGTGTTCAGTGAGGAAACACTTGATCGTGGTCGAAAACTTGTCAACAAGATTTGGAATGTCGCTAAGTTTATTGAAATGCATCTGCAAGATTTTGAGGACAAAGATTTTCAAAATTATGAATTTATTGACAAATGGATACTTGGTAAATATCAAGAAATGGAAGCGGGCTTTATTAAATATCTTGACGAATATGAAGTTGGGCTCGCATTAAACCACCTTGAAAAATTTTTCTGGAATTTCTGTGATAACTATGTAGAAATCGTAAAACATAGGCTTTACAGACCGGAAGAATTTGGTGTTGAGCCAAGATATTCTGGGCAAAAGACAGTTTATATGATTTTATATAAACTTCTTCAAGACTTTTCGATTTTCTTCCCATTTATCACTGAAGAAATCTATCAAGAGATTTATCATAAAGAAAAATCTATTCATTTAACCACAATCAAAGAGTTTAGTTTTGACTTTGGAAAAGAAGTTAAAAATGGTGATTTAATGGTAGAAATAATAAGTGCGGCAAGAGGGGAAAAGACAGTTAACAATGTTTCACTTAAAACTCCAATCAAAAATTTAGATTTAAGTTTGAGCGAAGAACTTAAAAAAGCCATTGAAAAATCTATTAAAGATTTTAAAGCAACCTTGTTTATTGAAAATCTCAATTTTGTTGGAACATGTGAGAACTATGAAATCAAGAAAATTGAACTTAATTTGGAGGCAGAATAGGTTAAAGCATAATTATAGTTTTGCTGAAAATAAAATTTAAATTCTAAAATTTCTACTCTTTAGAAAAAAGTTGTAATAAATATAAAAAAATATGCAAGTTTTCTTGCATATTTTTGTTTTATAATGGCTGTTTTTATTTTTGAAACTAATTTTTCCAAAGAGAGTTGCGACAAAACGCCAACGAAGTGCGAATTGTATTTGGTCGCAAAGTGGCGCAGTCCATGACTGTTTCTATTCTTGGAACAAATTCCGTTCATTATAAGTCACGACCAACTCGCCAATGAAATGCGAGTTGCGTTTGGTCGTGAAATGAAAAAACAAGCATCAAATGGAATTTTGAAACTTGTTTTCAAAATGAATTAAAAGCGAAGTTTTTTCATTGGTGCGAGCGGTGGGACTTGCTCCGCCGTCAAGTATTTCTTTGCTGGTAGGCGGCTATCACGCCGGGGTGGGCAAACGCAACACTGTTGCCTTTGCTTATCCACCCGTTCAAGTCCCTTTGTGTTTAATAATTTGTAAATAAAAAAATAGCAACTATTTTTGCTATTATTTTTTCTGGTGCAACAAGTGATAAAGCATCCGAACCGACTACAAGTCCAAGTTGGTGTTGGTTATATTAAACTAAGAGTTAAGATAAATTAACTTGTCTTATAAAATTATTATATCATAAATTATTTATATTTCAAAACAAAAAG
>CALVTF010000047.1 GCA_944360025.1 uncultured Clostridia bacterium
TTTAAGGAGGTTAAAAAGATGTCTTTTTATATTAACAACACTAATCCTAATAGACCCGGGTCGGTTAGTGGCAATCCTTTAAATGGCATTTGCGAGAAGATTTTGATTCAAACAACTAAAATCTTTGATGCCTGCACGAGTATTGCTACGGAATCAGGAATTGTTCTATCTGTCACTGATTTCACACCGGCAGATCCTGTTCTACCGCTCACATTTATTTCAGCGGAAAACACGCCAGGCACTTCCGCAACTGTTACTGACCTTGTGGTTGAAAGATTAGAAAATGCACCAAACTATGCTAATGTGACAATGAATATTTCCATTCCTGTTACGGTTACATATCGTGACGCTAATGGAGTGATAGGCACTGCTACTGCAACCATTGTTGTCAGCAAGGCAGTTGTCTTGTTTGTTCCTCAACCATCCGCAACACCTATTGATATTACTGCAACGGCATTATTCTCTAGCCAAATTGGAACATTCACTTCACCTAATATCTTCACTGTGACAGGTTGTATTCAAATCACAATTAGAGTTTCAGCAGTCGTTGACGTGCTTGTTCCAAGTTATGGCTATCCTTGCATTCCGCCTTGTCAACAAGCATGCGGTTCACAATGCCCAGGTATTCAAGACCTGCCAGCATACCCGACTGCAGTTGGAACAAACACAGCAAGCAATATAAACTTGAGAGTTTAAACAAAATTAAAGAAAAAAGAGGACTTAAAATCCTCTTTTTCTTTTTACATTTTATTGTAAATTTTCAGCATAAAACATATTTTTGAATTTTACATTGTTTTCAAATAGTTCGTCAAATGTGCCGATAGCCTCAATTTTTCCGTTGTCTAAGAAGAATATTTTGTCAACATTTCGAATTGTGGAAAGCCTGTGAGCAACAATGACAATTGTGCTTTTTCCTTTCAAATTGTCAATGGACTTTTTGATATCCTCTTGTGCAAAATTGTCAAGTGAACTTGTGCTTTCGTCAAAGATTATTATTGGCGAATTTCTAAGCAAGGCTCTTGCAATAGCAAGCCTTTGTTTTTGTCCGCCTGAAAGTTTAATTCCGCTTTCGCCAACTTTTGTGTCAACGCCTTTTTTAAGAGAGGAGACAAATTCTTTTAAAGACGCTCTCTCAATTGCACTTTCAATTTCCTCATCTGTGGCATCTTTTTTAGCGAGAAGCAAATTATCTTTAATTGTCATATCAAAAATGTAAGGAAATTGGTTTACAAGTGAAATGGAATTTCTAAGAGTATCTTTATCTAAATCATTGATATTTACACCGTCAATTAAGATTTCTCCGCCATCTACTTCATACATTTTAGACATTAAATTCAAAATTGTCGATTTTCCAGAGCCAGACTTGCCAACAAAAGCGACTGTGGTGTTTGGTTCAATCTTAAAAGAAATTTTATCAAAAATTTGGTTGACGTTTTCCACTTTTCTTTTCTTGTTTTTGCGTTCTTTTAACTCTTTTTGTGTTAAAAATTTATCATCGTCTATTTCTTCGTATTCCACGAAAGAATAGGCAACATTTCTAAATTCGATTTTTCCTTTTACACTTTCAAGGTGAGTTTCTCCAAATCTCTCGCAGACATATTCAACATTGTCAAAAAGTGAAAACATTCTTGTTGATGCGACTTTGACTTCCAAAAATATATCCATAATTCTTCCAATACACCAAACAAATGAGGACAAACTTCCGTTGTTGGAATAGATAATCATAAAGGAAGCAAGTGTCAAAATGGAAATATCTATCATATAAACGCCTAAAATTAAGAGTAACACTCCAAAAATTTCAATAATGACATTTCTTAGTGTCCATAAGTTCATATCTTTAACTTCATAGTTATATGCTGCTTTTTTGTAATCATCATAGTATTTTTTGGAAATTTCGCTTAATTTTTCCTCTAATCCTAAAGATTTAACGTCCTTTTCACTTCTTACAATTTCAGTGGTAAGAGAGTAAATCTTATCATTTTTTCGGCGCATATTAAATTTGTTTTTGCGGTTTCTTTTGCGTCTTATTCTCTCAATAATCATACAAAATGCCACAATTATCACAATAGCAAGAGCGATATAGATATTAAGTGTGGCGATATAAATAATCATAACAAGTGAGGTGACACAGTCAGTCACGAGGTCAACCAAGTCTGCTAGGTTATTCACCACAGTTTCAGGGTCGGTCACAATTCTTTGCACAAACTTTCCTGTTTCATGATCGGCATATGTTTTGGAATTTAGTTTAAAGGCTTGCTTTGCTAAATCAAGATTTAAGTCTGCCATAATTTTGTTGGCGTATTTTTGATAAATTAAGCCCGACAAATACCAACAAAGCCTTTTCACGATGACTATACCAGCGATGATTCCAAGAGTTATCATGGCATCAGTAAACAAGGAAAGTGTGATTTGCTCAATTGCTTTTGCAAATAGAATAGTCTGCAAAACTGTGCCGGCACCAGCAATAAGATAAACAAGAATATACATAGATATTCCCAATTTATATTTTGCTAGATACATTGAAAGTGAAATATTTTTCGCTTTTTCTTTTTGCTTTTTCATAAAAAAACCTCCGTAAGTAATTTTTGCATACGAAGGCTTTATTTTATTTACTAACTAAAATTAGAAATTATATGTTAAAAGAACCATTCGTATGGCTAATTTTGTTATTAAGTTTTAAAAATTTTGTTGCTTTAACCATTTTAAATAGTTCTCCTTTTGTTAAATTTTGTTTTAAAGTTGATGGTTACAACTTTACTCGACATTATCATAATAGCAAATTTATTTTATTTTGTCAATATTTTTTTAAAATTTTTATAAAATTTATGTTTTCATAATAAATTTTGCCGAAAAGAATATGATTTACATTAAAACTATATATATGATTTACAATTTTATATTGACAATGTAGATTTTATATGCTATTCTTATTTCAAGAGGTTTAAAATGAAAAAGATTTTAAAAATTGAAGGGCTTTTTAATTGTGGTGGTGATTATAAAGAAAAAGATTGTTTTGATGCATATGTCGAACTTGAAAATGAAATTTATACGGGAGAATATGGTAGAGCTCAGTATTTTAGAGGATATTGTGTGGATCATAAAGAAAATCCTAAAAAATTAAAGTTAGTATTTGGAGCACTTCATAATGTCGATGGTTACCTACTTATCTCTTTTTATCGTTTTGCCAATCTTCCTAATGTTTATCCAAAACTTTTTATTTTGCAATCAAAAAATGGTGAATTAGAAGGAGAATATTATGGTGTTTGGAAAAATGATTGTTATATTCATTTAGATGAGAAAGAAAATCCTGCATATGTAACAGATGTTTTTGAACTAAATTCTGAAGAAGACATAAATATTTTTAAAAAAGAATTTAAAAAAGCGCTTAATCAAAATAGTAAAATGATGATTGTTGACGACCTTGTTTTAGAAAATTGTTTAAATAATCGCAAAGAAATTAAATCAAATTGGGATAGATGTGAAAGTTTAGGACAATGTAAAAAAAATGAACAATATGAAAATGATAAGACTGTCCTTTTTTGTGTCTGATAAAAATTTTTTAAAAAAAATTAAAAAAAGTTGACATTTTTTGTTGACTTTTTTTGTTTAACTGCATATAATATTGTTAGCACTTAAAAGTCGAGAGTGCTAGCAAACCTTGAAAAATAGGGGTAGATATGGAACTTTCTGAAAGAAAAATTAAAATCCTAAATATTGCTGTTGAAGAGTTTATCAAAGATGCTTCGCCAATAACAAGCAATTCTGTGAAAGATAAAACGAAATTAGACGTCTCCACGGCGACACTTAGAAATGAGTTAAATGCCTTGGAGGCTATGGGTTTTTTGAAACAACTTCACACATCTGGCGGGCGAGTTCCAACCGCACAAGGCTACCGCTTTTATGTGGAAAACTTACTTAAGGATGTCAAGGCAACAAACAGTGAACTTGAAGATGTCAGAAAAGTCATTGAAAACAGAACTCAAAGTTTGTCAGAGATGATTTCACAAATTGGCAAAATTATTTCAAAAGCGACCAACTATCCAACCGTTGTTATGCTGAATGGAATTGAAAATTTGATTTTAACTGAATTTAAGATTATTCCACTTCTTGATGAAAAGTGTATGGTTTTGATAGGGACAAATTATGGATATATTTCAAACACTATGGACTTTTCAGCGACAAATGAGAATTGCCAAGATGCTTCAAATTATTTAACCAAATACTTCAAAGGCGAAACAATGGGGTATATGCTTGAGAATATTGACGAATACATGAAGGGTATGAGTGGCGAGATTAAAGCGTTCCAAGAAGTTGTGAACAACATTGTTAGAGGGCTTTCAAAACTTAACAAACAAAAACTTTTAAATGTGCAAACAGACGGTATGGCAAAATTGGTGGAACAAGAAAACGAAGGCGAAACCAAGAAAATTGTGAAAATGCTCACTGATGAAGAGGAATTAATTGAAGTTCTAGACAAAACTGACGATAAGATTTCTGCTGACATTGCAGAAGAAGAGGGGGTGTCGGTTATAAAAGCACCAATTCTCGTAGGTGGAAATAAACTTGCCTCCATTGGTGTTATAGGACCACAAAAAATGGACTATTCTGGAATTGCATCAGCACTTAAAGTGGTTATTGATGAGTTAAACTCTAGGCAATAGGTTAAAAGGAAGGGTTATGAAGAAAAGAGATAGAGAAAATGAAAAAGATTTAGAGCAAGAAGTCGAAAAAACTTGCGAATGCGACAAAAATTGCGAGTGCGAAGAGCATAAATGTAATTGCAAGCATGGAGAAAATTGTGGTTGTGAAAACGGCGGACCTTGTGAATGTGAAGAGTGCGAATGTGAAAACTGTAATTGTGAACATTGTGAAGGCGAAAAAGAAACAGAAAATGAAACTGATGAGCCAGCCACTGACCAATACTTAGCGCTTGCACAACGCGTTCAAGCAGATTTTGAAAACTATCGTAGACGTATGGCTGACCAACTTGTTTTGGAACGGCAAGAGGGAGTAATTAGTGTTATAAATGTTTTCTTGCCTTGTCTTGACACTTTTAAAGAGGCGAAAAAGACAATTACAGACGAGAAAACCTTGCAAGGTGTGGAAATGATAGAAAACAAAATTATGGACGCACTTGACAGGCTTAAAGTGGAGAGAATTGAAGCCGTTGGGCAGAAATTTGATCCAAACTTACATGATGTTATTGCAGTTATGCATAACGAAAACTATGATGAAGATATCATCTTGGAGGAATACCAAGCGGGATATAAATATAACGGAAAAGTTATAAGATACTCAAAAGTTATTGTAAATAAAAGGGAGGTTTAATAATTATGAGTAAGATTATAGGTATTGACTTAGGAACAACAAATTCATGCGTGGCTGTTATGGAAGGTGGAAAACCAACCGTTATTGCCAACGCAGAAGGCGACAGAACAACACCATCAGTTGTCGCTTATACAAAAGAAGGAGAAAGACTTGTAGGTAAAGTGGCAAAACGTCAAGCTATTGTTAACCACGAAAACACAGTTATCTCCATTAAAAGAGAGATGGGAACAAACTACAAGGCAAAACTTAACGGAAAGGAATATTCTCCACAAGAGATTTCTGCTATGATTTTGTCTAAATTAAAACAAGATGCTGAAAGTTATTTAGGCGAAAAAGTGACTCAAGCAGTTATCACAGTGCCTGCATACTTCAACGATAGCCAACGTCAAGCAACAAAAGATGCCGGAAGAATTGCTGGACTTGATGTTCTTCGTATCATCAACGAACCAACTGCTGCTGCTCTTGCTTATGGACTTGACAAAGGCGAAAACAAAAATCAAAAAATCTTAGTTTATGACCTTGGCGGTGGAACATTCGATGTTTCTATTTTGGAAATAGGCGATAACGTTTTTGAAGTTTTGTCAACAAACGGTAACACTCGTCTTGGCGGTGACGATTTTGATAACAGAATTATTGATTTCTTAGTGGAAGAATTTAAGAAAGATAATGCTGGTATGGATTTATCTAAAGATAAACTTGCTATGCAAAGATTAAAGGAAGCCGCAGAAAAAGCAAAAATCGACCTTTCTGCAACTCCAAAAACAACAATTTCTCTTCCATTCATTACTGCTGATGCTAATGGTCCAAAACACCTCGAAGTTGAACTTACACGTGCAAAATTTGACCAACTCACTGAAGATTTGGTTAAAGAAACCATTGACTGCGTGACAAAAGCACTTGCTGATGCTAAACTTGCAAAAGGCCAAATTGACAAAGTTATTTTGGTTGGTGGTTCAACTCGTATTCCAGCAGTTGTGGAAGCAGTAAAAGAATACACAGGAAAAGAACCATACAAGGGCATCAACCCAGACGAATGTGTGGCTATCGGTGCTGCCATTCAAGCGGGCGTGCTTGCTGGTGACGTTAAAGACGTTCTTCTTCTTGACGTTACTCCACTTTCACTTGGTATTGAAACAATGGGCGGAATTTTCACAAAATTAATTGAAAGAAACACCACAATACCAACAAGAAAGAGCCAAATTTTCTCTACTGCAACAGATAATCAACCAGGTGTTGATATTCACGTTCTTCAAGGTGAAAGAGAATTTGCTGCACAAAACAAAACTCTTGGAAGATTCCAACTTTCTGACATTCCACCAGCACCAAGAGGAGTTCCTCAAATCGAAGTTACTTTCGATATTGATGCAAACGGAATTGTTAAAGTTTCTGCAAAAGACCTTGGAACAAACAAGGAACAAAATATTACAATCACTGCTTCATCTAATTTGAAAGAAGAAGATATCCAAGCAGCAATCAAAGAAGCAGAAGCACATGCTGAAGAAGATAAAAAACATAAGGAACTTGTGGAAACAAAGAACCAAGGAGATAACCTTGTTTATGGACTTGAAAAACTTTTGAAAGAGAGTGGCGACAAGATTTCTGAGGACGACAAGAAGAAACTTACAGACGCTATTGAAAAAGCAAAGAAAGATTTTGAAAGTGATGACATTGAAGTTGTTAAGAAAGCAATTGACGAACTTACAAATGCTTCAAATGGCATTGTTTCAAAGATGTATCAATCTGCAAATCCTAATGGAAACAACGGACAAAACGGAAATGGTCAAGGCGGAAATAATGATGGCTCTGACCCAGAAGTTGTTGTGGATGATGATAACAAATAAGGCGAAAACTGCACTCTTGCTCATTTTCGAGTTTACTCGAAAAGTATCGCTCATACATTTGTTTTCGCCTATTAGCGACAAAACGAAATCGCAATTCGTTGGCGATTTGTCGCTACACTATTGCTAAGTAGGGATTCTAGAATTTTGCTTGTTAATCTCTATTTCTGATAGAAAATTATGAACATATTTGATTAAAAATATATCTATAGGAGAGAATATGAATTCAAAAGAGTATTTAGGTAAAACCGTTAATGTTGAGATAGATAGACCAATGGGGTCAAAGCATCCTAAACATGGCTTTATTTATCCTGTAAATTATGGCTATATTCCAAACACCGTTTCAGGTGATGGCGAGGAACTTGACGTGTATGTGCTTGGTGAATTTGAATCACTTAAAACTTACAAAGGTGTTGTTAAAGCAATAATTCATAGAACGAATGATGATGACGATAAACTTGTGGTTATGAGTGCTGACAAAAATTATTCTGATGAACAAATCAGAGCACTTACCGAATTTCAAGAACGCTTTTTCGAAAGTGAAATAATAAGAGATAATTCAAAATGTATAACAAAATAAATGTAAATTAAAGCGAGAAAAATATGGCGAATAAAGATTATTATCAAATTTTGGGTGTGGAAAAGACCGCGAGTGCTGATGAAATCAAGTCGGCATATCGTAGGCTTGCCAAAAAATACCACCCAGACTTAAACAAAACACCGGAAGCGGCGGAAAAGTTTAAGGAAATCAATGAGGCCTATGAAGTTTTGGGAGATGACAAAAAGCGTGCTAACTATGACCAATTTGGTTCTGCTGACGGTCCACAATTCCAGGGCGGTCAAGGCGGTTTCTCTGACTTCTTCGGTGGCGGCGGCTTCGGTGGAAGCAGTTTTGGTGGCTTTGGCGGTGGATTTTCTGACATATTTTCAGATATTTTCTCTGCTTTTGGTGGTGGAGAGGCAAGAACGACAAGACGTGCTCGTGGTGAAGATATAAATCTTGCTATGAAACTCTCGTTTGAAGAAGCAATTTTTGGTGTTGAGAAAAACATTACGATAAACAAGGTGGAACAGTGTGAAAGCTGTTCGGGCACAGGTGCAAAAAATGGCACAGCCTTCTCAACTTGTCCTGACTGTAAGGGGGCTGGAAGAGTGCGTATTCAACAAAACACTATGTTTGGCACAAGCATAAGAGAAACAAACTGTCCTCGTTGTGGCGGAACAGGAAAAATCATTAAAGAAAAATGTGAAAGTT
>CALVTF010000048.1 GCA_944360025.1 uncultured Clostridia bacterium
ACCAACACCCCCTCTTTCATATCTTCGCATATCTCTATAATGCCGACTAGGAATACTAAATAACCAACCTAAAAATTTCATAAAATTCTCCCTTAACAATTATCCTTATTATCAGTATATAAAAATAAAAGTAAAAAGTCAAACAAAAATAGATATAATAAGTTTTATTTCTCTCGGATTTATAAATCATCTAATATAAACTAATAAAAAAACCAAAATAATTTTAGACAAATTCAAAAGTTATGAGATAAACTTGAATAACACAATTTTGGTAGAGAATATAAGGAATTTAAAGGGATTTGATAGTACTAAAAAGCATAAGAAAAGAAGTGCAGGGTGCACCTCTTAATCCCGGGGTCCGAGGCTTTACCCTAAAATTGAAAATTTCAGGGAACCCATTCTCGCCCAGGGCAACCCACCAAATCATTATATAAGGAATTTAAAATAATTATAAGGCTTCATGATTTCTACTGCGAAGATGGGAACCTAAGTTTTATAAAACAATTAAAATTAAAAAATGGAAAAATAAGTTATTAACTTACCGCCCAAATGATTTTTCATTAAAAAATCATTCGCTTGAAGAGTTGCTGCAAACTATGTGCGTCTCAGAAATTTGTCACGAAATAATAATTATACTAAGTTATGTGCCCATTCTTCTAACACATATAGATTATTATCTTTTAAAGCATCTTGGATTGCAATAAATTCTGCATGCCGATAACACGTTTCGTTTTTTACTCGTAAACTATCGCTTCTTCCAATTACCTTATCATCTTTCACAACAATTGCTCCATAGGGATATTTTGCTGTTTTTGAAATATCAATCGCAATCTGCATATATTCTTTATCTGTCATATTAATAATTTCTCCTTTTTATTCTTGGTCGAACCACTTACTATAACCTATTGCTCCTGGGTAATTTTCTTTAAGCATATCTGCCTTTAATTTTTCCATATTAAAATATATCTTTTTAAAAATATTTTGTAAAATATTGCAGATTAGTTAATTTTAAATTAATCAAATTTGATTCCGCCAACTGTAAATTCATAAACTTTGTTTAGCATTTCTTCTCGAGAAATTTCTGCAATGGAAATTTCTTTACCGTCAAACTCACCTTCTAGTCCAAAATTTTTGTTATCAGCATACGAAACAAATTCGGTCAAGAAAATTTCTGAAACATAATCAATGTCAAATTCTTTTCCTTGATATCTCCAAGTGCGAACATAGTTGCAAAAACCGAGACTTTTCTTGATTTTAACATTGATATTTAATTCTTCCAATAATTCTCTTTCTATTGCCTGAACATTTGTTTCGCCATCATCAACGCCACCACCAGAAAGAGAATATTCATATCTCCCCTTACTATTCCTTAAAACAACAAATTTTTCTCCCTTTTGAACAACCGCATAAACCTTTTTAAAAGGTTCGCCTTTTATGTATTTTTCATAGGCAATTTTAGCCTTACTTTCATAATAATCCATATTTTCCTCCTAAATAATAGAATAACAAATTTTTAATTAAAATGCAAATCTATAGCATAAAATAAAAATCACTAGTTTTTTAGACTAGTGATTTTTATAATCAATTAATTATTTAATTTCAATGCGATTTAAAAATTTTTTAATTTTTTTCTTACCAATATACAACTAAATTTCCTAGAGGTTTTACTATACAAAAAAAGATAATATCAAAATTATCTTTTTAATTTACTTTAGCTCACTTTTGTAAGTTTTCTTTTTTGCCTCCAAGCATGATAAACACTTTCCGTTTTATAGTCTTTATCTTTTAAATACAAAAGTTTTTGTATTAGATAAATTAGGAACATTAAAACTAGGAAAATTAAAATAAGTAAAATTGTGTAAATCCAATTTATTGTAAACCAACCATATTGGGCTCGATCTCCAATATACAAAAATTCGAAAGGAACACCCTTTGAGTTATAAATATAGAAATAATTTATAGAGTAGCCTAATACGTCATTAAAGTAGGAATTTAAAATAATTGCAGGAATTAACAACAAGACAAGCACTCCAATTCCCCAAAGGAACGACTTAAAATCTATGCGAACAATTTTTAACAAAACTGCATACAATGCTCCGATTACAATAAATATATGTCCCCAAATATATGCTTGAGCACGTATACTTGCCATAGTTGCATAGTTTTCCAAACTGTCCGCAAACACAAGCGATGCATATGCTGCGAGTAAATTTAAAGTCCAAGAAATTGAAGTTGCGATTTTACTCCTAAAAACAAGCGCGATAAAAACCATAATATTTCCAAAATGGCACACTTGAAGTGGAATAATTTCTGGATCAAAACCATTATTCACAAATATATCAATATTTCTCATTATGAGAATACCAAGTGAAATACAACCAATAACAATACCAACAATATATCTTGTCTTATAACTTGTTTTTCTTAGTGCAAAATAAAGAATTAAAATGGCAACTATTGGTGCTAACATTAAAACAAAGTGCCATACTGACCACATTTCAAATTTCATTTTATTTATCATTTTATTTATCTGTTCCTATTGCTTTTCTAACGCGAGCAAGGACTTCGCTTGCCACTTTTTGAGCTTTAACCGCTCCTTGTTTTAAAATTTCGTCCACCTCTTCTTTATGACTCATAAAGTAATTGAATTTTTCACGCATCGGTGAAATATATCTGTTTGCAACCTCAAAGAGCTGTTTTTTAGCGTCTCCCCAGCCTAATCCGTTTAACAAATCTTGTTCAAATTTTTTAGCCTCCTCTTCGTTTGCGAAAAGTTTAAACAATTTGTTTACAGTGCAGTCTGCATCTTTTGGCTCGCCCGGCAAACGACTATCTGTCACCACTCTAAATATTGATTTTCTAAGAGTCTCCTCATCAGAAAACAGCCTTATCGTGTTGTTGTAACTCTTACTCATCTTTCTGCCGTCTAGCCCAACTAATGTGTTGTTATTCTCGTCGATATACTCTTTAGGCTCCTTTAAACATTTTCCGTATTTTACATTAAAATTATGCGCAATATCGCGGGCAATTTCAATATGTTGTTTTTGGTCAAGTCCAACTGGAACAAGGTCAGTGTCAAACAAAATTATATCAGCAGCCATTAAAATTGGATAGTTATAAAGCCCCATATTCACACCGTCATCACGGTCTATTCCTTGCTCTTCATTACGTTCCACAATAGCCTTATAAGCGTGTGCTCTATTCATCAGTCCTTTTGGTGTGACGTTGCAAAGTATCCAATTAAGTTCAAAATCTTCTTTAATATCACTCTGGCGATAAAAAACAACCTTTTTAGGATCAAGTCCACATGCAAGCCATGTGCAAGCGATGTTGTAGAAATATTCCTGCATCTCTTCCCTATTTTCTAATGTGGTAAGTGCGTGGTAGTCAGCAATAAAATAATAACAGTCATAATCAGAATTATGGCTTAGTTCAATAGCCGGCTTAATAGCCCCAAAATAGTTTCCTATATGAGCATAACCCGTAGGTTTTATTCCCGTCAATATTCTTTTACTCATAAAACAGTCCCCTTAAATCAAAAAAATTTTATCACTAATAGAAAAAGAATGTCAAGAAAATTTTGACATTTATTATGATATTATAATTAAATCTAATTAAATACTACTGTGAATATATTTTTATACTATTATTCAAAATAAAAGGAAAAATATGAAAAGAAAAAAAACGTTGCTTAGTTCTATTTGATAAGCCAATAAATGATGAAGAAAAGAAGAATTTTAAGAATTTAGTAAAAGAAAATTATAAATATTTTTATTTCTTAGAATATAACAATATTAGTATTGATACTTGTAAGTTTCTAAGACGTTTGTCCCCTGATATAAAATGCTATCATGCATATTATTTTAAAAAACCTTGCTGGGAAAAACATTCTTTTGATTTTAATTTGCCTATTCACCCATCCTCTCTAGAAGATAAAATAAATTGGGCTATAAAAAGTGCGGATTTAGTAGTTTCCAATATAAAAAATTTGCTCAAACTAGTCTTAAAGGAAAATTTAATTTCAATAAATTGAATTTAAGAAATTTATAAAATCTTAATTTTCAAAAACAACATTTCCTTCTAGCCATGAATTGAAATACCCTTCTAAATTTCGATGCGAGGATTTTGAAAAAGAATCAATTAGTTTAGCACCGCTGGCATTTTTATAGCAGTATTCTTCAAAATAATCTTGTAGGCATTTAAAAAATTTATTGTCACCTAAAGTTTTTCTCAAACTATCATACATCAAAACACCTTTTGTGTAGACACAATTAACATATTCAGGTTCTGTTTCAAATTCACTTAAATTTCTGTTCATACTTTCATTACAGTCACCTGTAATATTTGTGTAAACGTCGACAAACATACTATAAGTATTATAAGCACCATTTATAATTTCATCATAATTAAGTCCGTAATCATGGCGTTCAAAGAAAAGAGCGGTGGAATATTCTGTTAAACTTTCATCCAGCCATGCCTCTTCATATTCATTGTTTCCTACGAGAGAATACCACCACTGATGAGCAAGTTCGTGAACAATTACATAGCGATAGGTCTCTGCATCCGAAATTTCGTCTGAAATATAGACAAGATTCGGATATTCCATACCACCGAAACAAAAGTTCGTTTTGACCACATTGATATTTTTATATGGATAATCTCCAAATAGAGAAGAAAATTCTTCTATAACCTCACAAGATAATGTTAGATACTCTTCCGCATTTTCGTCATCGTAGTAGTAATAATTGACATTAACACCATTAATATCACTTGAGATAACTTCAAATTTATCAGATAAAACAAAGCAGAAATCTCTTATTTTTTCGCCCACTATTTTTGTGGTTGTTTTTGAATTTGTGGTTTGTGAATCTAAAATATCTCCACTTGACGCAAGAGTGAAAGATGAAGAGTATGTTATTTCAACATTGTAATTTGCAATTTCACTATAAAATGGGTCGCCGTTTGAAGCAAAAGAATTTTTGATAAAACCGTTATCATAGACACAAAGAATTGGATAAAAATTACCAAAATTTATCGTATTTTCGCCGTAACCAAGACGATGGTTGATATTTGCAAGTGTCACCACGTAAGATATGTCAATTTCAACACTTTCATTAGGAAAAAGAGAATTTAATAATGAAATGTTTAAAATCGCATCATTTTCAATTTCGAATTCAGCTGAAGTTTCGCCTATTTTAACACTTTCAATATCTATTTCGCCAAAAGACTCTCCATTTGGATATGCTCGCTCTAAATATGCGTTAGAAACTGCGACCTTTCTAAAGGAATTTGGGTACAAGAAAAAACAAACTTCATTTAAAGTGTTATCGGAATTATTAACATAACAAACAGTTTGCTCTGCTTTTAAAGTGTGAGCATTTTCATCGTATTCACAAACTATATTATAACTTGAAAGTTTAACTTCTTGTCCGCATCCGACAAGGCATAAAGGAATAACAAAAACTAATGCTAAAAGAAAGGCATATTTTTTCATATCCTATTTTATTAAGGAAAAATCTAAAAGATACCTGAAAAACTTGTAAAAGAAAAAAATTTGTGCTACAATTTTATTGCAAGTTTTATCTTGCAATGAAATAGGAGTGCAAAAAAATGGCTTTTTGTAAACTATCTGTGGATGCTGTTGCAAATAACACCACACAAGTGGACAATATTTTTATTAACAATTACCTACCTTATGCCTCGTCTGAGTGCGTTAAGGTCTATCTTTATGGTCTATATAAATGTCAAGACGCATCAAGTCGTGACAACACTCTTGAAAATTTCGCAAACGAGCTTAATATGTCACAAGAGGACGTGGAGAGTTGTTTCTATTATTGGCAAGAACAAGGACTTGTGCAAATCTTGGAAGTTATTCCTTTTGAAGTGAGATACTTACCTATAACTAATGTTTTAAATCACACAAAAAAATATAATGTTAAAAAATACGGGACCTTTAATGCTCAAGCACAAGAAATTTTGTCCGGTAGAATGATAACACCGAAAGAATATGAAGAATATTACTATATCATTGAAGAATTACATATGGAAAAAGAAGCCTTACTTATGGTTATCAAATACTGCGTGGACGCTAAGAAAAGTGATAATATAAATTATTCCTATATCACAACGGTGGCGAAAGATTTTGCTAATCGTAAAATTTTGACCGCTAAGCAAACTGAAGAATACTTGTGCGGGCTGGAAGGACAAAATGAAGGTGTGGAAATGGTGTTTAAGGCTCTTAAAATTAAACGCCTGCCAACAATAACCGAGCGCTCGACATATAAATTCTGGAAAGATGAACTAAAATTTGATGACAACGTCATATTAAACGTGGCAAAAAATATGAAACGCCCAAGTTTTGAGTATCTAGACACACTTTTAAAGAAATATTATTCATTAAAACTTCAAAAAGTGGACGAAATTGAAAATTATGAAAGTGAGAAGAAAACTTCCACTGAAGTTGCTAAGAAAATCACCACAAATCTTGGTCTATACTACGAAAATCTTGAGCCTGTGGTGGATAATTATATCTTCAAATGGTTCAATATGGGCTTTTCAGTAAGTATGTTAGAGCAAATTTCTAACTACTCTTTTAAAACAAATGTTAGGACTTTGGAAGGTATGGATAAAGTGCTTGCAAAATTCTACAAACTCGGCATATTGAGTGAAGAAAGTCTGCAAGAATACTTTAATTCCGTCCTTTCAGTTGATAAAAAGATTAAAACCATACTTGAGAGCATTGGTTTATCTCGAAATGTTAATCAATACGATAGAGATAAATACAAGATTTGGACGGAAGTTTGGAATATGCCGGATGAATTAATTGAATATGCCGTAAACCTTGCAGTTGGAAAAGAACAGCCAATGCAATACCTTGCTGCCCTTCTATCCTCTTTCCACGATAAAAATATTAGAACAGTGGAAGATGCTAAAAATTCTTCTCAAATTGTCAGCACGAAAAACAAAACAAAAAAATTCAATAACGAACGTGATTACACTAAAGAAGAGATGAATGCCCTCTTCCAGTCTATTGAAGAAATCGAGGTGTAATATGAATAGAGAAGTTATTGAAAAGGCGGAAAATATAATAAACGAAAGAAAACGTAAAAATGAAGAGCCTTATACACTTATACTTGAACAATTTTCAAAAGATGAAAAATTCAGTAATTTAAGGAAAAAATATCAGCAAGAAATAATTGAAAACGCAAAAAAAGAAGCATATGGCGAAAAAACGAACAAAACTCTTCAAGAAAAACTCAAAAAAGAAATTGACGAATATTTTTCTAAAAATGGAGCAAAAAACACAATTTCCTATTCCTGTAAAAAGTGCCAAGATAATGGCTATGTTGACGGAAAAATGTGTGAGTGCCTTAAAAAAGAAATTTCAAATATTCTTTTTGAAGAAAGCAATTTCGGAAAACTTGTAAGCTTTTCTGATGCTGAAAAAGGTGTTCAAGGCACATTAAAAATGCTCTATAAAAAAATGAAAGAATGGTGTCATAGCGATTTTAAGAAAAATATAATCTTCTTATCTGGTCAAGTTGGAACAGGGAAAACATATCTTACTCGTGCAATGGCAAACGAACTAATAGAGCGGGGAAAAATTGTTAAACTTGTCACTGCTTTTCAAATGAGCCGAGATTTTAAAGAATATCGCTCGACTTATAACGAAACAATTTTAGATAAATATCTCTCCTGCGAGTTTTTGTTCATTGATGACCTTGGAACAGAAGTAATTTATAAAAATTCCACCATTGAATTTTTATATCAAGTTTTAAATGAAAGACAAATGCGAAAACTTTGCACCATAATAACTTCCAACCTAGACCTCGCAGAAATAAGGGATAGATATGATGAACGTATATTTTCAAGAATCGCTAACCGAGAAACTTCAATTTCTGTTATTTTAAAAAACGAAGATTTGAGATTGAAGTAAAGTTAAAATTTTTGGAGATTAACATAAATGGTTATGTTAAAAATCAAATAAATATTTTAATAAACAGCACGAACACGGCGGAAAGAAAAAACTTTTAGCAAATTGCTAAAAGTTTTTTGTTGCCCTTAGGCAACCGCAAATCTAAAAGATTTGCTCTTTCCGCCTCCCTACCTACTCAAAAACTTAATATAAATCTGGCAAACTTTATCTTGAATGGCTTTTTCAAAATCTTCGCCATGTCCGCAGTGCATAATAGAATAGTCTAGACCTTGAAGATATTTCAAACTCTTAACCATTGCTTGTTTATCGCCACCATAAAGATCAGTTCTTCCAACTGCTCTTCCTAGAACT
>CALVTF010000049.1 GCA_944360025.1 uncultured Clostridia bacterium
CATAACATTATTTTTAATGGATTCTCTTTTATTATATATAATATGCGTATAATTTTAGTCCATAATCATCTTCATGTGTTATATAATCTTCATAAGGCTTATAATAATGATTGTTCTCTTCGGTAGCACACAAAGTTATATCGGTCTTGCGGAAAGCAAAAGTCTTCTTGGAGAATACAAACAGATAGGTGCAGTTCACATTTCACATGATGGAGAATTTAATAAACCTAATGCTATAGACCCAAATGTTATTTTTGATGCAAATGGAAAACTTTATAGGTCTAAAAGCAAAAACTCTCGCATTCTCTGCCATGTCCGATAACGGTGAAACAATTTATGCAATTAAAGTAGATTAAAAAAATACACTTAAAATTAAGTGTATTTCTTTTACTGCATATATCTTTCCATCAAGTTTAAAGGCATTACAGGTGATAAGAAATAAATACGTTTGCGATTTGACCTTTCTTCTAGTAGTGCGTAACTACAATTTGTATAACTTATGCACCCGTCTGAATTTTTCTTGAATTTATTGATATTATCGACTATTTGATTGCAAGAATTTAAAACTTCTTCTTTTTTTGACCTTAAAGGGATAGGTGATTTTATAAACATTTTTGAAAGTTCAACAATTTTTTCAACGTCCTTTTTATATCCATTATATTTTTTTAATACATTAAATAAATTTTTTGACAAATCGTCTAGTCCTTCTTTAAATTTCTGATTATTATCTAATTCACCTTTAAGGTCTTTATACTCATAATAATATCTAAAAATTTTATCAAATAAGATCTCGGACTCTTCAGTGTAATCTTTAAAAATTTTACTTAAAAAACTATTTGAGGTTAAAACAAAATCATAAATATCTTGTAAATAACTTTCATCTCCCAATCTTTTCTTTTTATTAATCAATTTTACATAATCTTCAAAACTTTCCATTTTTCACTCCTAATATAGTTATACCACAATTTAACTTTCAAGTCAATACTCTATTTTAACTTAAATATACGTTGTGGTTCGGTCGTGGCAACATCTATTCTCATATGTTCCCCTTCAATTATTCCTTTATCCGCAAGTTTTTGAGATATATATGTAAAAGCAAGTTCTGGTGTGTTATTTTCTTTGCTTAAATGAGATAAAACAATTTGCCTTGTGCCAGAATACACCAATTTTTCAGCGAATTCTGCAGATGCATCATTGGACAAATGTCCATTTTTCCCTGCAATCCTCATTTTTAACGAAAGAGGATATTTTTGAGAATTTCTTAGCATTGTTAAATCATGATTTGCCTCTAAATAAACCAGCCTGCTACCTTTAATGCTTTGTAAAATTTTATCAGTAGTATGCCCTAAATCTGTCAAAAGACTAACTTTACTATTACCATTTGTAAGAGAAAAACCATAACATTTTACGTCATGAGGTATTTCAACAGGAGAAATAAGTAAATCTTTAATTTCAAAATCACCTGTGAAAACTCGAATATTTTCCTCTTTCAAATTGGAAAGTTTTGGATATAAACCATTCCAAACGTCATTATGAGCATAAACCGGAATATTGAACTTTTTAGAAAGCACGCTTATACCTTTAATATGGTCAGAGTGTTCGTGAGTGACAACAATAGCATCCAAATCACTTCCTTTAACACCAATGAGGTCAAGCCTTTTTATAGTCTCAGAGCAAGAAATACCATCATCCACGAGAATTCGTGAATTTTCTGTTTCAATATATGTGGCATTTCCGTCACTCCCAGACGATAAATTAAAAACCCTCATTCTTTTCCTTTCCTAATATTTAAAATAAAATTTAACTATTCAAAATTTTTCTTAAAAATTGACCTGTATAACTTTCCTTACATTTTGCAACTTTCTCAGGCGTCCCCGTTGCTACAATGGTTCCACCTTCATCTCCACCTTCTGGACCTAAATCTATGACATAATCTGCACATTTAATGACGTCAAGATTATGTTCAATAACAACAACTGAATTTCCATTTCCAATAAGACGATTTAAAATCTTAACGAGTTTCTTAATGTCATAAATGTGAAGTCCTGTTGTTGGTTCATCTAAAATATACATAGTTTTTCCTGTCTCACGTTTAGAAAGTTCTGTGGCAAGTTTGACCCTTTGAGCCTCGCCACCAGAAAGTTCAGTTGCTGGTTGTCCAAGTTTGATATATGATAGTCCAACGTCATAAAGAGATTGAAGTTTATTGACAATAGATGGAATATTCTCAAAAAATTTCAAAGCCTCTTCCACTGTCATATCCAACACATCACTTATGGTTTTTCCTTTATACTTAACTTCCAACGTTTCACGATTGTATCTTTTACCTTTACATACTTCACATGGAACAGTTATATCTGGTAAGAAGTACATTTCAATTTCTTTAACACCTGCTCCTTCGCATGCCTCACAACGCCCACCTTTGACATTGAAAGAAAATCTACCTGCATTGAAGCCTCGCACTTTGGCGTCCATAGTAGAAGCAAAAAGTTCTCTTATTGCTGTGAAAACACCTGTATATGTGGCAGGATTGCTTCTTGGTGTTCTTCCAATTGGTGCTTGGTCAATATTTATAACCTTGTCTAAAACATTAATATTTTCAATACTTTTACAATTACCAAGTGGAAGTTTAGAATTGTTTAAAGCATTTGAAAGATATGGGAACAAAATTCGATTGATAAGTGAACTTTTTCCGCTTCCTGAAACACCCGTCACAGCAGTAAAAACTCCTGTTGGTATCTTAACGTCAATATTTTTAAGATTATTTTCCTTTGCACCTTTGATTTCTATAAAATCCTTAGGTTTTCTTCGATTTTCTGGAACTTCTATCTTATCATCTCCGCGCAAAAATTTTGCTGTTATTGACCTTTTGTTTTTCTTTACTTCTTCAACAGTTCCGGCAGCTACGATTTCACCGCCATTGACTCCGGCATATGGTCCAACGTCGACAAGATAATCTGCTGCACGAATAGTATCCTCGTCATGTTCCACAACAATCAAAGTGTTTCCTAAATCTTTAAGGTTTTTAAGCGTCCTTAAAAGTTTTTCATTGTCGCGTTGATGAAGCCCAATAGATGGTTCATCCAAAATATATAAAACTCCAACAAGTCCGCTTCCAATTTGCGTCGCAAGTCTAATTCTTTGAGCCTCGCCACCAGAAAGAGTTTCTGCAGAACGACTCAAAGTTAAATATCCAAGTCCTACGTCCTCCAAAAATTG
The DNA here is from genome assembly GCA_944360025.1 of uncultured Clostridia bacterium. Classification (GTDB taxonomy): domain Bacteria; phylum Bacillota; class Clostridia; order Christensenellales; family UBA1242; genus Caccovivens. The sequence continues at coordinate 3,220 of CALVTF010000049.1, forward strand.
TAAGCGGTTTAAAATTTCTTTCACAATTGGTTCAGCAATCTTTTCTTTGGTTTTATCAAGTTTTAAATCTTTTATTATATCAATTAAGTTTCTAACACTTTGATTGCAATAATCAAAAATATCTTTACCGTTAATCTTAATAGATAAAGCGCTTTCGTTTAGGCGTTTTCCATGACAAGTTGGACAATCTTGCTCACGCATAAATCTACCAATTTCAAATCTTACCCATTCACTGTTTGTTTCTTTGTATCTTCTACGTAAGTTATTGACAATACCCTCAAAAGTGGTTTTCAAACTTTTTTTATTTTTGTCACTTAAAACTTCAAGTTCAACTTCTTCCTCCCCTGTTCCATAGAGAAGAATCTTGATTTTGTCTTTTCCTAGTTCTGAAACCGGCTTGTCTAAAGAAATATCATACTTTTTAGATAATGCTTCAAAATATGCCCTTGCCATTCCGCCCGCTTCAAATTTCCAACCGGTTATATCAAAACACCCCTGACGAATTGATAAGTTTGAATATTTTAAAACAGCCTTATCATCAATATCCGTTGTATAGCCAAGTCCTAAACATGTTGGACAAGCACCATATGGAGCATTGAAGGAAAATAGTCTTGGCGTAATTTCTCCAAGTGCCCAGCCACAAGTTGGACAAGCATAATTAATAGAAAAAAGTTCTTCTTTCTCTTCCGTTTTTGCAACAACCAAGCCTTCTGCGAGTTTGAGAGCATTTTCAATGCTTCCAGCAAGACGAGTATCTTTACCTTCTTTGATGGCAATTCTGTCGATTATAACATTAATATTATGTCGAATATTTTTATCTAGATTTATCTCGTCCTCAAGTAAAAATGTGTTACCGTCCACTTCAACACGAGTATAACCACTTCTCTTTAAACTCTCAAGTAAATTTTGGAAAGTACCTTTTTGGTCATGTACAACAGGAGCCAAAATAGAAACTTTAGTTCCTTCACCATAGGCTTTAATACCATCGACAATTTGGTCTATTGTTTGTTGTTTTATAGGTTTATGACAGTGCGGACAATATGGAGTGCCAATGTTGGCAAATAAAAGACGGAAATAATCATAAATTTCCGTTACCGTTCCAACAGTTGAACGAGGATTATGGTTTGTTGTTTTTTGGTCGATTGAAATTGCTGGTGAAAGTCCTTCAATTGAATCTACGTCCGGTTTTTGACTTTGACCTAAGAACATACGTGCATATGAGGACAAACTTTCCATATATTTTCTTTGTCCTTCTGCAAAAATCGTACCAAAAGCGAGCGAACTCTTTCCTGAGCCACTAACACCTGTGAAAACGATAAACTTATTCCTTGGAAGGGTTAAGTTTACATTTTTTAAATTATTTTCTCTTGCACCTTTAATAATAATAGAATCTTTCATAACATATTAATTATACCACAAAAAATAAAAGTAAACAAGTCTAAATAAGAAATGTTTACTGATTTTTAAATTAAAATAAATTATAAGTCACTCATGCTTTTTTCAGGAAATTCTCTGGCTTTTTCTCTTATTTTCTCAATTGCTTCATCTAAAGTTTTAAAATGCTTAGGTTCACTTTCGTTGTGTTTAACAATACCTACTCTAAACTTGCCTTTTCCATCAAAACTGCAAGATATACCAATTATTTTATCGCTTAAGACATAACTATGAATATTTTTAGCCTCTTCCAATGTTAAATCTGTACCAAAAAGATTATTAAACCCCTCAATATCTTCAGAAATTAACGGAGCATCCACCCCAAAAACTTCAATCCTATCTTTTTCATATGGATCAAATAAAATTGCAAGAACACTGTATGGTCCATTTTCTCCAACTTGTATTGTCTTGGTTTTTGAATCTGCAACAAGTTGCCCGGTAATTACTTTGCTCATATATCCTCCACTCCTATAATTAAATTATAACATAAAAATAAACTAAATCAAAACATTGTGCAAAAATTTTAATCAATATGTTCTTTTTTATTTAACCTCTTTTTTAAAACCGCAATCTTATTTCTAAGTTCAATTGCTCTTTCAAAATCAAGTTGACTTGACGCAATCTTCATCATAGACGTCAAACGGTCTATTTCAGTTGGAATATCACGTCTTGGAATATCGTGTTCATTGACTTTTTTGCCAATCTCAAGTGTATTTTTTATCTCTTTAATAATTGTTTTTGGCACAATATTATGTTTTTCATTAAATTCCATTTGAATTTTTCGCCTTCTGGCAGTTTCATCAATCGCCCTTCTCATACTGTCCGTAATTGTGTCTGCAAACATAATAACTCTTCCATTAGCATTTCTTGCAACACGTCCAACAGTTTGAATTAAAGCGCCTTCGCTTCTTAAAAATCCTTCTTTGTCAGCATCCAATATACAAACAAGTTCCACTTCAGGCATATCAAGTCCTTCACGAAGAAGATTAATACCGACTATAATATCAAATTCACCTTTTCTAAGTCCATTTATAATCTCAACTCTTTCCATTGTGTCAATTTCACTATGAAGATATTTAACCTTAAATGAGTGGTCAGATAAATATGTCGTCAAACTCTCTGCCATTTTCTTTGTCAGTGTGGTTACCAATACTCTTGCTCCACGAGCAATTGTTTTTTCGCACTCCTCCATCAAAACTTCCACTTGATTTTTAATTGGACGTATTTCAATGGTTGGATCTAAAAGTCCTGTTGGTCGAATAACTTGTTCTACAACTTGTCCTGCTTTTTCAAGTTCATATTTCCCCGGAGTTGCAGAAACGTAGATTGTCTGTTTAAGTTTCTTTTCAAATTCACTAAATGTGAGTGGACGATTATCTTTTGCCGCTTCCAAACGGAAACCATATTCAACAAGCGACTTTTTCCTTGCCTGATCGCCATTATACATTGCTCTAATTTGAGGTAAAGTCATATGGCTTTCATCAATAATAGTCAAAAAATCATTTGGAAAATAATCAAGGAGTGTATATGGCGGTTCACCTTTCTTTCTGCCGTCAAAATATCGTGAATAGTTTTCTATACCACTGCAATAACCAACTTCTCTCATCATCTCAAGGTCATATGCCACTCTTTGACCTATTCTTTCCGCCTCAAGAGGTTTTCCTTGTTTTGTGAAGTCATCAATTGCTTTAAGTCTATCTGCTTCGATTTGAGCGAGAGCATTTTTCATTCTATCGCCACTAACAACATAATGCATAGCGGGATAAATAGCAACATAATTAAGTTCACGAAGAAGATTACCTGTCACCGGTTCAAACTCGTAAATTTTTTCAATTTCATCGCCAAAAAATCTAACTTTAATAGCACTTTCAGATTGGTTAGCCGGAAAAATATCAATTGTGTCACCTTTTACGCGAAATGTAGTTCTTTTAAAATCCAAATCATTGCGCGTATATTGAATACCAATTAATTGACTTATGAGGTCATCACGGTCAAATTCTTCTCCTTGCCTTAAAGAAATATGTAGTTTCATATATTCATCAGGGATACCTAAACCATAAATACAAGAAACCGACGCCACGACAATAACGTCCGAGCGTTCTAAGAGCGAAAAAGTAGCGGAAGATCGGAGTTTATCAATATCTTCATTTACACTCATATCTTTTTCGATATAAGTATCAGATGAAACGATATACGCCTCTGGCTGATAGTAGTCATAATAAGAAACAAAATATTCAACACGATTATTTGGAAAAAATTCACGAAATTCGTTGCATAGTTGTGCTGCAAGTGTTTTGTTATGCGCAATCACAAGGGTCGGCTTATTTACCTTAGCAATGATATTTGCCATGGTGAAAGTTTTACCAGAGCCTGTAACCCCCAAAAGTACCTGGTCTTTAAGTCCATCCTCTAGACCTTCCACAAGTTTTTCAATTGCTTCCGGCTGGTCACCGGCAGGTTTGTAACTGCTTACTAGTTCAAAATTAACTTCCTTTCTCATACTGATATTATAACACAGAAAGAGAAGAAATAAAAGAAATTTTTAACTTTTAAAAATGGCTTTTAAAATAATACCAAAAACGAAACTGACAGTAGCGAGAAAAATTGAACGCAGAACCAAAATACCAAGAGTTTTTCTTTGATTTTTGGTATCTGCAACATAAGTTTGACCACATTTTTTCAAAGTAACGCAATAATAGTAACCATTTTTGCCATCAGAGATAACAAAGTCGATATAATTTTGATTAGAAAGAGAAACCATAATTTCATCAATTTCGGCAATAGATAAAACATACTTCTTGGCAAGCGCAGAAGTAATTTCTTGAGGCGAAATAAGATAAGTTTTCTTTTTTTGACACTTGTTGCATAGATAAGTCATAACAAGTTTTTCTTTCTTTGTCATAACATTATTTTCCTGCAAAACAAAAATTTTATACTTAAAGGCTGTTCTATGGCTGCATAGAAGAATAAAAATCAAAGAAAAAGCAAAAATAAATGTATGCTGGACACAAAATCAAAACTTGTTTTGAAGATACTAGCAAAAGAAAGTAGCGGCGGCAGTTATAAAATATTCGAAAGCGCGGATATTATTTCTTTATTGCCGAAACATTATCGCACAGATAGTGAAGGAATACGCCACATACTCACACATTTGGAACGCCAAGATTTGATATCTATTAAATACGACGACGATGACACATATTGCCTCGCGGTATTGCCTTTTGGATTTGAAGAAATTGAAGAAAATAACATAAAACCTAAAAAAGATAAGATAAAATCAAATAAAATAACAATTTTAATATCTTTTTGGATAGGACTTTTAGGAGCGGTTATTGGTGCTGTGATAACCTATTTATTCCTAAAAATATTCTAAGTAGATACTTTTATTAAAAAACAGCCAACGGCTATCCTTTAGCGCAAAACGTAT
>CALVTF010000050.1 GCA_944360025.1 uncultured Clostridia bacterium
AAATTAGAATTAAAAGTTAAGTTTTTGAAAGTATATGTTGAAGAAAGACTTATTCGCAAAACTATTTTTGATATTTTCGAAGAAAAATTCAAACTCTTAAACACATATATCAAAAATGATGACGTAGAAATAAAAATCACAAATTTAGACGTTGAAGTGATTTTGAATGTAAGTCCTAGAATTAATGATTTTATTGTTAATAATAAAGTAACAAATTATCTTGCAAAGGAATTAAAAAATAACTATTTGACTGATTTTGTCGTAACGGTAGTGCCTTGTTCAGATAAAATTGACGATGTAGATATTGACAATATTCAAGTTAAAACACTTGCTAAGAAAACTCAAAGATATGACGTTTTGGTGATTAAAAACATAGTAGGTGGAGATATGCCTCCAAAACCAGAATTTCTTTCACATATTGTAAGTCCGAAATCTTCAGTTATTGTTGCTGGTTACATATCAAAATTAGAAAGGAAGGATTTTGTTGTAAAAAAAGGTGCTAGGGCAGGACAACAAAAGGCATATTTTACCTTTATATTAGAGGATAGACATGGGAAGATAGATTGTATTTATTTTTGCCCTAAAAAATATGAAAGAGACTTAGATGCTCTTGAAGAGAATATGTTTTTGCTTCTTCACGGTGACGTACGTATGGGACTTTCAAACAGGTTAACTCTTTATGTCGACAAAATAGCACTCGCAAGTGAAATTGAACAGCAAACTGAAGTAAAAAATGAACAAGAACCTTATAAAGAAGTGGAAATTGAAAGGCTTGGTGCACTAGAGCAAGATAATATGTTTGGTAAAGTAGATAAATATAATGCTAAAATTATGAATAACACAATAGTGGTCTTTGATATTGAAACGACTGGTTTGAATTCTGATATTGACCAAATCATTGAACTTGGGGCGGTTAAAATAGAGCATGGTAATATTGTTGAAAAATTCTCTACTTTTGTAAAACCGACTGTTGAAATACCTTATGAAGTCTCTGAACTTACGCATATAACAAACGAAATGGTGGAAGATGCTCCGCCAATAGAGCAGGTAATCAAGCAATTTTATGAATTTTCAAAAGATTGCGTTTTATGCGGACACAATGTTATTGGTTTTGATATAAAATTTATTAAAAGATTTGGCTCATATTATGATTTATATTTTGAAAATGATATTATTGATACTATAAACGAAGCCAGAGTTTCTAGACTTAAAATCTCTAGATTTAATCTCGGAACAGTAACAAAGGCTCTTGGAATTGAATTAAAAGGTGCTCACAGGGCTTGGAATGATGCTTTCGCAACCGCTCAAGTACTCTTAAAACTTAACCAATCGGGCAAATAATTAATTTATTAAAATATTTTCGAAAATTACTTGATTTTTATATTTATATGGGTTATAATAATTATATCTAGTGGCAGGGAGTGAGCAGTTTGCTCACTCTTTGTGTTAATAGGAGGATTTATGGCAAAAGTCAAACAAATTTGTGAAGAAAAATTGCGTCCTATCATTGAGGAAATGGGTTATGACCTTGTTGAAGTTGATTATGTTAAAGATTTTGATGGAATGAATCTTATTTTCACGATTGACAAAGACGAAGGTGTGACTATTGATGATTGCGAAATTGTTAATAAAAAAATTGACCCAATTATTGATGAACTCAATCCGACAGATGACAAACCTTTCACTTTGGTAGTTTCAAGTCCTGGATTAGATAGACCGTTAAAGACTGACAGAGATTTAAAAAGAAATCTTGGACAAGAGGTGACAATAACACTATTTTCCAAACTAGATGGTCAAAAAGTTTTTGAAGGTGTTTTATCAAATTTTGATGAAAAAACTGTAACTTTGTCATTAAAAGATGGTGAAAAAACTTTCGAAAGAAATAAAATTGCTATTATTAAACTTGTTATTAAATTTTAAGGAGAAAGAAATGGTAAATAAAGATTTTTTTAAGGCTCTTGACGACCTTGAACAAGAAAGAAAAATTGATAAGGATACTTTTATTGCAACACTTGAGACAGCTTTAACTTCTGCTTATAAGAAAATGTATGGCGAAGCTAAAAGTGCAATGGTAAAACTTTATCCAGAGCGAAACACTATAAGAATTTTCTCTTATAAGACCGTTGTGGACGAAGTTGAAGATCCTGACAAGCAAATCTCTCTAGAAGAAGCAAGACAAATTAAAAAATCACATAAAGTTGGAGATATTGTAGCTGTTGAAGAAACTACTAAAGATTTTGGTAGAATTGCAGCACAAACTGCAAAACAAGTTGTTATGCAAAAACTTCGTGAACTTGAGAGACAAAATGCAGCAAGTGAACTTTCTGAAAAAGAGGATGAACTTTTAACAACTATTGTCAAAAGAATTGATGGAGATAATGTTTTTGTGCAAATACCTGGAACTCACACAGAAGGTGCGCTTATGAAAAATGACCAAATTCCTGGTGATAAATTCCAAGTTGGTGATAGAATTAAGGTTTATGTTAAAAAGATTAAAGACACTTATAGCGGGCCTCAAATTCAAGTTTCTAGAAGTAATATTGGCTTTGTAAGAAAACTTTTTGAACTTGAAATACCTGAAATTGCTAGCGGTGAAGTTAAGATTAAAAATATTGCTCGCGACCCAGGAAACAGAACTAAAGTTGCAGTTTACACTGATAGACCAAATATTGACCCTGTTGGAACTTGTGTTGGAAATCGTGGAACAAGAATTAATACTATTGTCAATGAACTTAATGGTGAAAAGATTGACCTTGTTGAATATTCCGCTGATCCACTTGAATATATTGCAAGAGCATTAAGTCCGGCAAAAGTACTTTCAGTAGAAACTAATGATAGTTTAAATATGAGTCAAGTTATTGTGCCAGACGATAAACTTTCACTTGCTATTGGTAAAAATGGTCAAAACGTTAGACTTGCTGCAAAACTTACCGGTTGGAAGATTGACGTAAAACCTGAAAGTTATGTTAGACCTAATGAGGAAGTAAAAGAAACTGAATATGAACTTACTGAACTTGATGACGACAACTCTTTTGACACTATGAGCGACCTTGATGAATTTGAAGAAATTGATGGAAACGAGGACGAATAATGCAAAAAGAAAGATTAAGAATGTGCATAATTTGTCGTGAACATAGCGACAAGAAAGAACTTCTTAGAATTGTTAAAAACAAAGATGGTGAAATCTTTGTTGATAAGACAGGAAAAGCAAATGGGCGTGGTGCATATATTTGCAAAAGTAAAGAATGTTTTCAAAAACTTAAGAAAACTCGTGGTTTAAATCGTGCATTTAGGTGCGAAATAAAAGATGAGGTTTATGATAAAATAGGAGAAGAAATTGAAGGACGTTAAGGGGATTATCGGAATCTGTCGTAAAGCAGGATATGCAATTATTGGCGGTGAAAATATTAAAAATAATTCGCATAAAATGTATTTAATTTTGGTAGATTTAAACTCTGGAAATTCGCTTTTAAGAGAAATGCAATTCGTGGCAAATTTAAGAAATATTCCTATTTTAAAACTCAAAAATTTAAACGAAATTGTGGGCATAGAAAATTGTAAAGCGGTGGCTTTCAAAAACAAAGCTTTAAGTGATGAAATTATTGGCATTTTAAAAGGAGAATAATTTGGCTAATCAACAATTAAATGGACTCAAAACTATTAATTCTATACAAAGAGACGGCTCTTTGCAGAATTTATTATTGTCTATTAAAGAGGCAAAAACGCAACTTGATTCCTTTTCTAAAAAACTTCAAGAAAAAAAGAGTGAAGTACAAGTTAAAATGCGCGAAGAAGAAAAGAAAGTATCTGAAAAGAAGGTTGAGGAAGTAAAAGAAACACCTATCGTTAAAGAAGTAGAAGAAAAGACTGTAGAAGAGAAAAAGGTTGAGGTAAAAGAAAAACCTCAATTTGTTAGTAACCGTCAAAACGGCAATTTCCGTAAATTTGACCAAAAGCCTCAAGGAGGGCAGAATAGCAACAAAAATTTTGCTAATAAGCCAAATTCAAATGCTAATAAGGGGGCATTCAATAAGCCACAATTTAATAAAAATCAACCAAACAAAGATGGTAAAAATAAGTCCTTCGTTTCGACAAAGGCCAATAATTATAAAAGTTTTGCATCAACTGAAAACACTAATGTTCAAGCCCAACCGGAACGTAACTTTGGTAATAAAAACAAAAGAAGAGTTAACGTTGATGAATCAAGAAAGGTTAGTGCTAGACAAAAACAAATGCAAGAAAGACATAATGGGAACAACAATATATATGTTCTTGATGATGAAGGTTTTGAAGAAACAACAATGGGTTCAAGAAAACTCATAAAGAAAAAGAAGGAAACATCGGTTGTTGTCGCTCCTAAAATCACACATGCTGTTTTAACGTCGCGAGAAATAACAATAAAAGATTTGAGCGAAAAGATAGGAAAACCTGTTGCTGAGATTGTTAAAAAATGTATGCTTCTAGGTATTATGGCAACTATCAATAGTACAATTGATTTTGATACATGTGAACTTATCTGTTCTGATTTTGGGATTACGCTTGAACTCAAACTCGACAAATCTTATGAAGAAAAACTTATTGACGCATCGACAGATGATGATGAAAAAGACCTCGTTAAACGTCCACCTGTTGTGACAGTTATGGGGCACGTTGACCATGGTAAAACCTCTCTTCTTGATGCTTTTAGAAGAACAAATGTCGTTAGTGGAGAAGCAGGTGGTATCACTCAAAAAATTGGCGCTTATCAAATAACTTTTAACAATGAAAAAATTACCTTTATTGACACTCCTGGACACGCAGCCTTTACTGCTATGAGAGCAAGAGGTGCAGAAGTAACTGATATTGCTATTTTAGTTGTTGCTGCAGATGATGGAATTATGCCTCAAACCGTAGAAGCAATTAATCATATCAAAGCAGCCGAAGTTCCTATGATTGTGGCTATAAACAAGATGGATAAACCTGAAGCAAATCCTGAAAGAGTTAAACAACAACTTACAGAATATGGCATTTTGCCTGAAGAATGGGGAGGAGATGCAATTTGTATTCCTATTTCTGCAAAAACAGGTATGGGACTTGATGAACTCAAGAAAATGATACTTTTAGTTGCTGAAATGGAAGACCTTAAAGCAAATCCAAATAGAAGTGCGACAGGTGTTGTTATTGAAGCTGAACTTGATAAATCTCGCGGACCTGTTGCTACCATACTTGTTCAAAATGGTACTTTGAAAATTGGTGATAGTATTATTAGTGGTATCACATACGGGAAGGTTAAGGCTATGTTTGATGAAAATGGCAAACAAGTTAAAAAGGCTTTACCTTCTACACCTGTTGCGGTTATGGGCTTTAATGAAGTGCCTTCTGCAGGCGACCAAGTATTCGCCGTTGAAGATTCACTTTCAAAACAAGTTATCCATGAAAGAATTGATAAAATAAAGAAAGAACGTGCAAAACAAACTTCAGGTGTTAGCGCAGATGATTTTATGACAAGAATTCATGAAGGAAACTTGAAGAGTTTGAATATAATCATTAAAGCGGACACTCAAGGTTCTGTTGAAGCATTAAGAAGTTCACTTGAAGCAATAAGAAATGAAGAAGTTAAAGTTGTGACAATTCATAGCGGTGCGGGTGCTATAACTGAAAGTGATTTAATTTTGGCACAAACGACTGGTTCAGTTGTAATTGCTTTTAATATTAAAATTCCATCAAAAACTGAACAACTTGCTGATAATTTAAAAGTTCAAATTATTGAAAGTAAAATTATTTATGAAGTGGTTGACCAAATAACTCGTTTATCTAAGGGAATGATGGCAATTAAGTACGAAGAAAAATATATAGGAACTGCTGAAATACGTCAAGTGTTTAAACTTTCATCTGCTGGAAAGATTGCTGGAAGTTATGTAACTGATGGAAAAATTCAACGCAATGCTATTGCTAAAATTAAAAGAAATGGAGAAACCGTTTGCGAAACAACTGTAGAAAGTCTTAAGATTGTTAAAGATGAAAAGGCTGAAGTTGCTCGTGGTTTTGAATGTGGTGTTAAGTTTAAAGATAATTTTGACATTCAAGAGGGTGATATTGTAGAATACTATGTTAAAGAGGAGGTAAAAAGAGATTAATAATGAATCTCTTTTTCATTTTAAAAGGAGGATAAAATGAGCAATAGACAAGAAAGGGCAAGTAGTGAAATTCAAAAATGCTTAATTGAAATTATACAGCATAAAATGAATGACCCAAGGCTTGATAAAGTCATAAGTCTAACAGAAGTTAAAGTGAGCCCGGACTTTCAATTTTGCAAAGTTAAAGTGAGCGTTTTGGATTTAAAAGACGCTAAGAATGTTGTTAATGTATTGCAAAAATCTGAAGGTTTTATAAAAAGAGAGTTAAAAGAAATGATTGACCTTCCGTATATGCCTAAGTTTAAGTTTGAAGTAGATAAGGGGACGGCAAGCGTTTTGCAGGTTGAGGAAATACTAAGAAATTTAGATATTCCTAAGGAAGAAAATGATGACGAAGAATGAAATTATAGAAGAGAATAAAGTTAATTATGTGGAAGTTGAGGATATTAAAAACATTATTTCTTCTGCAAAAAGGGTGGCAATTTTTGGACATGTAAATCCAGATTTAGATTGTTATGGTTCTATGTTTGGAGCAAGGTATATGTGCGAGAAATTAGGTGCAGAGGCTCATCTTTTTGCGGTTAATTCGGAAAAATCTTTTCTAAATGGAATATTTGATAAATCATTGATTGAAAGAGATTTTGAGCCTAAAGATTTTGACCTTGTTTTAATGGTTGATTGCAATGAATTTTCTAGGATTGACATTAAATTTCGTGAGAAAGTCCAAAACTTTAAAAATATTTTAGTTATTGACCATCACGAACATAGTGTTGTTGAAAAAGGTTGCAAATTTTATATTAAAAGTGATATTTGTGCTGCAAGTATGATTGTCGCAAATTTAATATTTGGTTATAAAATTAAACTTAATAAAGTTTATGCAGAATATATTTTTGCTGGCATTGTGGGAGATACAGGGAGATTTTTGCACACAAACACAGATATTGATACATTCAAGTGCGCAGTAAAACTTATGGATTTTGGTATTGACATACAAAAAATATATGACGTTATTTACCGCTCAGTGACGATAGAACAAATTAATATGCAGAAGTTCCTATTAAATAACTACCATATCGCAGGTAAAAATATTTGCTATATTGTCGTAACACAAAAAGTATTTAAAAAACTCAATGCAACTCCAGATGACTTAAAATTTTTTGTAAATGATTTAAACACTATAAAAGATTTTAATGTTGTTATGGTGGCATATGAGGTGGAACATAATAAATATAAGGTTAGTTGCCGCTCAAAAAATGGTTTTATTGTTTCAAAAATTGCACAAAACTATGGTGGCGGAGGTCACAAAATGGCGGCAGGTTTTAATTTGTTTGGAAATAAGATAACTATAATTAGAAAGATAAAGAAAATTTGTTTAGAGTTTTAAATATTAAGTTTAATGGCTTAAAAGGAGTCATGGGCTCGTGAAAGAATTTAAGTTTAAAGACAGTGGAATTGTTTTAATTAATAAACCAAAAGGTATATCGTCAAATAAAGTTGTCAATATTGTAAAATA
>CALVTF010000051.1 GCA_944360025.1 uncultured Clostridia bacterium
AGCGGTATCGGAAGGTGCCGCTGGATCACCTCCTTTTAAAGAGAATGGTCGATGAGGTATGAAAAAGCATACCAACAGGAACTTGCAAGATAACGAAAAGTTCACTATTTAATTAATATGAAAAGAGAGTAGGTTTCTACTCTCTTTTTTCATATTCAATAAAACCATCAGTATGCCTGGTGGATTTTTATGTAAAAAAATAAAAACAGGCATTGCCTGTTAGAATTCGATTTCTGTACCATCATCTTCTGGATAATAGTTTTTTAAACCATAATTATAAAAAGCATTTACAAATTTTCCATGCGAGGCTTCAGTATTTGATACGCTTGCGGTACCTCCAACTCTAACTTTACCACCTAATACAGAATTGGAGTAAACTCGCGAATAATCCTTAACAATAGTTTTGCCAAAAATTTTTGCATTTCCATACATTTGCGAATGTCCTAGAAGTAAAGCGTTTCCATATGCCATTGTATTTCCAAACATTATGGCATTATCACCTACAAAAGCATCACCAAAAACTTTGCAACCTTCAAAAACCCATGAACCACCCTTTTGTGATAAATTTTCTTCTTTTTCTACATAACCACCTTTTTTTCCAGCAGGAATAAGAGTGCCATCTGCAAGATGGAAATCGCGAATTGCTACTATTCTTGAAAGTACGTAATTTTTTCCATTTATGGTAATTTGAATTTTATCTTCTTTTAGTGGTGAAAGCATAAATTTTTTCATATTTAACCTCTTTTTAAGATTTTAGCACAAAATTTTGAAAAAAACAATAATATTTTCATATTTATCTTCTTTTTATCTTTAACAAATAATTTTTCAATTTAATATAATATTAACGGGAATATCTATAAAAATAAGATGTTTCAATCTAATGTTATAACAAGGTTTTTTCGGAAGGTTTGTTTGAAAACTTATAATGGTAAAGTTTTTAATAGAGAATCAATATGATTAACAAATTTTTTAAAATATTGTTTTTTGCTTTCGATAACTTTTGTTTTAGCAAATTTCACAAGGGAGAAAAATATGTTTAATAGATGTTGTAATAACGGCTGTGGAAGAAATATTATTGTAAATAATGGTGTCCCTTCTGTTCGTGCAACTATTGGTCCGACCGGACCAACCGGTCCGACAGGACCAACGGGTCCCACAGGTGCCACAGGTACTCCTGGTGCAGGTGCCGTTTTAATCGGTGCAACCCTTACAGGTGTTCCTGGTTCAAATGCTAGTGTTACGTCAAGAACTGTTGGAGATGCAACAGAACTTACTTTCACTATACCAAGAGGAGCGACGGGTGCTACAGGTTCTAATGGCGCGACAGGAGCAACTGGTCCAACCGGCCCAACGGGCCCTACTGGTGCAACCGGCCCAACTGGAGCATCTGGAACTGGTGCCACAGGACCGACCGGCCCAACAGGGTCAACTGGTCCGACAGGGGCTACAGGTGTTACTGGCCCTACAGGCCCTACTGGTGCTTCTGTTACTGGGGCTACTGGTCCAACTGGTGCAACGGGACCAACGGGTGCTACCGGGCCTACAGGCTCAACCGGACCAACAGGACCAACGGGACCAACGGGAACAGCCACAACCGTAACAGTTGGAACTACGACAACAGGAAACCCGGGAACTGATGCGTCTGTGCAAACAGTTACAGGGACAGGAACAGTAGAATTATTGTTTACCATACCTCGTGGAGATACAGGTGCTACCGGTGATACCGGAGCGACAGGTGCAACTGGTCCAACCGGAGCAACAGGCGAAACCGGACCGACAGGAGCAACGGGTGAAACCGGACCAACTGGTGCGACAGGTGAAACAGGACCAACAGGAGCAACGGGTGAGACGGGGCCAACCGGTGCAACAGGTGGAGGACTTGCGGCTTATGGTGGACTTTATAATAGTGCAACGCAGACACCAACACTAACCACGGCGAATACTTTTGTTCCATTGGAACTTGATACAGCACTTCCACTTTTAAATACAACAGATTCCACAAATTCGATTACTGTTACTGAAGCAGGTGTTTATGAAGTATTTTACAATGTTGATTTAACTGCAACTGCAGAACTTACTTTTAGTGCGGAGGCAAGACAAAACACAACTGCGATAACACCAACAATAACAACTGTTACTGCAACAGTAACGACAACAGGCGGTGGTACATTCAATGCGACATTAACAACTTCCGCTTTAGTGGATTTGAGTGCAAGTGACGTTATAGACCTTGCTTTAACGACGACAGGAACGCCATCAGGTACAACAACCGTTCAAGCAAATGGCAGTTGTATATTAACCGTTAAAAAAGTAAATGATTAACAAAAAAGAAGCATCAAATTGCTTCTTTTTTTATTGTCTTATATGATTTTTTAGATTTCTTTTGGTCATAAAAATATTTACTTTTAAAAGAATTTGAAACAAACCTTAAATATACTCTAATGTAAGCACCAAACAAACTTTTTGGAGTTATTTTATAAATAAACCTTATGAATTTATTTTGTGCGGAGACTTTTTTATTAAGCCAAGAACCATCGAAATGGTGTATGGCATAGGTGTTTTCTTTCACCTCAAGTTTTTTAGTGATATAGTTTATTGGGGCAAAGGTATGAAGTTCATAAATATGTAAATTCTTACCTTCAAACTCCAAAATTTGTTCTTTATTTTTTTGTTTTAAATTGCATAATTTTTTCATAAAAACTGTTAAAAGAACAGTATTTGGTATAATGTTTAATTTTCCTTTTTTGTTAATGAAATGAGCATTTTCATAGAAAGAAATAACTTCTCTGAAAAGTGGATGTTTTGGGATTGCACCAATAACTGCACTTTCTAAATACGCTTCATTTTCAAAAGAAATAAATAAATCATCATTTAAAAATATATCAAAATTTTTTAAAATTTCAACATCGGTATCAAGATAAATTCCGCCATATTTATATAAAACTTTGGCTCTGATATAATCAGAAACAAAGCCATATTTTTTTGCTTTATAAGCCTCTTGTGCGTATGGGCTGTCAGAAAAATCAAAATTTTCTTCGTTCCATTCTTTGATTTCGTAATCTGGATTTTTTTCTTGCCAAGACATTAAATAATTTTTAAAATTATTCGGCAAATTCCCCCCCCCGAGCCAAACATAGTGGATTATTTTTGGGATTTTCATAAAGTCCTCCTTAATCAAGATTAATTTGTTTAATAATATTTGTCAAGTAAATTAATCATCTTTTTAGATAAAATAAGAATTCTTTATTACCATCTCCGCCTTTTATGGGGGATTCAATTTCGCCTAAAATAGAAAAATTTGCATTTTTAAAGGCATTTTTGACATTTTCAAGTACTATTTTATGCATTTTTTCATCTTTTACAATTCCTTTGTGCTTTTTTGCGTATTCTAAACCGACTTCAAATTGAGGTTTAATAAGGGCGATAATTTCCACATTTTTAAAATCGGCATAGAGTTTTGGAATTATTTTGGTGATGCTTACAAATGAAATGTCAATAACAACAAAATCAATTTGGAAAGATGAACAATCAAGGTTTAGATAGTTTGTTTTCTCCAGATTTACCACTCTCTTATCATTTTTTAGTTTAATATCTAATTGGTCTTTACCTGTGTCAACTGCAAATACTTTTTTCGCACCGTTTTGAAGGCATACGTCAGTAAAACCGCCTGTGGATGCACCAATATCAAGGACAATTTTATCTTTTAAATTTATATTAAATTCTTCTATTGCTTTTTGGAGTTTATATCCTCCACGAGATACAAAAGAAAAAGGCAAAGTTTCAAAAATGCACTCTTCTTCCACTTCAAGAGATGGTTTTGTTAAAATTTTTCCATTTAATTTAACCCTTGAAGAGGCGATTGCTTCTTTTGCCTTTTCTCGAGAAGGATAATAACCTTTTTCAGTTAAAACCATATCTAGTCGCTTTTTCATTTTACTTTTTTAACCATTAAGAGATTGCTTCCGCTTTTACCTGCTTTCATACCGCCGGTTTGAACAATTTTATCACCAATTTTTACAAGTTTTGTTCGTTTAACTTGTTCCATTCCATTTTTGAGTACGTCATCCATATTTTTATATTCTTTCTCTAAGATTGGAACCACACCAAAAAGTATACTCATTTGATAATAAGTCTTTTTATCTGGGGTACAGGCGATAATTGGAACGTTTGGACGGAAACGGCTAACAAATCGTGCCGTATCACCTGTCTTTGTTGCTACATTGATAAGTTTTACATTTTCAGTGTTTGCTAAACTGCAAACGGCATAGCCAATACTTGATGAAGTGTTGTGAGTTTTAAACATTGAGGTGTGGCATTGCAATTCTTTTTCCACTTCTTCGGCTATTTTACGCATTGTATCGACACTCTCACAAGGATATTTTCCAGAGGCAGTTTCGCCTGAAAGCATGATAGCAGTGGTTCCATCATAAATGGCATTTGCAACGTCAGAAATTTCTGCACGGGTTGGGCGTTTATTGTAAATCATACTTTCTAGCATTTGAGTGGCGGTTATGGAAATCTTGCCTTGTTCATTGCATTTTTTGATAAACTTTTTTTGAAGAGTTGGAAGTTTAACAAAATCTACTTCTACACCTAAATCTCCACGAGCAACCATAATTCCATCAGAATGTGCAAGGATTTTGTCGAAATTTTTGACACCATCTTCACTTTCAATTTTTGAAATAACTTGTACTTTAGAAAAATGAATCTCTTTTAAGTAATCTCTCACGTCTTTAACGTCATCTGCAAAACTTACAAAAGAAATAGAAAGAAAATCTGCATTCATTTCTTTAGCGAAAAGGATATCGCTTTTATCTTGCTCACTTAGGTATGGCATATCCGTTTTAATTCCTGGCAAGTTTATACTTTTGCGATTAGAAAGTTCGCCACTTGTTTTTGAGATACAAACAACGTCTTCTTTATTTATTTTTTTTACTTCAAGTTCAATACTTCCATCATTTAAAAGTATTCTACTTCCAATTTTTAAGATATTTGGAAGTTTTTTGTATGTTACAGACACCATTTTTTGATTTCCTAAGATTTCTTTTGTTGTAAGAATAAATTCATCGCCAACATTTAAGAAAATCTTACCATTTTCAAAATCCCTTATTCTAATCTCAGGACCTTTTGTGTCAATCATGATACCTATTGGAAGGTTAAGTTTTTCACGAACACGCTTTACTTTTTCTATCATCTCTTTATGGCTTTCGTGAGAACCATGACTCATATTAAATCTTGCAACATTCATTCCGTTTAATGCAAGTTTTTCTAATATTTCTTCACTATTACATGCTGGACCTATTGAACATACAATTTTTGTTTTACTCATATATTACCTCTTTCAATTATGTTAACAAAAATTTTTTCAAAAAGCAAATAAATATGCAAAATTACATTTTTCACTTTATAATTATAAGTTTTTACAATAAAATTTGTGTAAAACAGTTGATATATTTAAAGTTTTATGTTAAAATAGGCTAGCAAGGAGAAAAATATGAGTAGTATGCTTTGCGATGTATGGCAAGATTTTTGTAGTTGGATTGTAGGCTGGGGCGATATTGCTTTCTATGTTGTTGTTTCTGTTTTCGCAGTTATTGGGCTACTTGCTATGGTGAGTTTTGTCAAAAAATCTTATGCTAAAGAAGATAAAATTAAATGGGGAACACTTATTTTAACAGTTATTATGTTTGCTATTGTTGCCGTTCTTTGCATTGCAAAATTTGCTTAAAATTTTAGAGGTGAAAAATGATTAATACTTTACTTGACGGAGAGACACAAGTTCCAATTTGGATATCGTCATCAATGCCTATTGTTAGAATAGTGCTTTTTGCAATAATTGCTATTTGTGCAATAATTATGATTGTTGCTATCCTTTTCCAATCTGAGGATGCTGGTAGTACTGAAGCAATAACAGGAGTTAGAGATAGTTATTACGCTCAAAACAAAGGCTCTTCACGTGACGGGAAATTGAAACTTATAACAATTATTATGGGAATTATTATTTTTGTTTGTGCTGTTTTATATTTAGCATCTATTCTACTTTATAGTGGGTCATAATTATGAATAAAAAACAAAAGATATTAGAATTATTAGAAAAAAATAGTTTGGTCTTTAACAACCTTGACAAACTATTTTTATTTATCTCTTCCAATTTGGAGTGTGATATTGAAGAAGTAAAAAAGATTTTCTATGCTCTTCTTTTAAATGGTGATATCTATGAAATTCGCAAGAATAAATTTATCACAATTCCTTCACGCGGGTATGTTAAAGGCGATTTTCAAGGAACAAGTAAAGGTTTTGGTTTTGTAAAGGTCAAGGGTATGCCGGAAGATATTTTTATTCCAGCAAACAAAACTTTAGGTGCTTTAGATGGTGAAAAAGTCATTGTTAAAATCATTTCTCAAACCAATGAAGGAATTGATGGTGAAGTTGTCAATGTCTATCAAGAACTTAACAATATTGTTGGTCTTGTAAAAGTTGTGGCAAACAATTTCTTTTTGGACCCAGATAATAAGAGAATTATTCAAGATTTTCCAATTGTAAAGACAGGTTTAAAACTTAAAAAAGATATGAAAGTGCTTGCTAAAATTGTTAGAACAGACAGCGGAAAGGTTAAATGTGTAGTCACTGAAATTTTAGGAATGAATGATGACGTTAAAACCTTAGAGCTTTCTTTAATTCGTGAACATAATCTTTTTGAGGAGTTTCCTGACGTAGTTGTTCAAGCTGAAAAAAGTGTTCCAAAGGAAATTTCAGCAAAACAAAAGAAGGGGCGCCTTGATTTAACAGGTGAAGTAATTTTTACTATTGACGGTGCCGATGCAAAAGACCTTGATGATGCAGTTTCTATAAAAAAATTTGATAATTACTACGAACTTGGCGTGCACATTGCGGACGTAGGCGAGTATGTGCCTGTTGGCTCAATTATAGATGAAGAAGCATATCGAAGAGGAACAAGTGTTTATTTCCCTACTTCTGTTCTTCCTATGCTTCCAAAATCACTTTCAAACGGAATTTGTTCTCTTAACGAAGGTGTAGAAAGATTGACGCTTTCTTGTATAATGAAGGTGGATTTTGAGGGAAAAGTTATAGACCATAAAATTTGTGAAAGTTTTATTAAAAGCAAGGCTAGACTGACATATAAAGAAGTGTATGAGGCTTTAAGCGAGGGGAAAACAAACGAGAAAACAAAAGACCTATTACCATGTTTTCGAACCATGCGAGAACTTTGTGATATTTTGGAAAGTAATCAAGAAAAACGTGGTGCTTTGAATTTAGAAATACCTGAAGTACAATTTGTTTTTGATGACAAAGGTATGGCGATTGATTTGACACGAAGAGAGAGAAATGAGGCTCATAGATTAATCGAAGATTTCATGGTGCTTGCAAATGAGACTGTTGCTAAAGAATTTGACACTTTAAAAATACCTTTTGTTTATCGTGTTCATGAAAAACCAGACTTAGAAAAAGTAGAGGAATTAAATCGCTTTTTATATTCCTTG
>CALVTF010000052.1 GCA_944360025.1 uncultured Clostridia bacterium
TTTAATTAATAAACCAAAAGGTATATCGTCAAATAAAGTTGTCAATGTTGTAAAATACAAATTGGGTGCTATAAAATGTGGGCATCTAGGCACTCTTGATTTGGAAGGCGAAGGATTGCTTCCTGTTACAATAAATAACGCGACAAAACTTTTTGAATATTTTCTTCAAAAAGATAAAACATACGAAACCGAGTTTGTTTTTGGTTTTGAAACAGACACATTAGATACGTCAGGTAAAGTGGTAAAGGAAGGAATTGCTAATTTTACAATAGAGGATTTGAAAAGAGAAGTTGGTTTGATGACGTGTAAATATATGCAAATGCCACCTCTTTATAGTGCCAAAAAGGTAAATGGTCAAGTGGGCTATAAGGTTGCAAGAAAAGGAGAGGAAATTGACCTAAAGCCAAAAGAAGTTGAAATCAAAAGTTTTAAAATATTAAAAAAGATAAATGACAATACTTATCGTTTTGAAATCACTTGTTCAAGTGGAACTTACATAAGAAGCGTTTGTCGAGATTTGGCATATAAACTTGGCACATATGGTAGTATGCAATGCATACTACGCACAAGGTGTGGTGTATTCTGCATAGAAGATGCCTTTTCTTTAGATAATATTGAAAAAGGGAAATTTGAGATTATTCCTTGCCAAAATTTATTTGATTATGATATTATAAACTTAAGTGAAAATGAATTTTTTAAGTTAAAAAATGGACAGCAATTAATAATTGATTTTAAAAATGCTTTTTACAAAATTTATTTTAATAATCAATTTTTAGGCATTGGAGAAGTTAAAGAGAAAAACTTAAAAATGAAATTGAGATTAGCAGATTTTTAAAAGAGGTATTTATGAATAAAGTTCTTTTTGGTCCAGCAGGAAACAGTCTTTCTTTTTATGAAGAAGGCTTCAAATCTTCCTATGATACACCAAAATGGTTAAAGAATAGGGGGCTTGACCTTTTTGAATATAGTTTTGGGCAAGGTTATCGTATGACAACTGAAACCGCTTTAAAACTTGGGGAAGAATTTAAGAAAGAAGGGATTGTTCTTTCTCTTCATGCCCCTTATTTTATAAATTTCGCTAACCCTGACGAAGAAATGTTTACAAAAAGCATTGGGTACATAAACACCGGCATAAAATTTATGAAAAGTTTGCAAGCAGATAGAATGGTTTTTCACCCTGCTTCTTGTGGGAAACAAACGCGAGAAGAAGCAGTTTCTTTGATGACGAATAGGCTTAAAGAAATTATGCCAACCTTTGAAGAAGAATTGGGAGATAAATATCTCTGTCCTGAAACTATGGGAAAGGTTATGCAAATTGGAACATATAAAGAGATTATTGACCTTTGCACAATTTCTAAAAAACTTATTCCAACTTTTGATTTTGGGCATATAAATGCTTTAACACAAGGCTCTCTTAAAAGTGCGGAGGATTACAAAAGAATTTTTGATTATTCTTTTGAAAAACTTGGCGAAGAAAGAACTAAAAATGCACATATTCATTTTTCAAGAATTCAATATGGGGCAAAAGGCGAAATAAGACACTTGACTTTTGAAGATAAATTGTATGGCCCATATTTTGAAGATTTAGTGAATGTTCTCATTGATTATGATATGGCTTGCCATGTTATTTGTGAATCTTCAGGTACCATGGCAGAAGATAGCAAAACAATGAAAGATATTTATTTGAAAACACTTGCAAATCGCAGTTAAGTATGTTATACTAATTGAGTTAAAAGTCAATTTGGCTTTTTAGTTTTTGAATTTAAGAATTGTTTTTACCTTTCTTAAATTTGAATACTATCTTAAATTTTATTTATAAGGAGATTTTTATGGTTACAGCAGGAGATTTTAGAAAAGGAACAACTTTTGAAATGGACGGAGCAGTTTACAATGTCGTTGATTTCTTACACGTAAAACCTGGTAAAGGTTCTCCATTTGTTAGAGCAAAAATTAAGAATGTTATGACAGGACAAGTTAGAGAGGACACTTTTAATCCATCTGACAAATTTCAAGAAGCAGTCATTGAAAAGAAAGATATGCTTTATCTTTACAACGATGGCGAACTTTACTACTTTATGGATAATGAAACTTATGAACAAATGCCTTTAAATAAAGACGTTGTTGCTGATGTTCTCAATTTTGTTACTGAAAATATGAACACAACAATGTATATGTATAAGGGCGTGCCTTTTGCAGTTTATCCACCAACATTCGTTGAACTAGAAGTTGTTGACACTGAGCCAGGAATTCAAGGCGACACTTCAAAGGCTTCAAAGAAACCAGCAAAACTTATCACTGGTTACACAATCAATGTTCCACTTTTTGTTAACATTGGCGACATCATTAGAGTTGACACTCGTGACGGTTCATATATGGAAAAAGTTAAGTAAGAGGTTATGCCTCTTATTTTTTTTGTCAACGCAGGTTATTTTAAAATATATAATTGATTTTATTTGATATAATGCAAAAATAATGATTTTATCATTATATTTTCGAAAAATGTCGAAAATTGTTTGGTAAATTATAAAAAATTAATTATAATAAAAATATAAAAAATAACTTTTAAGGAGATAAATGTGAAAAATAAAAGTTAAAAAAAATTTCTTATATGTTTAATTTCCTTTTTATTTATCGCTTCCGCTTCCATAACAGGCGGAATTTTGTTGTCTAATAATGCGGGGGGGGTGGAATTCGCAAAATAACATTTTAGAACAACCCGATAATATCTACAGTGATAGTGTTTTTGATAATAATAGCACTTATGAATTAACGAACATGTCATACAGAAAGTGGTGGAACAATTAATCAAAGAGCAACAACCTTTTTAGGTATGAGATTTACAATTAAAGTTACAGAATTTGTTTGCATTTAATTTATATTTGCAAATGTTTAATATATTTTTGAAATTTGTTTGACAATTAATTTTTATTAAGTTAAAATAATAATGGTGATATATGCAAAATAAAAGATTTATGGGGCTTGATTATGGCAAAGCAAGAATTGGAATTGCATTTTCTGATTATTCTGCGACTATTGCAACTGCTGATAGTATTTACAAATGTCGAGGACAAGAGGAAGATTTAAAATATCTTACCTCTTATGCAAAGGAAAATGATATTTTGGGTATTGTTCTTGGTTTACCACTTAATGCAGATGGCACTGAAAGTGAAATGTCTTTAAAAGTTAAAAATTTTGGCAAGGCTCTTGAAGATTATTCACAAATTAAGGTTTTTTATCAAGATGAACGATATACTTCGTTTGAGGCAGAAGAGTATTTGAAGGAAGCCGGTCTTAAATGGGAAGATAGAAAAAAACTTCTTGACAAAGTTTCTGCTCAAATAATACTACAAAATTATCTTGATGAGAACAAATAAAAGAAAAGGGGATTTATTATGGATAAGAATAAAGTAAAAAAACTCGAAGAAATTTCAGACAATGTTGAACAACAAATGGCAGAATTTGATATTATGGACGTATTACTCGACCAAGAAAACACCGATCCTATCGTTTTGGAAGATGACAAGGGTAAAAGAATAACTTTTGAACAGGTTGCTGTGGTTCCTTACGATGGTAAAATCTATGTCGTTTTGAAACCTATTGACCAAATTGAAGGTGTTAAAGATGACGAGGCTATCGTTTTCCTATGTGACGAAACAACAAAACCAACTACACTCCGTCCAGAGCAAGACCAAGAAATTGCGGTTAAAATCTTTGATGAATATTATAATCTTGTTGAGGAAGCAAACAAAGAAGCTGCTAAAAATAAGAAGAAATCTAAAAAGTAAGATTTATAATGCGAATATCTTTTGTAGTAATAAACTACAAGAGATATTTTTTTGTTTGGTGGGTGGGCGAAGGCTATCGCAAATAAAATTGCGATAGCGACCACGAATGTGGTCGTAAGCAAAACCAAAATTTTGGTTTTGCTTGCTTCGCCCACCGTTTCCAATTTACTATGAGTTTTATTAAATATTTTACCTCTTTATGAATAAAAATTTAATTTTTATTAAGAATATATTTAACAAGGATTTATTCCTTGAAAAATGGGAGGTAAACTATGTTTGGTAAAAAGAAAGAGAAGGCTTTCAAAAACTGCTCTAATATGGAAGCAGGAAGAGAAACTTCTTCAAAAGCATCTTCTAAATCTTCTTCTAGCGCAAAAAATTGCGAAGCTGGAAAAGAAGCATCTAGAAGTTCAAAGTCTTCAAGAAAATGCAAATAGTTCCCAAAACGAGAGAAGACCATCAAGGTCTTTTTTCATTTATAATATCTTCAAATTCTTTTGGGAAATTAATTTCAAATGAATAGGTTTTGTTGAATAGATTGTTATGAAATGATAAGGATTTTAAATGCAAAAATGTGTGCGAAAAATCATCTTTTATACCATATATTTTGTCGCCAATAAGTGGGTGATTTATAAAAGAAGAGTGAAGTCTAATTTGATGAGTTCTGCCTTTTGTTATTTTTGCCTTTATAAATGTCATATCATTTAATTGTTTTATAGGAGTTAGTATTGTTTTTGCATATTGACCAAGAGGAGAAATTACTCTTTTCATTTCATTTATGCCATTATTGTTTATTGTCAAAATAGGCTTTTCAATTACCACCTCTTTTTCTAAATTACCATGACATAGAGCAACATATTCTTTTTTAAGAATTTCAGTAAATTGATGAGGTATGGCATCTTTAGAAATTAAAATGAGTCCTGATGCTTCTCTATCAAGTCTATTGAAAACTCTAAGTGTGAAATTATTATCATTTAAATATGCTAAAATTCTTCCTGCAAGATTATCATCATAATGAGATTTTGTTGGCATTGTGGCAAGGAGAGGTGGCTTGTTTACTAAAAGATAGTTTTCATCTTCATAGACCACGTCTATATCTTTAAAAACTTTTTTTATGTTTGTAGGTTTATACGGATTTTTGTCAATTTCAATTAAATCGCCATTTTCTAAAATAGTTTTGGCTGTTGCGGGTGATTTGTTTACTAGTATTACGTTTTCTTTATTTCTTAAATTTTTGAGATAATGTTCTGAAAATCCATTTTTGCGTAGGTATAGATAGACATTTGTTTTTTGTGTTATGTCTTTAGTAACTATACTAAAATATTTTATTTTTTCAAAGTTTTTCGATTTTTCTTGGTTAATTTTGCTAGTATTGCTCACAAACATATACAAATTTTAGCATATTCGTTAGAAAATGTAAAATAGAAGAATAAAATTTAAATTTTGCTTGACAAAACCTTATTAAATTATTATAATTGCATTGTAAAAACGATGATGAAAGAGTAGTAGGCAATGTTAAATCTTACAGAGAGCCTTGGTTGCTGGAAAAAGGCAGAGGAGACGTGTTGAATTCGCTTTCTAGTTGCACCTTGAAGAGTTATCTTGTGTAGGGGTTGTCGCGTTGCAGGCGTAAAATGCAGTAATGAAGGTGCTGAATTACAGCGCGAAATTAGGTGGTAACACGGCTATGTCGTCCTAATAATAGGACGGCATTTTTTGTTAAAAGGAGAGTAATGTGAAAGAAAAACTTGATGCAATCTTAAAAAATGGATTGAATGAAATTGAAAATGCGAGCGATTTAAAATCTTTAGACGACGTGCGTGTAAAATTTTTAGGTAAACAAGGTGAACTTACTGCTATTCTTCGCAACATGAAAGAAATCCCTGCAGAAGAAAGAAAAGACGTTGGAATGATTGCTAATGTTGTAAGGAATAAACTTGAAGAGGCTATTTCTTCTAAACTTGCAGTTTTAGAAGAGGAAA
Organism: uncultured Clostridia bacterium; assembly: GCA_944360025.1. Classification (GTDB taxonomy): domain Bacteria; phylum Bacillota; class Clostridia; order Christensenellales; family UBA1242; genus Caccovivens. Next base: position 5,768 of record CALVTF010000052.1, read on the forward strand.
GTTTAATAAAAGAGATGGAAAAGGAAAGAGTAGATATTACTATGCCTAGCAAAGGGACAAAGAAGGGTTCTCTTCATCCTTTAACTCGTTTTAATAATAAGTTTATTGAGTTGTGCGTTGAAATGGGATTTACGGTTATTCAAACGCCAGAAATAGAGACAGATTACAACAATTTTGAAGCGTTGAATGTTCCTAAAAACCATCCTGCAAGAGATATGCAAGATTCTTTATATATTACTGATAATATACTACTTAGAACTCATACCTCTCCAGCTCAAGTTAGAGCAATGCACACGTTTAAACCACCTTTTAAAATTGTATGTCCTGGAAGAGTATATCGTAATGATGATGATAGTTCTCATTCTCCAATATTCAATCAATTTGAAGCCTTAGTTATTGACGAGAATATAAGTTTGAAAGATTTTATGGCAATGGTTAAAGCAATGGCTGTAAGACTTTATGGTAAAGACGTAAAGATGAGAGTTAGACCTTCATATTTTCCGTTTACAGAACCATCTATTGAAATTGACGCTACATGTCAAATTTGCCATGGTAAAGGTTGTTCACTATGTAAGGGAACAGGATTTTCAGAATTTTTTGGTGGTGGAATTGTTAATCCAAAAATTTTGGAAATGGCCGGAATTGATAGCAAGAAATATTCGGGTTTTGCATTTGGTCCAGGAATAGACAGAAGTGTTATGGTTTTGAATAGAATTCCTAGCATTAAATATTTATTTAGAAATGATATGAGATTTTTAAAGCAAATGCGATAATTTGTTGTGTTATGCATTGCATAATACACTATATATTGTGGTTGTTTAAATAAAGGAGTTAAAAAAATGAAAGTTTCTTATAATTGGATAAAAGATTTTGTCGATATAGATATTCCTGCTGAAAAACTCGCAGAAAAACTCTCTCTTTCTGGCTTTGAGGTAGAGGAATATGAATTTCAAAATAAATATTTGCACGACGTATATGTTGGCAAAATAACAAAAATTGAAAAGCATCCAGATGCAGACAAATTGCAAATCTGCCAAGTAAATGTTGGGAATAAAAATGTGCAAATTATAACTTCTGCCACTAATGTCTTTGAAGGTGCGGTTGTTCCTATTGCTTTAGATGGGGCAGATCTTGTCAATGGTGTGAAGATTAAACCAACAAATTTTCGTGGTGTCAAAAGTGAGGGAATGTTTTGTTCTGGAGAAGAACTTGGAATTGATGAGAACTATATTGAAGGTGGCGGAGTTAATGGTATTTTGATTTTACCAAATTCAATGGAAGTAGGAGCAAAAATTGAAGATGCTTTGATGCTTAATGACGTTATTTTTGATATCAATGTAACACCAAACCGTCCAGATTGTAACAGTGTTATAGGCATTGCTCGTGAGATTTGTGCTATTTATAATAAACCTTTCAAAGACGTAGATTATTCATATAAGACAGTATCAGGGAATGTCAATGATTTTATTTCAGTTGAAGTTAAAACAGAAAAATGTCCTCGTTATATGGCAGCATACATTAAGAATTTAAAATTGACTCGCTCACCGCTTTGGCTTCGTTCTCGTCTCTTTGCTGTTGGTGTTAAGCCTATTAACACCATTGTTGATATTACAAATTATGTTCTTGTCGAGCAAGGACAACCTATGCACGCGTTTGATTAT
>CALVTF010000053.1 GCA_944360025.1 uncultured Clostridia bacterium
CCTTATCATTAGACACGGCAGGCGAGTATGAATATATTAAATTTATAACACTTGGTGGAATAAGTGGAAATAGCATTAGAGTAGACAGCGAGACTTACATAATTGAGGATGTTTATAAACTTGCAAACCCAACACTTCAAACTGACTTTAATATGATAAGAATCACAGAAAATGAAAACAATATTGAAAAATATGCTACTGCTTACTCAGATGATGACTTCAAAAAATATGAAATTTACAATGACGTTTCGACAAATAATTCTTCCTTCAAAATCACAGATTTGAATATAGAAAATCAGATTTCGCTTTATGAGACAGGTTCAACTTTCTATTCTCAAACTTCTCAAGACTATGCTTATAAAAACACTGAAGCATCAGCCACAACTTTCCATATATCTTCTCTAGGAAGCACCTCAAGTTTTAACTATGAACTTTATAATTCAGATACTGACGTTTATATATTTACAAGAAGTGCAACTTCTGCGACGGCTTATACAGGCATTTTGCTTCGTTCGTCACAAAGTGAGTTGGGTGCTAAAATGCTCAATCCAATAGACTCAAATATATCTATTTCAAATGGTGTTGTTAGTTGGACAAGTAATAATGTTTTAGGCGAAAATACTCTAAGAGATGGAGTGGAATTAGTTTATAAAATCACAATATCTTTCTATACAACTTCTGTTGATTCAAGTGGAGGCACAGCTATTGAAACAGATTCTTCTCAAAATATTACGAGATACACAGCACAAACGCAATTCGACATTTCAAAACAAGCAGGCTACTTCCCAGAACTATATGATTATTTAAGAATTACTGTTCAAGCAATGGCTCTTAATATCACAGCCGAAGCACCAATAAGTGGTATTAGTTACGAAGAACTTGTTGAAGGTGGCTATGTAAGTGGAGAAAATTTGACTTACAACAATTCTTCAGTTTATATCCTTATGTCAAATGGTGTTTACCTTGACAATATCGTTCTTTCAAGTCCTGTAAAAGAGGCTCAAATATTAGACGGAAAACTTACTTGGAAGTATGACTATAACACAAATGTAAACTTTATTGTTGAAGATGAAAATGGCAATGTGATTGATGGTACATTGACTACAACACAAAATGAAGATGAGACATATACATTCACTTTCCAAGAAAATGTAGGAGCATTAAATAGTGGTAGTCATACCTTGACAGTTTATGCGATTCAAACTTCTCAAGGACAAAATATCATAAAATCAGCAGGTGTGAGTGTGGAAAATGTTGTTAAAATTCCAAGTTTATCAGCAGAAGATTACACAATTTCAGCAACAACAATTTCAAACAGTGCTTCTGACGGTAGTATTGTTACAGCAAATGTAGAAATAATTGACTTTAGTCCATATTTTGATAAATATACGGGTGGTATTTATGACACATTGACTCTTGAAATGAGATTTATGGATGATTCATCAGTTGTTAAAACACTCACAAGAGATTCAAACAAAGTTGTTGTGTTTGCTAGCGAAGAAGAAGCGGGAAGATTTGATGAGACATATCTCAACGGAATTAATTATGTTATAATTGAAAGCAGTTTGAGTTATGTCGTTCAAATTGTAGGCACATTTAACGCAGGTGCTCAGGGTGATATTTTGGCTTCCGACAACTACAACTTAAATCTAGTTAGACCAACTTTGGATGATAGTTTTGTTATATCTTATGATTCTATAACACAGACATTCTCATGGCCTATTCCACAAACAGAGGGAGAAGATTTAGTTTATGTTGTTACAGTTACTTATAATGGAACAACAACAAGAACATACGAAACAACAGAAAACTCTTTTATTCCAACAATATATGGTGATATAACAGCGTTTGAAATTGCTGTGAAGTTTGGCGAAAATGCTCTTCGTTCGACTTTCGTTGATTTTGAAGGCACTGCGAGATTCGATTTGTTTGCTGGCGGAGTGGGAACGGCAGAAAGTCCTTATTTAATTGAGAATGCTACGCAGTTTAAAAATATTGCATATCGTATGATTAAGCCGACATATTTAAATAATTATTTAGACCAAGAAGGACAAGCGAGAGTGGAAGGAAATATCTTCTATTTCCAATTAAATAACAATATAGGAATAGATGATGATACTTTAGAATTCAATGGTATTCTTTTCAAAGGTACTTTTGATGGTTCTCTTAATGGTAATGAACACACAATTACTTATACAAGTTATTATACTTCCTCAAGCGCTCAATTATCGTCAACAATAACAGTGACAACAGGAAGGATAACAGGTATAAACACCGGTGACCAAGGGGCTATATATAACCACGGTTTGAGTTTGTTTGAAACATTAGGTAGCAATTCATCAATTACAAATTTAGATATTCGCTCTAATTTCAGCAGTGTAAATACCATAGGAAATAACCTTCTTGTTGCAGGTGTGGCAATCACAAACAATGGTAGACTTTCAAATGTTAACGCTTTAGGATTGAATTCAAATCTTGTCGTTTACACCTCAAGTCAAGGACGTATTGGAGCATATGCTGGACTTGTAAGTATAAATAATGGTTCAATTGCTTCAAGTGCGTTGACAGAAGATATCATGTTAACCGATACACAAGGAGGTTCGACAAGAAATCAATACTTCTTTGTTGGCGGTCTTGTATATACGAATTATGGTAATATCACATTGAGCCGTATAAATGCAAATATTACGCTTAACATTTCAAATTCAGGTGACGCAACTAGACACCAAATTGCAGGTATAACTGTAACTTCCGGAAACAACAGTACTCTTTATAATAATGCTATTGAATCTACAAGCAAGATTTCATTTGTTGCAAGTGAACAAAATTCCGATGAAGTGTATGTGGCAGGTATTTCGGTTTATTGTCTTGCACAAGGTTCTAACTATTCAGGGAATACCGCGCCTACAAATTGTGTATCTGCTTCCACAACAAGTGGTTCAGTAACAGTTAATGACGAAATCATTCCAATTAACTAACTAAAATTTGAAAGGTAAGTATAAAGAAAAAGTCTTTTGAATAGAATTATTCTATGAAAAAGGCTTTTCTTTTTATCTTTTCCTTATTTCTACTTTTATCTTTTCAGGGGAATAATGTAGCAATAGCGGAAAGCAACAACAACAGTATACGACTTCTTAGAATTTCTAGTGGACAAATAAATTCTTTTGCCTATCTTTTTCCTATTAACACAAGAGAGTTTGAAAATGTTGAAATTGGAAGTATGGAAATTGAAGGCTTTAAGTTTTTTCTGAAAAGTAGGATTGATTTACTTCAAGAGTCATATAAGAGCAAAGCGGAAAATATTGAAGGAGCGGAAATAAGCGAAGTTAAATATTACACGAATTATGATGCTATTGGATTTGAAATTACTTTTCAAAATTTGACGGCTTACAATCAATTTTTTAATAGCGAAGATAATACACAAGGAGATAGTGATACGAAAAAAGAGCAAAGTGGTTTTTTTGTGGTAAAAACTTTCTATGAGGTAACTTTCCCTTTTTCGGGAAGTGTGGTGGAAACTTTCGATTTGCTTTACAATGTGACATTGTCATCATGGGCAGAAACTTTTTCTATTGACGTTCAAAAAGAAGATTACTTAAAACAAGTTTTTGGAAATACCACTTATATATACCAAATCATTTCTTCTTCAAAACAAATTTACAGTGAAAATATGACTCAAAATGGTGAGTTATATTACAACACTTTTGAAAAAACAAAGGAAGATATTGCAGAAAATGGTAAAATCATCTTTTGGACACAAAGTATTAATCGTGGCTGGTGGTATTTCTTTGCGTTAATTTTTACCATAGTAGGAACTATTTTTGCTTTATTTTATGTTAAAATTAAAAACAAAAAATAAAAGTTTGCAGGCTTAAATCAACTTTTATAGAATTATTTTGATATTTTTCCTTAAATATCTTGTAAAATTTTGAAAATAGTGTTAAAATATAAAAGAAGTCAAGTTCTGACTTTTTTTGTCGTCTGAAAAACGAGATTTTGAACATAGTTCATTTAACTTACGAGGTAGATTATGGAAAATACAAAGATTAGAAATGTGGCAATCATTGCACACGTTGACCACGGCAAGACTTCTCTTGTTAATGAAATGCTTAAACAAGGGAATGTTTTTAGAGATAATCAAGTGGTGGAAGATAGAGTTATGGATAGCAACGCACTTGAAAGAGAAAGAGGTATCACAATTTTAAGTAAAAATGCCTCTTGTCTTTATAATGGCGTTAAAATCAATGTTGTCGACACTCCGGGACATGCTGATTTTGGCGGTGAAGTTGAGAGAGTTTTGAAAATGGTGGATGGAGTTTTGCTTGTTGTTGATGCCTATGAGGGACCTATGCCTCAAACTCGTTTTGTGCTTGAAAAGGCCCTTGCTCTTGGGCTTAAAGTCATTGTTGTTGTCAACAAAATTGATCGACCAGATGCACGTATCAAGGAAGTTGTTGACGAAGTTTTGGAACTTTTCCTTGAACTTGATGCAAATGAAGAACAACTCAATTCTCCATTTGTTTTTGCGTCTGCAAGAGAAGGAATTGCCTCTACTGATGAAAACAAAAAGGGCACAGATTTAAAACCACTTTTTGAAACAATCATAAACTATATTCCAGCACCAAGTGGCGATGAAAAAGCAGGACTTAAAATGCTTGTTTCTTCTGCTGAGCACAATGACTATGTCGGAAAACTTGCAGTCGGAAAAGTGGAAAGGGGAGAAATTCGAGTTGGTCAAAACGTAGTGGTATGCAATTACCATGACGAGACAAAAAAAGTTAAGTCAAAAATTGTCAGCCTTTTTGTTTACCAAGGCTTAAAGCGTGTGAATGTCGAAAAAGCAACAGTTGGTGAAATTGTTTGCGTTGCAGGGCTTACTGATGTGACAATCGGCGACACAATTTGCGATGAAACAGCGGTTGAACCTATTGAATTTGTCAAGATTGCTGAACCTTCAGTGGAAATGACTTTTATGGTAAATGACAGTCCTTTTGCTGGAAGAGAAGGAAAATTTGTTACTTCTCGTCATCTTAGAGATAGACTTTATAAAGAAGCAGTCAAAGATTTGTCACTTAGAGTAACAGATGGCGATACTGCAGAAAAATTTAAGGTTTGTGGCCGTGGCGAAATGCACCTTTCTATTCTTATTGAAAATATGCGTCGTGATGGTTATGAATTCCAAGTTTCTCAACCAAAAGTTTTAATCAAAGAAATTAACGGTGTAAAATGCGAACCTATTGACCTATTATATCTTGACGTTCCAGAGGACTGTGTGGGAACAGTTATGAACAAGATGGGAGTAAGAAAAGGTGACCTTCAAAGTATGACACCTCATGGAAGCCGTATGCGTATGGAATTTTTGATTCCGTCTCGTGGACTTTTTGGTTTCAAAAGTGAGTTTTTGACTGATACTCGAGGCGAGGGAATTTTAAGTTCGGTTTTCCATGATTATGAACCATATAAAGGTGAAATCAATCGCCGTGATTATGGTGCTTTAATTGCTCATGAAGACGGAGAAGCTATTGTGTATGGTCTCTATAACGCACAAGAACGTGGCGAACTTTTTATTGGACCGGGGACTCCTGTGTATGCGGGAATGGTTGTTGGTATTAATCCAAAAGGTGGCGATATTGTTGTCAATGTTTGCAAGCGTAAACATTTGTCAAATATGAGAGCATCAGGCTCTGACGATGCCTTAAGACTCACTCCACCGAGAATTATGAGTCTTGAAGACTGTATTGAATTTTTGGCTGATGATGAATATTTGGAAGTAACTCCAAAATCAATTAGAATTAGAAAAATTATTCTTGACCACAATATGCGTCTAAGAGAACGAGGAAAAATGCTTAGAGGCGAAATTTAATGAAATAAAAAAGAAGTAAAATCTTATTTTAAGGTTTTACTTCTTTTATAATTAAGCAATTTGAGAAAATAACTCCTTCATTAATTGACAAAATTTGATTTTATTGGTATACTTTATTTAAATTAAGGAAGAAGATGAAAGTTTCAGAAAGAATGATTTTAAAACAAAGGTTGAAAAGATTAGGTTTGTTTTGCCTAATTGTTTTGATACCTATTTGTTTTTTAAGTTTTGGGCTTATGTATGCTGGACTTTCAATGGCGTGGAATATTGTTATCACAGTTTGCGTTCTTTTCCTTCTTTTTGGACTTTTTATGGTGACTTGCAGTGCACTTGATAAACGTAAAGAGAAAAAACTTAAAGAAAGTGGCAAGAAAGACCCATTCGCAGATTAAAAGAGGTTTATTATGGCAGAATACAAAATTTTACCTAACAATTTGGAAGCAGAACAAGCAGTTTTAGGCTCGGTACTTATTGACCAAGAGGCTCAAACCGATATTTTATCTTCGCTTTCCGACGAAGATTTTTACTCTGAGGCTCATCGCAATATTTTTAAAGCAATGCAAAACATTTTCTCTAAAAGTATTCCTGTTGACTTTGTGACACTTACGAGCGAACTTGAAGTGGAGAAAAAACTTGAAAGTGTGGGCGGAATTGACTACATAACATATCTCACAAACGTTGTGCCATCCGCCGCTAACTTTAAGCACTATTGTGATATTGTGACGGCTAATTCAGTCAGAAGAAATTTGATAAGAGGTGGACAAAAGATAATTGAGGATGCTTTTCAAAATGCAGACGAACAAAGTGCCATGCAAAATGCGGAAAAAATAATTTTCGACTTGTCACAAAAAGATGCTTCATCTGGACTTGAACTCGTCGGAAAACCGGGTGGTGTTTTAACAGACGTTTTGAAAGAGATAAGCGAAATTGCTGAAAATCAAGGAAAAATGCGAGGGATTCCATCGGGCTTTAGAGATTTGGATGCTATTACAAATGGTTTAAACAAAAGTGATTTAATTTTACTTGCAGCACGTCCTGGTGTTGGTAAAACTTCTTTTGCTATGAATATCGCTTTAAATGTCGCTCTTAATGAAGGAAAGAAAGTAGCAATATTTGCGTTAGAAATGAGTAGAAGTCAACTTGTGCAACGTGCACTTGCTTCTCTTGCTAAAGTAAATTTAACACACATACTTCGTGGTACAATGGACCAAGAAGAATGGAAGAGAATTTGGACGGCAGAGAAAAAACTTGCACAAAGTTCACTCTTTATCGATGACAATTCCACAGTAACACCTCTTGATATAATTTCTAAATGTCGAAAACTCAAAATGACTGAAGGGCTTGACCTTATTGTTATCGACTATCTTCAACTTATGACCTCAAGAAAGGATGGGAAAAGAGAGAACAGAACGCAAGAAGTAAGCGACCTTACCAGAATGCTTAAAGTGGCTGCTAAAGATTTGAATGTTCCAATTATTCTTTTATCTCAACTTTCTCGTAACGTTGAACAGAGAG
>CALVTF010000054.1 GCA_944360025.1 uncultured Clostridia bacterium
TGGTGATAGGTGGGCTCGAACCACCGACCTTATGGGTATGAACCATACGCTCTAACCAGCTGAGCTACATCACCATAAATTTATAAAGCGAGTTTATTATACAATAAATCCCTTTATTTGTCAATTATTTTTCTAAACTTTTTTAATTAAAATTATTGTAAGGTTTTTATTTGCTTGCTTTTTCTTTTTTTATGTTGTAAAATGATTATGTTTTGTAAATATGTATTTTAATATATGTATTTTTTATCTTTAAAAGGAGTTTTGTATGATTGAAGAACAAATAAAAAAAGCAAATGTTGAAGCTATGAAGAACAAGGACACCGTAGCGCGTGCTTTTTATAGCGTTTTAATGAACAAAATAATGTTAGAAAAAATAAACAAAAGAGAGAAAGGACAAGAAATTACTGATGCTGACGTTTCTAATATTATTCAAAAAATGATTAAAGAACTAGGTGATGAAAAAGATAATTACCAAAAAGCAGGCAATTTAGAAGAGGTGGCTCATATTGAAAAACAACTTGAAATTGCCAAAACTTATCTTCCAAAAATGTTGACACGCGAAGAGATAAAAGCAGAAATAGAGAAACTATCCGATAAATCTATTCCTATTGTGATGAAACATTTTAAAGCAAATTTTAACGGACAAGTTGACATGCGTCTTGTTCAAGAAGTTTTAAAGGAAATGGCATGAAAGTTTTTGCGATAAGTGATTTACACCTATCTCTAAACAATCCTAAGCCTATGGATATTTTTGGCCCAGCGTGGGATAACTATGTGGACAAAATTTTTGCTGATTGGAAAGAAAAAGTCGGAGAAGAAGATTTGGTCCTTCTTGCTGGTGATTTTAGTTGGGCGATGAAACTTGAGGAAAGTGTTGCCGATTTTGAAATGTTAAAGAATTTGCCTGGAAAAAAAATTATAATTCGTGGCAATCATGATTATTGGTGGAAAAGCATAAGTGCGGTTAGAAAAATTTTACCAGAAAACTTTTATGCCATTCAAAACGATGCCTTAAAATTCGGCAATTTTATTGTATGTGGGACGAGGCTTTGGAATTTGCCATATGATAACAAAAAATTCACTGAAGAAGATGACAAAATCTTCAAACGTGAACTAATAAGGCTCCGTATGACTTTAGAAGAAGCAAAAAAACTTCAAGAACATGAGGAAAAAATTATTTGTATGCTTCATTATCCGCCATATACTTTTAAAGAAGAGGATAATGAAGTGACAACACTTATGGAAGAATTTAAAGTTGATGCTGTTGTGTATGGCCATATTCATGCCTATTGCCGTCAAAATTTGGTGCTTAAAAAGAATGGAGTTACTTACTTTTTAACCTCTTGTGATATTGTTCAAAACAAACTTATAACAATTTTTGGATAAATTTGTCGCAAAATGACTTATTTAATCGTTTTGAAATTATCTAAATATTATTGACAAAGATAACAATATTATTGTAAAATATGCAAATAGAGAAATCTCTCTTTTGAAGTTTACAATTTTTACAACTTGGAGTGTCTATGAAAAAATTCTTAATGGCTATTTGTTGTTTTTTGACCTTAGGGTTTATTTTAACAGGTTGTGCAACTGTGCCAAATATTAAAAATGAAAATACAGAATTAATTTACAATGGAAATGCTGGGGTAATGGTCAGCAATTATCTTTATTATGGCAATGCGTTTACCGATATTTCTTCTTACACAAGCATGTCCGAACTTAATTCAGCAAAAAATGTTTCTTATCTTGCTCGTTACAATTTTAATAGCACAAGAAATGCTAAGGGAAACAACTTTACACCTATAGGGAATGAAAAAGTCAACGGTGAGGCAATTGCAACAAATTATCAATTTATGTTTGTTATTGGTGACTATATCTACTTTTTAAAGCCAGACGAACATAGATATGGAGACAATGATTCAACAAGCCAACAATTTTCTTATCCTGTTTTGACTTCATCAAGACTTAATGGTGATAACCTTAAAGAGGTTTATGGTTTTGAATCAGCAGTTTCACAAATTGAAGTTTTAAATTATGATGGAAGTTATTATGTGGTTGCTCTTGCTGGACAAAATCTTGTTTCTGTAAGGCTTAATGGAAATGGTGGGGGTTCAGCCACAGTTTTAGCAGAAGGCGTGACAAGTGCAGCAATCCCAGAGACCAGCAATACTTCTTTAAAAGAACAATCAAGTGATTGGAATGGTAAAATTTACTATGTTGCAACTGATGAAAACGAAAATTCCACAATTTATCAAATTAATGTTAATGACGCGGAGTCTAGACAAACAGTTTATGGGAAAAATAATGGCACTGTGACTTTCTTGTATCGTCAAAACGACATTATTGTTTACTCAAATCAAAACCAAAATTCTCAAACTTTCGTTTATTTCAATGATGTAAGTAATGTTACTTCAAGAGATGAAATTATTTTGGTTGACACTGAACACAACCTATTTACCACTTCTGCAAGCAATATAGATATTGTGAATGGAGTTTACGATACTATAATTTTTGATGGTACAAATGGTAAAAGTTTTAAGAACACTAGAGGTGGAAGCGGAACTTTAACTATTAACGATGAAAGCGGAACGGCAATTACTGATTATACTATTATGTTTGTTGATGATAAAAATGCATATGTTTATACCTCGACAAACATTTACGAAGTTGACCTAACGAAGATAACTCAAACCAATCGAAACGAGAATATTACGATAGAAGCAAGAAATATTGTTACGATGACTTCAATAACAACTTCGGCAGACCTTTTTAGTTATGACAGTGGATATATTTATTATTATGCTCAACTTGAAGAACTTTCTGATGAGGAACAAGAATTAATCAATTCGGAAAAAGAAGCCGCAGGAATTGAAGTTAATGAAGATGAAAGTGATAGTGCAACTGCAATAACAGAAACTGATGCTGGTTACTATCTTTATAGAGTTAATATCAACAACGGTGTTTACGAACTTATTGGAACGACCAACTTCGAGGAAAGACATTCAAGTTATGTTTATCGTGCATAAGTAAATTTAAAATAAAAAGCAGTCTTTTAAGGCTGCTTTTTATTTATAATTTTTAAATAGTTAATGTTTATAATATTTTCTAACCTTGTGTAAGTTTACAAAAAAATCAAAAATAATCCTAATAATCAAAAATCAGACAACGTCTTTGAAATTTCTTTTAATTTCTAGATTTATATTTTTTATCTTCCAAATTTCGACAGATTAAATAAATTATAGACAATTTAATTATTTTTTCTATTATGTTTTTTGGAAATAATTATGTTATCTTAATATTGTTTTGCAGGACATATCGAGAGCCTTCTGCAAAAGGCTCGCGAATATTAATTTAAGGAGATTAAAATGAAAAGAATTTATATTGCTGATAGTGAAAATCAAGAATTAGTTAATTATTTCTCTCAAAACGACAAATTTGAAGTGGTAGGTTCTTCATCAGATGGTGAGGTTGTGGTAAACGAAGTGGTTAAATTGAAACCAGATGTTTTGGTTATGGAAGTTATGCTTTCTAAACTTGATGGCTTTGCTGTTTTTGAAAAAATTAAAATTTTGAAAGAGCAAACACCAAAGGTTATATTTGTTTCCAATCTTTCACACAGTGGTTTTGTTTCTAAGGCGCTTCAAATGGGGGCTAGTTATTTCATGATTAAACCTATTAATCCGGAAAATTTAGAAAATAGAATTAATGAGATTTTATCACCAAATGCCAACATTCAAGATAATCGTCAACTTGATGAAAAAATTTCAAATATATTTATTAGCATTGGTATACCGGCACATATTAAAGGTTATCAATTCTTACGTGAGGCAGTAAAACTTGCAGTGGAAGAGCCGGAAATTATTAGTTCTATAACTAAAAAATTATATCCAACTATTGCAGAACGTTTTGAAACGAGTTCTAGCAAAGTGGAAAGAGGTATGCGACACGCTATTGAAGTCGCTTGGAACAGAGGTAAAATTGAAAATATCAATAATATTTTTGGTTTAAAGATATATAATAGAAATGAGAAGCCAACTAACGGGGAACTTATTGCCCTTATTGCGGATAAAATGCTTATGGATTGTTAAAAATTGACTGTTAGTCAAAAAAAATTTTAAGTTTTTTTATAAAATTTTGCAAAGGGTATTGAAATAAGAAAAAGTTTGTGGTATAATAATCTCAAATCGAGGAGGTTAATATGTCCAATAAATTAGCAAAAGTTTTACTTATTTGTGCCTTAGTTGTTTGTATTCCTATGTTTATTGCTGGCACTGTTCTTGCTGTTTATTATTCTAGGAATGCTAGTTTTGATGTTGCTGTTTACATTGATAATGCTGGCCGTCAATATGGTGATACTGCAACACCAACTTTAACAACTGACGCTAGATCAATTACAGAAAATACAGAGGAAGTGCAATATAGACTCTATACAATCACAAATTGCCATGTTGAAGATATTTCTATATCTCATGAGTCAACAGGCTATGATTTTGTTGGTTGGTATAATGGGACTTATGAAGATTACACAAAGGCGCTTAGTTTAGGCGAAGAAATACATTATATTACAAATAATGCAACATTGACTGCAAAAACTGCAGATTATGAAAATTTAACAGCAGTGTTCAATGTTATTGTTTACAATGTAGATTTTAGTTATTCTGATCCTGATTATGTTCCAGAAGAACCAACAGAACCGACTGATCCAGAAAATCCAGGCGAAATTGTAGAAAGCCCTGTTTTAACAGATCCTATTCCAGATGATGGAATTACTGATTATACTTTTGAATATAATCAAGAACTTCCAAAACTTGAAAACACTGAAAACTATCTCTTTATGGGATGGGAAATTGAGGGAGATGAAACATTATATACTCGTGCTAATTTCCCAACCGAAACAAGAGAAGTTGTTTTGAATGCTGTTTGGGGTGATAAAGATACGTATACCTATACAATTAACTATGTTGATGAAACAGGAGCACCTCTTACTTCTAACACATTAGTATATATTAGTGACGAAGATATTGCTAGATACAATGCTGAAAGTTTTGTTAGTGCTGACACTTATCAAGATAGATATGAAGGTTACACACTTTCTTGGGTTATCGGTGAAGATGAGAATCAAAAAGTCGTAACAGAACTTACAAGTGATATGTTTGTTTCAGTTGAAGGTGTTCCACAACCTATTACAATCACCTTGAAAAAAGAACTTATTAATAGAACTATTAATGTTCTTTCGTCTGAAAATATAACATATAGCGGGAACAGTACTTTCGTTTTAAATGTTGAAAACCAAGATACAATTTTTGTTGATTTATTTGCAGAAGCAAATTGGAAACATGAATTATATCCTCTTTCATGGAAATTTGTTGGAGTTCAAGTTAATGGTGAAGAATTTTCAACAAGTGATAATCTTTTGACTTATATTAAAGAAAACAATTTAACAACAGTTGATATTTCAGGGATTATGGCTCCTAAATTTACTTCGCTTTCAGTTGATAGTTTAGAATTCTCAAGTGGAATAGGACTTGTTTATCAAAGCAATGGGAATGATTTAGCAGCATATCGTGAAACTTACTATGTAGATACCATCAATAATTATAATTTGACAGATTGTTTGTATAGTGGTTCTAATAATGGTACTTCAGAAGATACAGCAGTAGGTTTATTCTATGACTTTGACTTTTCTGCAGAAACAACATATTATTTAGATGAGGCTAGAACAACACCAATTACTCCAACTTATTTTGAGGTTACAATTAATGGTGAAAAAATTAATGTTCCAAATCTTAATATGACAATTTATGATTTTGTAGAATTGCTTGTAGAAAATATGGATGAAGTTCCTTCAGCAGGCACATTAAATATTGAAAACATTACATTATGTTTTGAAGAAATTTAAATAATTTATAAAATTTAGTTGACAAATGCCTTTTAAGTATGATATTCTTAAAGGGCATTGAGGGAGTTTAGCTCAGTTGGTAGAGTACCTGCCTTACAAGCAGAGGGTCATAGGTTCGAGTCCTATAACTCCCACCAGTGGCGAAAACGGCATTTTTGCTTGTTTTCGCTTTTTTTAAGCGAAAAGCTGCGCTCTTACATTTGTTTTCGCCACTTTGCGACCAAATGCAATTCGCGCTTCATTAGCGATTTTTCGACGATTTTATATTGATAGTTATAATAAGAATTTAATTTTTTATTAAAAATAATTTTGCGTCAAAAAGACGTCAAATTTTGTTTATTGATGAAAATTTACAAATTTATTTTCAATTTGATTTAAATTGTGATATAATTTTTGCTGGATTAGTTACAAATGAAAAATTTTATTAAGAGAATTTGGAGATATTTTATTTTTGTACCAATATTTGTTGTGATTGTTGTTGGTATTTTGTTAAGTTTGCCAAACGATAATGAAAATCTTGAATTAAATGCAGAGAATATAGAACTTAATGTTGGTGAAAAAGTGGAAGTTAAGTATGAAGTCAGTAATCCAAATGCTTTTTGTTCATTTAAAATAGATAACAATCAAATTGCTGTTTTGGAAAATGAATATGTTTTTGGCTTGAGTGAGGGCGAGACAAAATTAACTATTAGCGCAGAATATGGTAACATTTTTATTTCAAAATCTGTTCAAGTTATTGTTAATGCAAATGATGGAAATAATGATAATGGACAAGATACAGATGAGGAATTTAAAATTACTTTCAAGTTTATGATGGAAGAGGTGGATGAGATTAGTGTAACTGTTAATGTCCCTACTATAATAGAAATTGTATCTAACAAAGATTTTGAAATAATTATACCTAATAAAATTAAAATTGAAGAAATATTTAGCGTTGTAAATTCATATAAATTAACAGCATTAGAATATGGAGAATTTGAAATATTATTTAAAAGTGGAGAAAGTTTAAGGACACTAAAGGTCATTTCAAATTAATTGTCATAAACGCAAGGGGTAGTGTTAAAGAGAAAATTAGGTAAAAGGGCGGAAAACGCAAAAAAAAGTTGCAAAAAGTTAAAAAATTTTTGAAAAAGTGTTGACAAAAGGTAGGCGAATAGTGTAGAATATGAATGTCGCTCAACTAGGAGCGGCGCGAACAATGACAATTAAATAGTTGAACTTAAACAACTTTTACGTAAGTAAAATAAAGTCAATGTAAGTTATCGAGCAAGGATTAAATAATAAGCATTAGTGTAAATGCAGGTGCTAATAGCACTTTTTAAATAATTGTGATAACCCAAAGAAATCACAACCAAAATCCACAGAGAGAAATCTCAAATCAATTTTGGATTTTATTCGGGGAAGGGCTTAGCCCGGCGAAGAAAATTCAAAATCACATTAGTGGAAGAGGA
>CALVTF010000055.1 GCA_944360025.1 uncultured Clostridia bacterium
GGCTTGAAGATAATCTTGTCCCACAAGGAATGGATTATTATGCCAAAGACAATATCTTTCTTGTTGGCGGTTATATGAGTGACGGAAAAGCCTCAAGAGTTTATATTGTTGACGGAGAAACAAACGAAACAGAGAAATATTTTTCTCTGGCATACGAAAATGAAGAAGGAAATGTGGTCGACTACATAGGACATTGCGGAGGTCTAAAAACCAACGGAAATGGTGTTTGGTTCTCTGGCGAAGGAATGGTGTATTATTTTGATTATACAAAAATCGCAAGCGTAGAAAATGGCGGGCAAATTGTGGCGGACTCATATTTTTCTGCTCCAAATGGCGCCGACTTTTTAACTATTTTTGATAACAAACTTTTTGTCGGTGAATTCCATAGAGATGGCAACTATGACACTTCAGAAAGTCACATTATTGAAACTGAAAATGGCATTAATAGAGCAGTTACTTTCGCCTATGAAATTAATAATAATGAAAATTATGGACTTGTTAACTTAAATCCAACCTATGCAATATCCACTCCATCTCTTGTTCAAGGAATGGTAATAATAAATAATACAATTATTCTTTCAACGTCATACTCACTTCCAAGTTCAAATATTTATGTATTTGAAAATATTTTAGGCGTAAATCCTGAAAAGATGACTTTTGAAGGCGTGGATGAAGAAGTTGACACTTACATTTTAGACACCCCAGCAAAAACAATCAAGGCTCCATGTATGAGCGAAGAAATGGCAATTAAAGACGGCAGACTTTATATCCTTTTTGAAAATGCGTGCAATAAATATAAATATTTCACACGTGACAACTTTAGAACTGCATATAGCATTGAAATTCCAACAATTGAATGAAATTTTAGTATTTTTAAATTATAATGTTAAATAATGAAAAAATTGCAAATAATTTAAAATTTCATTTGTTTTTTCTTAAAAATAAAAAGCATATCAAAAGATATGCTTTTTTATACATAACAATTGTATCTCAAAATCAATTATTAGTTTTCCACTTTGACGCAATAACATGTTGGAACATTTTCCACTCTGACTTTTTCAGAAATTGCCATTCCTGCAATGACATAAACTTCGTTTCCACTTGCAAGCACCGGAATTATATCTCTTTTTCTTACAGGAACTTTTCTATCAATGAAATATGACTTTAATTTCTTTGTTCCACCGCCAAATTTTTCAAAAACGTCGCCTTCTTCTCTAAAACGCCATACTGCATCCTTTGGCACTTTTCGATAGTCAAAATAAAGTCCGTTTTCAAGTACTGCATCAAGTTTAACACGTTTGACCGTCACCGTTCCAAAGCCTTCCACATTGAAAGTCATACACTTATTTGGTTTTCTTAAAGTTGGCTTTTCAACATAAACATTTTGGAAAGTTAAGAATCCATATTCTTTGGAAACTGTCACGTCAAGCGGAAGTTTAATTTTTTTACCGTTGTCAAGGTTGAGTGCAAGATCCTTAATCATTTCAATGTGTTTTCTTTCAATATCTTTCTTTACATTGATTGCCTCTAGTGCTTTAAATATAAGTCTTGAGTAAACCGCACTGTGAAGTTTGAAAATACTGCAAGGAAGTTGCACAGATTTTTCGTCAATAATCAAGTTGTTTAAATCAAGATTTTGATTGATATAATCATCATCTTCACAAACTGATTTTGAAAAATTATTGATTGCTTCAACTGCGTTTGGATAGCGTTTTAATACTTCCTTCATAATTACATTTCGAATGAAATTACGGTTGTATGTGTTGTCAGTGTTGCTGTTATCTTCAATATATTCAATATCATTTAAAGAAGCATATTCTAAAATATCTTTTTTGGAAGTTTGGAGCATAGGACGAATATAAATTCCGTCACGAATTGGCTCCATACCTTTTGCCCCAGCCACGCCTGCACCACGAAAGATATGCATCAAAATTGTTTCTGCCTGGTCACTTTGATGATGAGCAAGTGCGATTTTGTCAACGATATCTTTTTTTATTAGTGCTTCAAAAACACCATATCTACCTTCTCTTGCTGCTGTTTCCACGCTCAATTTTTTGTCTTTAGCAATTTTTGGAGAGTCGATCGTGAACTTATAAACTCTAACTCCCATTTCTTTACATTTTTCTAAAACAAATCTCGCCTCATCATAACTTTCTTCTCTAATGCCGTGATTAATATGAATACCAACAACGTCAATATCAAGTTTCTCTTTGTTGGCATTTAAAAAATGAAGTAGGCACATTGAGTCAACACCACCGCTAACACCAACGCCAATCACTTCACCTTTTTTTATTAATTTATTTTCTTTAATAAAATCCAAAATTTCTTCCATAATTTTATCCTCAAATGTTCATATATAATAAGTATACATTAAAATCATGGAAAAAACAATACTTTTTAGGAAAAATTTTGCTTTTTGAAGCAATTTTTAAACTTTTTTTAAAAATCAAAAATTTTAACTTTCAAAAACCTTTATAACAAGAACCGTTAAATCATCAACAGCATAGCCGTTATTTTTAGATAAAGCTCGATTTAAAAGAGCATCTGCAAGCTCTTGAGGATTTTTTATTTTCAAATCTTTAATTTCATTTTTTAACTCTTCATCACTTTCGAAACTGTCACTTATGCCATCCGAAATCATAATGATATAGTCATTGGCATTTATAACCTCTTTTTTTACAATAGGACTTATATCACTCACAATTCCCATTGGAAGAGAGGAGGAATTTATCACCTTGACGCCGTCCTCATTCAAAATATGTGTGACAGGACTTGCCATTTTTATAAAATCAACAATACCATTACGTAGATCGACAACACCAATATCTAAAGCCGAAAAAATATCTTCCTTGTGCAAATTCAAAAGTTTATTGACTGTGGATAAAATTATATCATTATCAAATCCAGCCTTATAGAAATTTTCAATTAAAGATATAGAAAGTTCACTAACATTTTCTGCTTTTTCACCGCTTCCCATTCCGTCACTTATCGCAAACAAAATTCTGTCTCCGTCAAGTCGAATGAGCGAATAAGTGTCTCCGCTCACTTTGGAATTTTCCTTCGTTTTTTGTGCTATGCCAAAAATGCAGTCAAATCTCGGTGCTGTTCGGAGATTAAGAACGGTATAGTTTGGTCTTGTGCTTGGAAAACTTTCAAACAATGCCATTTTTTGCCCACAAACTTTTCCCACACAGTCCTCAATTCGAAGGCGTGCACTATCTTCGTTACGAACCACAAGAGAGGCAATCTCTGTGTGAATATCCTTCTCATACACCACGGCGTCAATGCAGACAATGTTGTGATATGTGAGTTCATCCAGAATTTTACTTTCCCTAACTGTATCAAATGAAATATTGGTTTCCACCTCTTTTGAAAGTGACCCTATCACCTTAGATATACCGAGAAGTTGGTCGGCAATTAAAATTTTACTTGTGTCCACATCACTCATCATTGTCAAATATTTTTTGTATTGACTTGTGAGAGCATTGACACTTCCAAGAATAGCACTTGTCTGCTTGCACCTTGAAGTTAGATAGGATGGAATATCTAAAAGGGTGACTTTACCTCGCTCAAAAGCCACATTGATAAGTTCATCAAACACTTTTTTCGTATCTTCAGCAAAAGTCCTGTGGCAATGATTTCTCTCTGGACAATAGGAACAAATTTTATCGCATATTTCTTCATTTAAAATTTTTGCAACCTCTTCTTTCGACATATTTTTCTTAAGCATATTGCGATAGATTATGTTCATCTCGTTAAACACTTCAGCGAGATTTCCAAGTCGCTTATGGAGAAGTTCTCTATTTCTATTTACCACATTCTTCATTGCCAACCTATCTTTTGAAAGGTTAAAAATAACCGCAACTTCATTTAAAACCTTTTTAGGTATAAGTAAAAAGATGAGAGAGGAAAGAATAAGAGACAAAATTTTAATTATTCCAAAACTCGAATAAAGGTTGAAATAAAATCCTGCTAAAATTTCCACACATAAAACGCCAATAATACTAAAAATCTTGTGATGATTTTTGAAAATAAGTGCTGAAAGTGCCCACAAAACAAAAGGTGTGACATACATAGGATTATTTGTAGAAAGTAGTGCACCAAGCCCGCCAATTATTGCTACAAGCAGCGTAAGAATTGGTGTCGAGCAGTAGGCAAAAACAAGCACAAGAAAACTTACAAAAAGTTTTAAAAAAGAGAAATCATGGATATTGATATTTACAAGTCCAGCACTCAAACTTAAAACTATTGTAAAAAGCGAAACAAGTTCCAAACTTGTAAGTTTGTTGGAAAAGCCTCGAATGATAAGTGCCTCGAAAATAACAATAGATGAATACATAAACAAAGTGCCTAAAACAATATTTACGACAGAAAGAATAGGAGAAAATCCAGACAAAATTTCAAACACAACTTGCGCCGTTTGACTTAAAACTGCAAAAACTCCAAATTCCCATTTTTTCATATTCTTTTTGCATAAAATATGAATAAAGTATGGCACGATTAAAACAAATAAAGTGCATAAAAGCGAGATAGCATTCTCAAGCGAGAAAGTCTCTAAAAGCCCAGCTATTAAATATGCCGGTGCAAGCAAATACACCTTTTGATTTGCCCAAGTAAGTGCAAACAACATACCAAAAGCAAAAGGTGACAACACCATGTTGATATTTGCATTAAAAAGGACATAAAAAAGAAAAACATATAGCACAAACTTTATTAGCAAATTCAAAGTATAATTTATATTTATTTTTTTCATTTACAACCTCTAAAAAATTGTAAAATTAAAAAACATAAAAATTATAAGAAAAATTTGCATTTTTTTAAGAAAAAAAGTGAATTTTTGTCAAAATGCGTTGCCTTATTTTAAATATTAAAGATGAAAGTTGGAAAGTTAAATTTTATTTTGCAAAAATAAGGCGTTGCCTTCTTCCATAAATTAAAAATATATCTTGAAAATTTATCGCGCCGAAAAATAAGATAATATACCATAAAAAAGTACATAGCAAAAATCTTTTTGATACTCTTCACTCACCAATAATGCCTCTTCTTCTGGGTTGGAAAGAAATCCACACTCCACCAATATGCTTGGTATTGGAGTGGTGTTGATAACATAAAAATCGCTCGACTTTGCCGTTTTCTTAGCATTGTCTATTTTCGCATTCAAAGCATCTTGAACCTTTTGAGCAAATTCTTCATATTCTGGATGAGTCTCAGCATAAAAAACCTGCGCACCTCTAGCACTCGTATTAGAAAAACTATTCATATGAATACTCACCACCAAGTCAGGGTTTGCATCTTCAATAATTTCCATACGTTTTTCCATTTCGCTACGTTTTTTATTCGTGGCAAAAGCGGAATATAGACCGTTCATATCCTTTCTTGTCAAAACAACATTAAAGCCATACTCTTCACAAATACTTTTAAGTTTCAACGCAAACTGAAGATTAAGATAACTTTCCGTTACCTCCGTCGTCCTTCCCACCGCTCCCCCATCATGCCCGCCGTGTCCGGCGTCAATCACAATGGTGTATAACGCCTTCGGCGAAGTTGTCGCCTTTACAGCATAGCAAACACCAACAATAGAGCAAATCAAAATTACACCCACCAAAAGAACACACATTGTGTGCTTTTTTATTGTAAAAATTTTCATATTGTATTCTATTAAGTAAAAATATTTTATATAACATTAATAAAAAATTTTTATAGGCAAATTATTATCTATATTTTAATTAAATTATTTTGCATTGTATTAAAATTAATGTATAATAAACTTTATAAGGATAGGAATAGCAAGGAAAAATTATGGACATATATTTTATTGGTATTAACGATAACATTTTACAAACTCAAAATAATTTTTTTGGTTCAATAACTGTTGAAAGGAATTTTAATACGAAAGACAATATTTGTTTTAAAGATGTTTATCCTAACAAATCTGTGGACTACAATAATATTGCAGATTTAGATAAGATAGACAGGTTTTATATTAAATGCATAAAAAAGATAATCAAAAAGAACAAAAATGCATATTTTATTCGCTATAATGAACACAATTTAAAACATTTTAATTTGCGAAAATACCACATTTTAAGTGCTAATAAATATCAAATTTATAATTTACTTAACAATAAATTTGAAATCAGAAAAAAGTTAAAAAACATTACAAATATTTTATATTATGATTATATTCATGGAAAAAGAAAAGTAAAAAATTATCTACTCAATCACTGGAAAACAGAAAACTGTGATTTTGTTCTGCAAGAAAAATTTGGTTTCGCTGGAGCTAATACATATATCTTTACAAAAAACAATTACAAACAACAATTAAAAAAATTAAAACATTTTACAACATACTGTATTTCAGTCTTACAAAAAAATTTTTTTTCTATCAATATACATCTTTTTATACAAAATGGTCAAGTGGAATATTTTACCCCTTCCCAACAAATCATAAAAACCGATAACAATCAGATGAATTATGATGGCGCTTTATTTAATTTAAGCAATTCTACTGAAAATCTTGTTAGAAGAGAAGCAAAAAAGATTGTGAAGAGATTCTTGCTTGACATTGGATATCAAGGAGTTCTTGGAATAGATTTTATTTTATCAAATAACACTTTATATTTTATGGAAATAAACGCCCGCTTCCAAACTTCAACAGCAAAACTGAATGAATTGTTGTTAAAAAAAGGAAAAAAATCATTATTTGATAAGCAATTAAATCTTTTAACAAAAAACTTTAACTAAAAAAGGAAATTTACGGATGAAAAATTTACAAAAAATTAAAATTAACCTTATGACTAATGGGGTTGATATTGAAAATAAAGCTTTAAAATATTTATACAAAAATTTTGGAGAAAAATTTTATAACGACGATTATATAACAACTACTGGCCTAATGATAGAACTTGGTAACAATTTTTATGTTACAAGTCGCATTAAATCCAAATCTTCATATAAAATTATATTAGAACAAAATAATTTAATACTTAAACATAAAAGAATAAGAGAATCCATAAAAATTTGGGAACCATGGCTTTGCATCGCTAAAAACATTGATCAAAAAACTCATGATTTACTAAAATCAAATATAGCAGCTTCTCACTTTGATCGTGTTAGAATATCTCCAATAAACGGCTGCAATAATCATTGTGCATTCTGCTCTATGAATTCTATTAAATATAAAAAAAATAGAAATTTGCGTCTTAAATATCAAAAAGAATAGTCCCATAACAATGCTTGATCTCAAAGTCGCAAATTTCTACTTTTTCTAAATTTCCCCAAAGTTTATTAAAAGTAGAAATTTGCGAC
>CALVTF010000056.1 GCA_944360025.1 uncultured Clostridia bacterium
TTCAGTTGTATCAGTCCCTTGTTCAACAGTGCCCTTTGAACTTGAAACGGAAACTGTAGAATCATTTATATTTCCCAAAAGTCCGCCAGCATTATATGCTGAATTTACAGTTGAAAATGCATATGAGTCTGTTCCACCAACACTAAACGTGAACCCATTAAAACTGTCATTAGTTTTGACACACAACAACAAATTGGTATTGTAAATTAACTTCTCTTTACCCACCACTTTATCTTCTTCTTTCAAATTAGATTTATTAGTCAATGCATTGACATATAGAGTTTCCATAACTTCGTTCGTAATAAAAATATGATTTGTTACTATATCGACACTATAATTTATAGTACAACTATAATTATTTACTCTTGTTATTGTGGATTTTTCTGCATATCCAATAACACCAACATTGTTAAAACCTGTAATGGAACCTCCAACAAAATTAAGGTTTTTAATGGTTGCATTCTCGACATATCCAAAAAGCCCAACATTAGATAAATTGCCAGCATCAATAGGCAAGTTTTTAATTGAATAATACTGACCGTCATAGCTTCCTTTAAATGGTGTATATTGATAGCCAATAGGCAAAAATTTACTGTCCACAAAATTCAAATCGCAAGTTTGCTTAAATTTGTAACCAGCATATGTTGCGTTATTATATATTACATTGTATAACATATAATACAAATCGTTAAGTTCATCTATAATATAATATCCGCCCTCGCGATTTAAAGTATTTGTAATTTCATTTTTAACTAACTCATAATTTACAGTCAAATTAACAATTTCTTTATCTTCATTATTATTTGAACTAATAACCTGGAATGTTGTTTGAGGAAGTTCTGACAAAGTCGCTCCATCCAATTTTATATCACCAAATTTATAAACACTGTTAGAATTAGCCCCAGCCATCGCACCATATGGTGAAACTTCAATTTCCACCATTGAATAAGATTTAATAGTATAATTGCTAAATTCTTCTCGATTGGTTAGAGGGGTATCTGTTAAATTATCATATAACTCATTTCCATTAATAGAAATTCTAAACTTCAAATTTCTTACACCAGAAGTTTCACCTAATCCTAAAAGATTTATTGTTAACTCCACTACTTCTAAAGAATAGTAAGAGATTAAAATAATCGTTTTATTATTACTACTATCTGCAAGTTCATAGAGATTTTTAATATTGTTAGAAGTATCTGCCAAGGCATTTACACTTTCAGATCCCTCTTCAGAACTAGACACTGGCTTTTCAAAATCTTCATTTTTACAATTATTTATATTAGTCACTTGTTCATCATCTGTAAATTCCTTATTACTTTCATTACTATTTTTATGGAACGTGTAATATCCACCATTTGCATAATAACCTTCAATAGGAGTTTTTGTTATTGTGAAAATTTCATTTAAATAGAAGTCTCCGCCTGTGAAATTGTCTCCCTCTTTTTCTATATCTTTAGGACCCATTTTGGTTTCATCAAAAGAACTCGACAAAGGTCTTGATTCGTCAAAATCGAAATCATAAAATAGGAATAATGTAAACTGAAGTTTATTTACTTTAACCGCTCCTTCCGTATTTTCCGTCACTTCAGTAAAAGTCAAAATTCCATTATCATTTTTTACTGTTACATATACAGTTGAAAGTTTCGCCACATAATAGGCAGATGATTCTGAATATTCGTCATTTTCATTCGTATTTTCTGGATAATCAACACCTATACTTACTCTTGTTTCACCGCCAATTTGTCCAAAAAGATATTTATTATCAGTATCAATAGAAGAGTCATAGACGTCAGTAATGTAATATGTGTAAGTAACAAACTTACCACCAACGCTGTTATCTATTCCATCGTCAGTAATCGTAATCGGATTCCCTTTGTCGTCCTTTCCTTCTTCACCATTATGTAAATAATTATAATCTGTGTCTACAACATACTTTTTAATCGTAATTTCGACATTATTGTCAGTGGTAATATTTAATCTTTCTGTGTCAGTGGTAATATTTAATCTTTCTGTCTTTGTGGTGCCAAATAGATCTTGAAGATTAAGAGTTATTTCTTTATCGTCATTGTCAGCGGCATTGTTATAACTCATAAGTGCGTTACCACTTACTCCTGACGGCAACTTTTTTCCGCTACCTACTAGTAAATCTGTATCATATTTATTATTGCCATTTGAATCAATAAATGTTTCACTTTCATCATATATTCCATTTCCATTAGCATCTGTAAATTCTTCATTATAGACAAAGCCAAAACTTCTTACTCCACCCCACCAAAAAAATAGATTATCAATGTCAGGTTCATTGGTAGTAACATATCCAACATAATAACAATATTCACCATTAAAGAAATCATTGCCTTCTGCAATAACTAACTTCTCTAAATCTAACTCCTTTAAATTACTTGAAAAATCCGCACCAAATTGTGAATCTGGACGATTATAAACTCTATTTTCATAACCATAATAACCATCTTCAGTTGTAAGATTTGTCGTTGACGAAGAACTGCCTGTTTGTATAACATTACGGACCCTTAAGTCAAATTCATATTGATAACGCAAAAAGACTAAAACATAATTAGTTTCGAAAAGACCTGTCTGTAAATTATCAATATTAAATTGATAAGTTAATGTATTACCTATTGTATTACCAGAATTAACCGAGGCATAAAAATTAATCCCGTCATCAATTTTATCATAATAGTAAAGGCTATTAAGAGAATCTAATTTATCTCTTCTAAATATTCCGAAAAACTCATATCCATCATTTATGTGTATTTCTAATTTTATTCTACGACGATATTCTAGTTCTTCAGTTGAGAATGTTTCATCTTGATTAGAGTTAATAACCGGTATAGTATCTTGAGTATAGATATTGTTAACATAAATATCTGCATCATACGAATATAAATAGCCGCCTTCTGTGCCTAATTCCATCAAATCAAGCCTTTTTTCTGGAGAATAATCTTCAATAAAATCATTTATGTAATACGATGAAAAAGTCAAACTTACCCTAGTTGCTCTAAACCTTACTATAAATGTATAATTATCACTAGTTAATTTAGTAGTAAATGAAGTACTCGTGCTAATTGGGGTCGCAGTTTCTTGAGTGTCACTAAAAACACCAACATATGTATATGTAAGACTTGATCCTTGCACATAAAACAATGCTTTTTCAGCACTATTTCTTAGATAATAATATGTTGTCAAATTAGTTTCAGTAAAATAACCATAACTAGATCTATATAAACTAATACGATAACCATTTGAATCGTAATGATATTTATACTCATAACCACCTTTACCATCTGGCATCTGATATTGAACTCCAATTGAAACGCTTGAAACAAAATTTGATAAAGCTACAATTGGTGATGATATTGAACTATAAAAGTAATTATAAACAACCGATGAAGTCCAAGTTGAACTTGTACCACTTGATACAGAAAATCCAAAAGCACTCATATAAAGTAGAATGTCATTTCGATTACTTGCTGCACTATTGGAAAACACTAGTCTTCCAAATTCATCTACATCACCTTTATTGATGCCCCAAAAACCTCCATTTTCAAAATACATATCCCATAAATCAGACCCATAATTTCTAACAGAATAAACCTCTCCTAATCTAACATTAACTTGGGTATATCCTAAAATAGCGCATATATGATTTGCTGTTGTTATAAAGGCACTAGCATTTATACTATTTTGAATATTGCCACTTCCTCCTGTTATTGCACCTACTAAACCACCTACACTTTTGCCACGATCATTGGCATATAATGATCCATCATTAATGCATCTATTTATTGTTAGTGTACCATTAGTAGATTTTCCTACAATTCCTCCTATATCGCCTTTGCCTTTTACACTTCCATAATTCACACAATCCTCAATCGTGTTTGTACCACTTGACGCCGCATTTCCTACTATTCCACCTTGCCCGCCATTGTGCCAATCTGCAGTTACATTAGCCAAATTCATACAGCCTCTAATTTCAGAATTATGCATTGCGGTTGCTATTCCTCCTGCAGCACGAGTTTTTGTACTTATATTTGCACAATTCGTAATTTCAGTATAGGCAACTGTATCAATAAAACCTCCCCCATTTTCTATTTCCACAATAAGATTATTAATAACTGCTTTATCGCTTTCAGAAGAACCACTAGCCCTACTTAAAAAGTAACTAGGAACGTCACTGTTATTTCCCTCAAATGTTAAATTGTAAATATTAGCAGGTTGTCTGTTAGAAACAATACCTGCATTTATTCCACCTGAAAAAGATATATTACTTGAATTCCAAAAATGAGCAGACATATCAAATGAACCTGTAATAAAATAATATGCTGAAGGCTCACGCAATATATAAGCTAATTCTTCAGGTGTATCAACAACATATGGATTGTCTTTGGAATTATATGGAGCATTAGTATAAAGACCAGGCTTTTGTGCACGATCTGACCAATATCCACTGGCCTCTACCTTAGTATCCTCATCATTTCCATCATTATTTTCAGAGTCATCATCACTTGAGCCATTATTTGAACCTGTATTTTCATTTTGATTATCATCGTTTATAGTTTCTTGATAACTAGAATTTGTTGCGTCTAATAAATAAGTATTTAAAATGTTTGCACCGCAAAGCGAAACTATTGCTGTGAACAAAACACAGACAAAAGACATTAAAAATTTTTTAGATAATATCTTTCCTATTCTCATACTTAGTATTATTTTAACTATTTTTGCAAAAAAATGTCAAATTATTTTGATAAATTTAAAATAATATTTTAAATAATTAAAAAAAATTTATTTTAAAACGAAAAATTAAAAAAAATCTTAAAATTAATTAAAAAAATCTAAGTGGAATTTCACTTAGATTCATTACGTAAATTAAATTTAATTTTACAATAACTTCATAAGTTCGTTGTTAAATTCTTCCTCAGTAATAACACCATCTTCTTTTAACTTTCTAAGTTCTTCAATTTTACGCTTTTTCTCTTCATTTTCGCGATTTTCTTCTCTTTCTTCGCGTCTAACTTCAATAGGAGTGTTCATAATAACAATATCTGGAATAAACATAGAAATTAAGAGTAATATCCAAGGAATCCAACCGCCTGCAAGTATAATTATAATTAAACCTGCAATGTAGTAACTTTGAGAACGACGGAAATACTTACCATTTTTTCTCACAGCATACATTAAGCATATACTTCCAATAATTCCTGCCACAACTTCAACAAAAACGAAGTAAATGCTGTAATAAGAGATAACAACGAGATATACTCCAAGATTTGCATAAAGTTCAGGATCAACGCAGTAAATTATTGCAATTATGAGATTAGCAACCATATTGATAAGATTAATAATTGCAGCACTCAAAATTAAATTCTTTTTTGTTTTATTCATATTTTTTGTCCTTTTAAAATTTAAAATCGATTATCAACTTTTATGCTAAAATTATTATGCCCCAAAATGCTGATAATTAACAATATGCTAACATTTTTTTGAAATATCTGTCAAATCATTTTGAAAAAAAGCGAATTTGTGCTAAAAATATTTAATAGGAAAATTTAAAAAAGTTGAAAAATATACTATAAAAAGAGGATGATTATGAGAATAGAAAAAAGAACGGTGGTAATAACCGGGGCTTCTAGTGGGATTGGAAAAGGTTTAAAAGAAAGATTTGAAAAGAAAGGAGATATTGTTATTGATATTTCCTTAGATGGAGTAGACTATAAATGCGACGTCGGAGATGATGCTAAATTGAAAGCAGTTTTTGACGATATTTATTTAAATTATGGCGAAATTGACATTTTAGTCACCTGTGCTGGATATGGTATATCAGGTGCAGTAGAGTTACTTCCAGAAGATGCCACAAGAAAACAATTTGGCGTAAATTTTTTTGGAACAGCAAATGCGTGTAAATATGCCCTTCCAATAATGAAGAAAAAATCAAAAATCGTGATTATTTCATCGGCAACTGCCCTGTTCCCTGTTCCTTTCAAAACTTACTACTGCGCAAGTAAAGCCGCAGTCAATAGTTTTGCACAAGGATTGAAGATGGAATTAAGTAAAACACAAATTGATGTCACCTCAATTTGTCCTGGCGATATACGCACAAACTTTTCTAAAAATCGTGATAAGCGTTATGATACAAATGAACGATATGGAAAATCGATAGAACTTTCCACTAAACCAACCGAAAAGACTGAGAAAAGAAGAATGAATCCAGACTATGCAATAAATAAAATAATGAAAGTTATCGAAAAGAAAAAGTTTAAACCACAGTATATAATAGGAAAACAATATCATCTTTTTTATGCTTTCAAACGCTTAGTCACAACAAACTTCTTAAATAAATGCATAACAAAAATCTTTTATAAGAAATAAGAGGTGTTTGCCTCTTTTTATTTTCTTAAAAGATTTAAAATTTAGACAAAATATTTAACCATACAATATTTTTAAATTTTTGTCACCTTTTAAGAAAAAGATAATATTATGATAATGGAGGGACAAAATGATTTATCAAAATAAATACTGTCAAGGTAGATGCGTAAATCTCCGTCCTTGCCACACACCACCATGTAACTTCCCTTGCCCGACATTTCAAGATTGTTGTCAAGACTTTTGCCAGGATTGCTGTCAAAATTGCAACGACGATTTAACAATGTTTTTAATTGGATATATGGTAGGGCAAAGAAGTTGTAATTGTCGAAGAAACCCCTTTTCATAATTTTTACAAAAGATAAACTATCGAAAATATCAGGTTTTAAGCATTATAAAAAATTTCTTATTTATAATTTTCCTTTTTAAACAAAACAAATTTTCGATAAAATAAGGTGGTAAAAAATGCCTATAAGTTCTTAAAAAACTTTTAGGCATTTTTATTTGTATAAATATTCACTTTTTAGAATTCTTATAATGGTAGTATGCAAAGTAGTATGCAATAAGAAAGAAGGTTAAATT
>CALVTF010000057.1 GCA_944360025.1 uncultured Clostridia bacterium
AACAAGTTAAATTTATTGCTGAGACAAATTATAATTATTGGAAGAAATATAATCCTTCTCTAGATTATAATGAGTCTACAGGCAATATGATTGCGATGAGGAATAATGTTAACAAGTTGCCATTGGGAATTGCTCTTGTTGATGGAAATAAAATTATCGGATTTTGTACACTTAGAGAAAATAGATTAAAAAATCATTTAAATTTAAATCCTTGGTTATGCAATGTAATGATTTTTGACGAATTTAAAGGCAAGGGCTATGCAAAAACAATGTTGAATTTTGCCTGTGAGAAGTTTAAAACTTTCGGATACGATAAGGTTTATTCTTGGACAGATCAAGTGCCTGATTTTTATAAAAAATTAGGTTGGAAATATGAAGGAAAGATAACAAAAAATGAAGGTGGAGAAGGATTACTTTTTTCTAAAGAAATTTAAAAATATGAGTTTAAAATAAAAAAACAGGTGGTGCCTGTTTTTTTAATTGAAAATTTTTATTTATTTAATAGGTACAATTTCTGTTTTTCCGCCCATATAGGCTTGAAGAGCTTTTGGGATTTTTATGCTTCCATCCGCTTGCAAGTTATTTTCCAAAAGAGCTATAAGTGCTCTTGGAGAAGCAAGCACTGTGTTATTTAAAGTGTGCAAGAAATAATTTCCTTTTTCGCCTTTCGCTCTTATTCCAAGTCGTCTTGCTTGAGCGTCACCAAGAGTCGAGCAAGAGCCAACTTCAAAATATTTCTTTTGTCTTGGACTCCATGCTTCGACGTCGCAACTTTTAACTTTTAAGTCCGCAAGGTCACCACTACAACATTCAAGTGTTCTTACCGGAATATCAAGATTTCTGAAAACATTGACGGTGTATTGCCACATTTTGTTGTAATAATCCATACTCTCTTCTGGCTTACAAATCACTATCATTTCCTGTTTTTCAAATTGATGAACACGATAAAGTCCTCTCTCTTCAAGTCCGTGAGAACCACCTTCTTTTCTAAAGCAAGGAGAGTAGGAGGTCATTCTGATTGGCAAATCTTTTTCATTAATAATTTGACCTTTAAATTTACCTATCATAGAGTGCTCGCTTGTGCCGACAAGATATAAATCTTCGCCTTCAATTTTATACATCATGGCTTCCATTTCGGCAAAAGACATAACGCCATTGACAACATCGCTTCTTATCATAAAAGGTGGAATGCAGTAAGTGAAACCTTGTTCAATCATATAGTCTCTTCCGTATGCAATCATTGCCTCGTGGAGGCGAGCGGCATCACCTATAAGATAATAAAAGCCCGTTCCACTTGTGCGACCAGCACTCTCTTTATCAAGTCCGCCAATTCTTTCCAAAATATCAGCATGATATGGAATTTCATAGTTTGGCACAACCGGCTCGCCAAATCTTTCAATTTCCACATTTTCGCTGTCGTCTTTTCCAATTGGAACACTTTTGTCAATAATATTTGGAATGGTGAGCATTATCTTTCTTATTTTTTCTTCCACCACTTCGATTTCTTTTTCTATTTCGGCGATACGGTCATTGTTGGTTTTAACCTGTTCTTTTATTTTATTCGCCTCTTCCACCTTTTTTTCACGCATAAGTTTGCCGATTTCTGTGCTTAAGGTGTTTCTTGAGGCACGAAGAGTGTCGCACTCTTGTTTTAAGGCACGATTTTGTTTGTCAAGTTCTTCCACTTCGTCCACTAGAGGAAGTTTTTCATCCTGAAATTTTTTCTTTATGTTTTCTTTAACTAATTCTTTGTTTGTTCTTATTAGATTTATGTCTATCATAATTTACCTCTTTAATTAGTATAAGTCAAACGCCCTATAAAAAGCAAGTTTTCCGCTTAATTTTTGAGAAAATTTTGTATAAGTTTTAGAATTTTATTCAAAAGTGGACAAGTTTTGCATAATTATGAAAAAAAATAAATTTTTATAAATTTCTATCAATTTTTGTTTGACTTTTCGCAAATTATTTACTAAAATATAAGTAATGATAATAAAATTTACTTAAGTCAACGCGAAAATGAGGAGTGATATGGCACAAAACTGCGTTACAGTTGTAGAAATTGGTTCATCAAAACTCTCTTGCATAATTGCAGAGAGAGGTTTAAACAACACCTTCATTATTAAGGCGAAGGCGTCAACTGAATATGCCGGCTTTTTTGAGGGAGAATTCATTGAAAGTGCTTACCTTATGGACGCGGTTAAAACATTATTTTCTCAAATATCTTCAACATATAAGAAAAAGATAAAAAAAGTTTTCGTAGGTGTGCCTGCAGAATTTTCCAAAGTTGTTACGTGCGAAGAACAAATGAATTTCAAGTTTAAACATACAGTAAACGAAAAAGATATTGACCTTTTGTTTAGTCAAGCCTCAGACAATCATTTGGTAGAGGATATGGAAGTTGTCTCAGTAAATCCAATTTCTTTTAAACTTGACGACAGTAAAAATATTCAAAATCCACTAAAGCAAAAATCATATTCGCTTGGAGCGGAACTTTCCATTATCATGGTGCAATCCAATTTTGTTAAGATATTTAATAAAATTTGGGCAAAACTTGGAATTGAGCAAGTGGAATATCTAAGTGAACCACTATCTGAGAGTATGTTCATTTTATCCAAAGAAGAAAGAGAGCGAACCTGCATTGTGATTGACGTTGGAGCACGTTCCACTTCTGTTAGTTTTGTGAAAGGCGAGGCTCTTACAAATTTAACTTCCTTTTCCATGGGAGGTTCATACATAACAAGTGATTTAAGTGAGGCATGTGGAATAAGTTACAATGATGCGAGAAATTTAAAGAAAGAAATTGTACTTTCTGTGCGAGGAGACAAAGACGAGTCTTATGAACTTATGACGCTTGGCGGAAAAATTGTTAAAATTCCACTAAATTATGTCAATGAGGCGGTATGTTATCGAATTGGAATTATTGCATCAACCATAAATGAATGTATAAGACTTTTTGCAAAAGAGTATGTTCCATTTTATCCTATCTATCTCACCGGAGCAGGTTTAACCAAGATAAAGGGCGGTAAAGACTATTTAGCAAAATGCCTTGGTCGAAATGTTTCTTATGGTATTCCGCCTGTGCCAAGTTTTGATAAACCTGAACTTTCTGCTATGCTTGGTCTTATAAATTCGGCATTAAATTCGCAAGGATAATTTGTAAATCTTTAAAAAAACTTGCAAAATTTTGCTTGATATATTAAAATATTAAAAAATAAAGGAGTTATCTTATGGAAAATCAACAACAGGAATTAAATCCAACTTCAATTGTTAAGATTAAAGTTTTAGGAATCGGCGGAGGCGGTAATAACGCAGTCAATAGAATGATTGAAGCGAATGTTGCTTCGGCTGAATTTGTTGCTATCAATACTGATAAGCAAGCCCTTTTAATTTCTAAAGCAGAAAAGAGACTGCAAATCGGTGAAAGATTAACAGGTGGACGCGGTGCTGGTGCAATTCCGGAAATTGGAAGAAAGGCGGCAGAGGAAAGTAAATCTTCCTTGACTGAAATTTTGAAGGGTACAGACCTTCTATTTATCACTGCAGGTATGGGCGGTGGAACAGGAACAGGTGCTGCCCCTGTTGTTGCACAAATTGCTAAAGAACTCGGGATATTAACTGTTGGTATTGTCACAAAACCTTTTCAATTTGAAAATCCTAAGAGAATGGAAAATGCCGAAAAAGGTATCAACGAACTTAGAAAATACGTTGACACAATCGTTATTATACCAAACGAAAGACTCCTCACTATCCTTCCAGAAAAAACCACTCTTGTCGAAGCGTTCCGTTATGCAGATGACGTTTTGAGACAAGGTATTCAAGGTATTTCAGACCTTATTGTTTTCCCTGGTATGATTAACCTTGACTTTGCTGACATTGAAACTGTTATGAAAAATCGTGGACTTGCACATATGGGCATAGGTAGAGGTAAAGGTGAGAATAAAACATTAGAAGCCGTTCGTCAAGCAGTTGCTTCTCCACTTATTGAAACCACTATTGAAGGAGCAACCGGCGTTGTTATGAACATTAAGGGCGGAAGTGATATTACTCTTCGTGAAGTAAATGAAGCAGCAAAAATGGTTCAAGAAGTTATCGATCCAAGTTGTAACTTAATTTTCGGCTCTAGCATTGACCCAGATATGAGAGATGAAGTGGAAATCACAATAATTGCAACAGGTTTTAAGAGCCCAAATGCTGACGAAGAAGAGGAAGAAGAAAAAGAAGAGCCACAAAAGGAACCTGAAAAAGAGGAGAATAAAGAAGAATTTAAAGGATTTAATCCTTTTGGATATAATCCTCAGGCAGGAAGAGAAAATGTTAAATTAGAACAAAATGAATCATCATCTCGTGTTGACGTGAATCCAAGTATTTCATCAATTCCACCTTGGATTGAAAAAATTAGAAACAAAGGTAAAAAGTAGGATTTTCCTACTTTTATTTTTTACTCAATGCTTAAAAGGGATATACTGTTAATAATTTTTATTAAACAACTAAATTTGTTTGCTAATAATTAAAATTATAACTATAATATAGACATGAAGAAATTATTAATTTCAATTTTATCATTTGTACTCATCGCCTTTGCATCCATAGGCGGAGGTTTATTATTATCTGGTTGTGGTTCTTCCTATTCAGAAAGTACGGGGGGGGGAATTGGTGATAATGAAAATCATGAAAATTTAGGTGACGATGACGAAATCGAGATTCCTAGTGATGATGAAGATAATGGAGGTTCTGACAACAACGAAAATGATGACATAACACTAAGTTCAACATTTAATATAAATTTAACTGTTTATACAATGAATAGTAGCGGTAATTATGTAACAGGTTTAGACCAAAGGCAAGAAGGTTATACTGCAGGCGGCAGTACCGTTTTTGGAAATTCGGGAGGGGCGGGTATTTGGGTTTCTAGAAGTAATGGTTCTTCTTCAGAAAGAAAATATACTCAATCAGGTACAACTTCAGTTTCATGGAGACAAGGTTCAGTGGCGAATGCTACAGCGAACATTTCAGTAACTCTTCCGAAAAGCGGATACCCTTATACAGGTCGAAAAAATGAAATGTATATTCTTGACCATATTCAATGTTCAAGATGTGGAAGAGTAACTTCAACTTCGCATAGTTGCTATATAGGCTCACCAGCAGGTATTTGGGGAAATTATACAACAACATATTCAGTTTATTTTGCCAGGAAATCATATAATATTAATGTTAATATTTTAAGTCCAGATGGTGCCGAAGATAATAAAAGTGGAACAGTGGATTTAAAATATAGTTGGAATGGCTCAACAAGTAATAATGTTACTGATCAGCCTTCGTCTTCTAGGATATATGCCGACACAAGTTTGATAATTTCTGATATTAAACCTGCGTCTGGATATTATGTAAGAAATGTATCATGCTCAAAAGGAAGTTTAAGTAATAGCAATGGAACATATACATATAAAGTAGTTGATTCGTCTTATTCGTGGCCGAATCCTGGTAGCGGGTTTTATGATACTGTAGTTGTCCAAATGGGAAGATATACTCAGCAAAACATTAACATTTTATCGCCGTCTGGCTCGGAAGATGGGCAATCTGGAACCATGGACGTGTACTATTCCTTTAATAATACAAGATACGTTAATCAAACAAATGAGCCGATAACAGGGACATCAGTTAAAGATAATAGTTACATAGAAATTTCCGATATAAGACCGGCAACAGGTATGGAAGTTGCAAGTGTTAAAGTGGGAAACACAAGTGTTTCTGCTTCAAATGGTGTTTATAGGATTGATTGTAATGCCACGCAAACTATAGTTATTCAAATGCAGTGGATAAAATACAATATTAATATCAATATTTTAAGTCCGAGTGGTAGCGAAGATTATAAAAGCGGGACTATAGATATTTACTATTCTCATACGGGTGATACATATGATGACCAAACCAACGAACCTATTACTGGGAATTCGATTCCTTATGGAAGTACAGTTCGAATTTCTGATATAAAGCCGGCTTCGGGAATGAGGTTATCTGCTGTTGATGATGGAAGTTCAAATATCTCGAGCAGTAATGGAACTTATTCAATAACTGTAACCAAAAGTATAGTGATATATGTTCGAATGGCATGGAAAGAATATTATGTTGACGTAAACATTATGAGTCCAAGTGGTGTTCAAGATAACGTCAGTGGAACAGTAGACTTGACTTATTCAAGCCCAGATCAGACAGTTAATGATGCAAATAACGAACCATCAACAAGTCTGCTTGCACATGGCGGGACACTTAAAATTTCAGATATAAAACCAGCGACAGGTTATCGAGTTTCAAGTGTGTCAATATCTGAAAATAGAGGAAAATTAGAGGATAATGGTGATGGCACATATACCTTTACCGCATCTACTGATTGGACTCATCAAACTAAATGGTATAACACCATTGTTATTCAAATGGCTTGGAAGGAATATAACGTAAATATAAATATTTTGTCACCTACAGGTGCTGAAGATAATAAAAGTGGGACAGTAGACTTATCATATTCAAGCCCTAGCCAAACACATAATGACGTAAACAATGAACCTTCTCCAAGTAGACTTACGCACGGAGCGACATTAACCATTTCAGATATTAAACCAGCAACAGGCTATAGACTTTCAAGTGTAAGTATTAATGAAAACAGAGGATCTTTGGTAAATAATGGTGATGGTACATACACCTTTACTGCATCTGCCGATTGGACTCATCAAACAAATTGGTACAACACGATTGTTATTCAAATGGCTTACCAATCTTATAAATTGCGGATTTATGCCATGAAAGGAATTGACGATATAAGGCAACCTGCAACCACATGGTACTCTGATCGTGTTGGTAGATATAAAGAAGTT
>CALVTF010000058.1 GCA_944360025.1 uncultured Clostridia bacterium
GATATCGGCCGGAATATTCATCGCTTTTAAAACGTGAGATGGTTCTGCAACTTTTGAAGTGCAAGCAGAGCCTGTTGAAACACAAATACCTGCAAGGTCTAGAAGCATTAAAAGAGACTCCCCTTCAATTCCATAGAAAGATATATTCAAAATTTCATTAGATTTTTGTTGAAGATGACCATTTATTTGATAATATTCAACATTTTCTGCAAGTTTATCAAGGAAATAATCGCGAATTGTTTTCAACTTTTTATTTGTTATTATGTAGTTTTTGGTAGCAATTTCAACCGCTTTTCCTAGTCCTGCTATTCCTGGAACATTTTCTGTTCCTGAACGTTTACCTCTTTCTTGATTACCGCCAAAAGTTATAGGGTCAAGTTTTATACCATTTCTAACATACAATGCCCCAACACCTTTTGGTCCATGAATTTTATGGCCTGAAAGAGATAAAAGGTCAATTTCCATGTCTCTTACGTCAATTTTTATTTGACCTATTGCTTGTACAGCATCGGTATGGAATAGGATATCATAATCATGAGCAATTTTAGCAATAGACTTTATATTTTGAATTGTGCCGACTTCATTATTCACTGACATTATAGAAATCAATATAGTATCTTTTCTTATTGAGTGAAGTAAATCTGGTAAACTTACAAGTCCTGTTTTGTCGACAGGAAGATATGTCACCTCAAAACCTTCTTTTTCAAGTTCTTTGCAAGCATTTAAAATAGATGGATGCTCAATTTGGCTTGTAATAATATGTTTTCCTTTATTAGCATAAGCATGTGCTACACCTAAAATAGCCATATTATTTGCTTCGGTTCCGCCACTTGTAAAATATATTTCAGTGGATTTTTGAGCGTTAATACCTTCTTGAACCCTATCTCTTGCTTTGTCGATGATTGCTACAGCATCTCTACCAAACTTGTGAAGAGAACCAGCATTTCCATAAATAGCGTTGAAACAAGGAATCATTTCATTTAATACTTCAGATGAAACATAGGTTGTTGAAGCATTATCTAAATAAACTTTTCTATCCATTTTCCCCTCTTTGGTGGTTTTACCACCCTTTTTAAAAGATTTAAACTTATAAGTAATACATTCTTAGTTAAATTTTATCATTAAAACGACAAAAAGTCAATACCTTTCTTTTTTAAATTCCTAAAAATTAGGATAAAATTTGTAAAATTAAAGCAGTATGATATTTTTTGACATTTAATATTAAAGTTTATAATCAAAATTTAAGCCATAAAGAACGTTTTAAACATGTTCGTTAAGTTCTTCCATCATGGAATCTTTCATCCATAGACCAATGTGTTTATTTACAATTTCACCATCTTTATATATTAAAATTGTTGGTATACTCATAATTCCAAATTGACGAGCAAGATTTTCGCTTTCATCAACGTCAACCTTATAAATTTTTACTTTCTCGCCCATATCTTTTTGTACTTCCTCTAAAATTGGGCTCATCATTCTACAAGGTCCACACCAATTTGCAAAAAAGTCTACAACAACGAGGCCTTTCTCTGTTTTCTCGTTATAATTTTTTTCGTTTAAAATTTCCATAAAAATCTCCTCCCACAAATTATTTTTATCTAATTTACTTCTATTTTTTAGTATTTGTTTTATATTAAGAATTTATAATCGAATTTATAATATATGCAGATAAAACACAACCATTCATCGCAGGATAATATGATATACTTCCAACTCCATTTGTGTTTTTTAAGGCAGGCGAAATTGGTGCAACAACTTGAAGTTTTTTTACACCTTTTTCTTTTAAGTTTTTTCGCATTGCTTTTGCTAGTCCATCATTGGTAGTTTTATATAAATCCATAACCTTAAATTCAGGTATATCAATTCTATTTCCTGCTCCCATTGCTGAAACGATAGGAATATTGTTAAAATAACAATAAGAACATAGTGCTACTTTGTCTTTAACACTATCAATGCAATCAGCACAAAAGTTTGTTGTTATATTTATTAAACTAGATAAATTTTCTTCCGTTAATCTTTCAGTTTTTATTTCTATATTGATTTGAGGATTTATTTCTAACATTAAATTTTTTAAAACTTCAGTTTTATATCTTCCTACAGTATCTATTGTTGCAACGTATTGTCGGTTAATATTACTTTCTTCTACCTTATCAAAATCAATAAGTGTGAAATTGGAAACTCCTGCTCGCGCTAGCATTATTGCCACATAGCCACCAACACCTCCTAAACCAACAATGGTAACATGTGAATTTTTTAATTTTTCACAATTTTCTTTTCCGATAAGCATTTCTGTTCTTGCCGACCACATATTCTCCTCAATTTTTAAAATTTAACAATTTTTAGTCCTCTTTGAAAAGATATCTAACAAAGATAAATCTTATAAGATATATTTCTTTAGGTCAAATCGTCTATTTTTATCTTTAAATGTTTTTTGAACGTACTCTCTGTCAATCTCAACTGTTGTCATAGGATGCTCGCCTGTTGCGTTAAATGAAATATCTTCTAAAAGCGCTTCCATTATTGTGTGAAGTCGTCTTGCTCCCAAATCTTCACTTGTTTCATTTTCATTTGCTGCAAGTGTTGCAATTTCATCAAGTGCATCATCAGTAAATTTAAGGTCAATATTATCGACTTTCAACAAGTTTGCGTATTGAAGAGTAACCGCATTTTTAGGTGCAGTTAAAATTTTCTTAAAATCTTCTTGAGTTAAACTTTCAAGTTCTACCCTGATAGGGAAACGTCCTTGAAGTTCAGGAATCATATCTTCCATTTTTGCGACATGGAAAGCCCCTGCTGCAATGAAAAGAATGAAGTCTGTTTTGACATTCCCATATTTTGTTGGAACAGTGCTTCCTTCAACAATAGGAAGAATATCTCTTTGAACACCCTCTCTTGAAACGTCTGCACTGTTTGTTGCTTGACTTTTACCTATAATTTTATCAATTTCATCAATAAAGATAATGCCTTGTTCTTCAGCAAGTGAGATTGCCTCTTCATTAACGTTGTCCATATCAATTATCTTTTCAGTTTCCTCTTGAAGAAGAAGGTCTCTTGCATGGCGAACACTCATTTTCTTCTTTTTATGACGTGGTGGTTGAAGGCTGTCAAACATTGAACCTAAGTTGATTTCATTTCCCCCAAAAGCCATAATAGGTTTAGGATTGTCGAGAACATTTACTTCAACAATCTCATCTTCACATTTCCCGCTTTTTAACTCTTCTAAAATATCCTCTCGTTTAACTTCAACAGTTGTCACTCTACGATTTTGGAAAAGTGCGTCTATAAGTCTATTTTCGACAGTTGGCATAACTTTATCTTCAACTTCTTTCTTTTTCTTATCTTTCACCATTCGAACGGCAACTTCGACAAGATCACGAACCATACTTTCAACGTCTCTACCAACATAGCCAACTTCAGTATATTTTGTTGCTTCCACTTTAACAAATGGAGCACCAACAAGTTTTGCAAGACGTCTTGCAATTTCAGTTTTACCAACGCCTGTAGGACCTCGCATAACGATATTTTTAGGTGTAATTTCATCTCTTATTTCTGCTGGAAGGTGTGCACGGCGGTATCTATTTCTAAGAGCAACAGCAACCGCTCTTTTTGCTTTTGCCTGCCCAACAATATATTTATCAAGTTCATTTACAATTTGTTTTGGTGTGTAGTTCATATTTATCTCCTTTAGTTAATTTCTTCAACTATTATATGGTCATTTGTAAATACACAAATTTCACTTGCAATTTTAAGTGCCTTTTCAGCAATTTCTTTAGCGGATAATTTTGTGTTTTGCATAAGTGCCTTTGCTGCAGCAAGTGCAAAATTTCCACCTGAACCAATTGCACAAATATTGTCTTGTGGTTCAATAACATTACCTGTTCCGTCAACAATCAGAACTTGATTTTTATCTGCGACAATCATGAGTGCTTCAAGTTGACGCATTACTTTGTTTGTACGCCAAAGTTGTGCAAGTTCCACAGCACTTCTCATAAGGTTGCCTGCATATTTATTAAGCATTTCTTCGAATTTTTCGCTAAGTGAAAAAGCATCTGCGACAGAACCAGCAAAGCCAATAACAACTTGGTCATTGTAAATTCTTCTAACTTTTTGAGCGTTATTTTTAAAAATAATACTATTTTGCATTGTTACTTGCCCATCGCCAGCAACAGCAATTTTTCCATCTCTTTTAACAGCACAGATTGTTGTGCCTCTAAACATTGTTTCCATAAAATATAATCTCCTTAAAACTTTCGAGCAATTTGCTCTTTTATAATTATAACATAATTATTGTTAAAAACAAATTAAAATTATGTAAAAATTTTGTGAATAAAGAAAAAGAAGAGCAAATATTATTCCCCTTCTTTTATATAGTCACAACTTGAACATTTGATTTTTTTGCCTTTTTTAATTAAATAACCATCACATTTAGGACATTTTTCACCTGTTGGAATATCCCAACTCATAAAATTGCAACCATTTCTATCTTCACAAGCATAAAAAGTCTTGCCACGTTTCGATTTTAACGCGTAAACTTTTTTACCGCATTTTGGACATATGCCTACAGGTTTCCTTTCATTTTCAGTGTTGTAAGGCATAATATTTCGACATTTTGGAAAGTTTGAACAGCCCAAAAATTTTCCATACTTCCCCTCTCGTAAAAGCATTTTATGCCCACACTTATCACAAATTATGTCTGTTTCAATAGGTGCAGATTTCATTGTGACACTTGATGAGTCTGCTTTTTCCAAAAGCCCTTTAAAACCATTCCAGAAACTATCAACAACGTCATGCCAATCGTCTTTATCTTCTGCTATATCATCAAGTCTATTTTCCATGTGAGCCGTAAATTTAACGTTTATTACACCGCTGAAAAACTTTTCAAGATATTCAGTGATACGTTTACCTAAATCGGTTGGCACAAGATATTTTCCTTCTTTTTCGCAATAGTTCCTTGCAGTAAGAATTGTGATTGTTGCCGCATAAGTAGCAGGACGACCAATTCCTTTTTCTTCCATTGCCTTAACAAGACTTGCTTCAGTGTAGCGCACAGGTGGCTTTGTGAATTTTTGCTCTTCCTTTATATCTTTTACGTCCACTTTTTCGCCTTCAGTTAGGACAGGAAGTTTAGAAATGTCTTGTTTTTGGTCTTTATCATCATCAACAAATTCTTTATATACTGCAGTGTATCCTGCAAAATCCAAAGTCTTTCCTGTTGCTTTGAAATTGTAACTATTAACGTCTATAGTTGCTGTAACATTAGAATATTCCGCTTCATTCATTTGACTTGCTAAGAAGCGTTCATAAATGAGTTTGTAAAGTTTATAATTATCTTTTGACAAACTGTCTTGTACCATTTCTGGTGTTATTTGCATAGAAATAGGACGAATGGCCTCGTGAGCGTCTTGAGCGTTCTTTTTTGTTGCATAAACAT
This sequence comes from uncultured Clostridia bacterium, assembly GCA_944360025.1. Classification (GTDB taxonomy): domain Bacteria; phylum Bacillota; class Clostridia; order Christensenellales; family UBA1242; genus Caccovivens. The sequence goes on from CALVTF010000058.1 coordinate 5,432, forward strand.
TAGGTTTTGCTGGCAAATATTTCTCACCATATTTTTCTTTAATAAACTCACGACATGCCTTTTGTGCATCCTCAGAAACACGAGTAGAGTCTGTTCTTATATATGTGATAAGAGCAATTTTGCCTTCACCTTTAACTTCCACACCTTCATATAATTGTTGAGCAGATTCAGTTGTTCTTTTTAGGCTCATACCTGCCTTGTTTAAAGCATCTTGTTGCATTGTGCTGGTAGTGAAAGGTGCCGGTGCATGAGACTTCGTTTTAGATTTTTTAATGGAAGATACAACAAAATCATTCCCCTTAATTTCGCCTAAAACTTTGTTTACTTCATCACGATTTGAAAGTTTTATTTTTTTATTTTTATAAGATTGAAGAGTAGATTTGAAAGCAATTTTATCTTTCTCATGAAATGCTGTAACTGTCCAATATTCTTCTGGAACGAAGTTATCAATTTCCTTTTCTCTGTCAACAACAAGTTTTAATGCAACAGATTGTACTCTCCCTGCCGACAATTTTGGGGCAACTTTTTTGGAAATAATTGGTGAGAGTTTATAGCCCACAATTCTATCCATAACACGCCTTGCTTGTTGAGCATTAACAAGATTTAAATTTATAGCCCTAGGATTTTTCAAGGCTTTCAAAACTGCATTTTTAGAAATTTCGTTAAATTGAATACGGCATTTAGTGTTTAGGTCAAGACCTAAGACGTTAGCAATATGCCATGAAATCGCCTCTCCTTCTCTATCCGGGTCGGTTGCGATTAAAACTTCTTCCGCTTTATTTGCCTTAGATTTAAGTTCGGAAATAAGTTCTTTTTTATCAGGTTTATTTTCGTAATGAGGTTCGTAGTTATTATTCATGTCAATGGCAAAAGATTTAACAGGTAAATCTCGAATATGTCCTTTTGTGGCAAAAACCTCATAACCTTGTCCTAAATATTTTTTTAGTGTTTCCCTTTTTGCTGGGGCTTCAATAACAACAAGTTTCAAATTTTAACTCCTTTAATTCAACATATAAGTTTTCGCTGGCATTCTTTTTATTAAACCACGAATTTCCAAAGTTGTCAAATAACTATTCAAAATATTTATAGAAATATTGGATTTTTTTGCAATTTCGTCAAAATCCTTTTCGCCGTCCTTAAGAATATCTAAAATCATTTGCTCTTCAAAATTGAGAGAAATCACCTTTTCCTCTCTTTTTTCTATATCTATGCTGTAATATTCCAAAATATCTTTACCAGAAAGCACACACTCTGCTTGACCTGATTTTATAAGTGCATTTGGAAGTTCGCTTTTTGACGAATTTATGTTTCCTGGCACAGCAAATAAATCTTTGCCATAATCTAAAGCAAATTCCTTTGTGTGGATTGTTCCACTTTTTG
>CALVTF010000059.1 GCA_944360025.1 uncultured Clostridia bacterium
ACCTCACGAGTTAAGGCAAAAATATATATTGATAACTACTTCAATCGATATCCAAAAATCAAAGAGTTTATGGATAAAAATGTTGAGTTTGCAAAAGAAAATGGCTATGCAAAAACCGATTTTGGAAGAATTAGAATGATTCCTGAACTATCTTCTTCCAACTTCAATGTTAGAAAATTTGGAGAACGTGTTGCTATGAATATGCCACTTCAAGGGACGGCATCTGACATAATTAAACTTGCAATGATTGCAACTTTCCGAGAACTTAAAGGAATGGAAAGTCATATCATTTTACAAGTCCACGACGAACTTGTCATTGACGTAAAGAAGGATGAACTTGAAAAGGTTAAAGAAATTGTAAAGTCTTGTATGGAAAATGTTAAGACCTTTAGAGTTCCTCTTGTTGTTAATGTCGGCGTGGGCGATAATTTATACGACTGTAAGTGATGGCGGACTTTAAGTGGTTGGCGGGCGAAGAGCGAGAAAAAGTCTTTTCTCGCTGACTGCCCATAGGCAGTCAAAATCTCGCAAACTTTGCGAGATTTTTCTTCGCCCGCTGTCTTGCCAAAGTCAGCATTATTTCATAAAAATAATCATTATTGAATAAAATACCTTATGAATAAAAATTCAACTAAGTGGGCTTTTAAGGTTTTTGTTTTATCTATTTCACTTTCTATCATTTTTAGTTTGTTTTCACAAAGTTTACTACCTTCGCTTTCGCCTTTTTTCTCTATCTTTGTGATTGTCTTTTTTGTTTTTGTAAGCGTCATTTTTGATATGGTTGCTGTGGCGTTCACTTCAATAAACAAAGAACAACTAGAAAAGTATAAAAATGAAAATGGCTATGTTATGGCTGTCAAACTATGTGAAAGAGCGGACAAGGTAGCTTCCTTTGGCGGAGATGTGGTGGGCGATATTTGTGGAATATTAAGCGGTGCAGGTGGTGTCAGTTTGGTGGTAAATATGAATATTCAAGATGCCAACTTGAATCTACTTGTAACTTGTCTTGTAAGTTCGCTAATTGCTGGCATCACCATTTTTTGTAAGGCGATTATGAAAACTTATGCTCTTCAAAACTGCGAACAAATTGCCATTATAACGGGAGTTTATTTAGAGGCAAGTTTCTTTAATAGAATGAGAAAAAAGCGACAAGAGAAAAAACTTAAAAGAAAAAATAAGAAAGAAGGGAAATAAATTCTTTTTATTTATGAGAGAAAATCTAAATATTTGAAAAACTAAGCAATTTTAAAAAGTTTTTATAAAAAACAAAAATCTTTTGAAAATTTGTTAAAAATTGTTGACATATTAAGTTTTGTGTGATATAATCTTGCCGTATGAAAGTAGAAGTCCACTTCTCACCAGTCGAATTATATTTCTGATTTGGTCAAAAATTTAATAAACTTAATTTATTATTTTTTTGGTGGAACTTTTATTTCTACCAAATTTTTTTTAAAGGAGATTACGACAATTTTTAAGGAACAGTTAATCAATGAACAAATCACCGCAAAAGAAGTTCGTCTTATCGGCGAAAATGGTGAACAACTTGGCGTTATGCCAATTGAAAAGGCAAGAGAAGTTGCCGAAAATGAAGGCCTTGACCTTGTTTTAATGAACGGAAATGGTAATCCTGCCGTTTGCAAACTTATGGATTATGGTAAATTCAAGTTTGACAGCATTAAAAGGGAAAAAGAGCTCAAGAAAAATCAAAAGATTGTTGAGTTAAAAGAGATTCAACTCTCTATGCGTATTGACCAATACCACATTAACTTTAAGCTCAAAAATGCACAAAAAATTTTGCAAGACGGAGACAAAGTTAAAGTTTCACTTCGTATGAGAGGAAGAGAACAAGCATATTCTCAAAATGCTGTTGAAGTTGTCAACAATTTCGTGGAAGCACTTTCTGAATATGGTTCAATTGACAAAAAGCCTGAAATTATGGGACGCAATGTCGTTGTCGTAATAAATCCAAAAAAGACGAAATAAAAGGAGAAAGATTATGCCAAAGCAAAAAACACACAGTGGAGTGAAAAAACGTTTCTCACTCACAGCAACAGGAAAAGTTAAGTATGCAAAATCTAATAGAGGACATTTCTTAACAAACAAAAGTAAAAGTCGCAAAAGAAAACTTCGTAAAGGGTCTTATATTGCAGGAAAGAATGCACAAAACATTAAGACACTTCTTGCTAAGTAATAGGGGGAAAGTATGAGAATTAAAAGAGGCGTAAACGCAGTTAAAAAGCGTAGAAAGATTTTAAAATCTGCAAAAGGCTACTTCGGAGCAAAAAGCAAACTTTATAGAACAGCAAGAGAACAAGTTATGAAATCTGGTCAATATGCTTATATTGGCAGAAAACAAAAGAAAAGAGATTTCCGTGCTCTTTGGATTACAAGAATCAATGCTGCTTGCAGACAAAACGATATTTCTTATTCAAGATTTATTGCTGGTCTTAAGAAAGCAAATGTCAACTTAAACAGAAAAGTACTTGCAGATATGGCAGTCAGAGAACCAAATGCGTTCGCTGAACTTGTTGCAACTGCAAAGAAGGCTTAATGGAACGGGCGACTAAAAGTTTAATATCTAACCTTAAAAAGCAAAAACGAGAAAAGTCTTTGCTTTTTTTAGATAATGTCAAAATAATTAAAGATAATTTAGATAATAAAAACTTAAAAATTGAATGCATCATAACAAGTTTGGACGAGTTGCCATTTAAGACAACTTGTAGGGTTTATCGTGTTGACGAGAAGACGATAGAAATCTTATCAGACACAAAAACACCACAGAAAGTATTATGCATTGCATACTACAACCAAGATATTGTGGTTAAGCCTGAAAATCACTTTTTGGTTTTGGACGGACTTCAAGACCCTGGAAATGTTGGAACACTCATTCGAACTGCTAAAGCAACAGGAATGGACTCTGTGTTTTTGGTGGATTCAGTTAGCGTAACAAATTCCAAACTTATTCGCTCGTCTGTTGGGGCAGTTTTTGGAATTAAAATTTATTCAATGACACGAGAGAAATTTGTTGAGTTTTCTATGCAAAATACTTTAAATCTTGTCAAATGTGATATGAATGGCGAAAACATTTTCCATTTCAAACCAAATGGAAATGTTGGAATTGTAATTGGAAATGAGGGACAAGGTGTAAGTGAAGAAATATCTTCATTATGCACTAAAAGTGTTAAAATTCCTATGAAAGAAGGAATTGAAAGTTTAAATGCTGGAGTAAGTGGCTCAATTATTATGTATGAAATTGCTAAAGATAATTTCTAAATTTGCCTTAAAATCGTTTGGACAAGGCACTATGTTTGTATTATAATAAAAAAGTAAATGATTTTTACAACTTGAAAAAGGCAAATTCTTATAGGGTTTTTCCTAATTGAGTTTTTGCGTATAATTTTATGGAGGTAATTTATGTCAGGACATTCAAAATGGCACAACATACAAGCAAGAAAAGGTAAATCTGATGCAGCAAGGGGGAAGATTTTCACAAAAATTGGCCGTGAAATTGCTGTTGCAGTTAAAACCGGTGGTTCTGACCCTAATAGTAATGCTAAACTTCGTGATATAATTTCCAAGGCAAAGCAAAACAATATGCCTAATGATAACATTGAACGTTCCATCAAAAAGGCATCTGGAGAACTTGCTGGTGTAAACTATGAAGCAATCACTTATGAAGGATATGGCGTTGGTGGTTCTGCTGTTATTGTTGAATGCTTGACAGATAACAAAAACCGAACAGCAGGAGACGTTCGTCATGCATTTGACAAGCACGGCGGAAGTTTAGGCTCAACAAACTGCGTTTCTTATTTATTTAATCGTAAAGGTGTTGTGATTGTCACAAATGTGAAAGATGTTGACACTCTCATGATGGACGCTCTAGATGCGGGAGCTGTTGATGTTTTTGAAGACGAAGACACTGTTCAAGTGATAACTGAACCAAATAAACATTCCGAAATGCAAGAAGCACTAGAGAAGAAAGGTTATAATGTGGTTTCTAGTGACACTGAACTTGTTCCTGACACCTATGTTGATTTAAACGAAGAACAAATTGGCAAATTTCAAAGAATGGTTGATGCACTTGAAGACCTTGATGACGTTCAAGAAGTTTATCACAATGTCAACCTTCCAGATGAAGAATAATTTTAACAAAAAAGGCACATTTTTATATGTGTCTTTTTATTTTGCAATTTTTTGCGTAAAATAACGAAAATTTATTAAAAAAAATGTTAAAAATTTGCCAATGTGAGTGAAAGTGTCGTGACTTTTTCAAAATTTGTGCTATAATGTTTTTGTATTTAAAAGGAGAAAAATTATGGGATACAATTTAAAATCATTAACAACAGATTTACAAGAAAAAAATATGGCAGATGAAGGACTTGTTGCTTGGGGACAATCTGGAAGTGGAAGTTTGTTCGGTGCAGTTGGTGGGGCGTTTGCTCCAATGCACGCAATTTCCAAACAAGGCAATAAAATTTTGATTACACCTTTTTCTAACAAGCAAATCAAATTTAATGAATGTGTGGCAATAAATAAAGACAATATTGCTTCTGCAAAAGTTAGTGGCCTATTTGGAGCAAAACTTGTTATCAAAGCAAAAAATGGTGAAACAAGAAAATACTCCATCACTCAAGGAAAAGATGCTGTTAAAAAAATTCTTTCTTTACTTGGCCTATAACTTGATATTGGTGCAATATGAAATTTAGTGAAAAACTTAAAAAGTTAAGACAAGAACAAAACCTTACGCAAGATGACCTTGCAGAAAAAATTTTTGTCACGAGAACTGCAGTTTCAAAATGGGAGACTGACAATGGATATCCAAGCATTGAAAGTTTAAAACTGATTGCTAAACTTTTTAACACAACCATAGACGAGTTAATAAGTGAAGAAGATATAGAAATTAAAGAAGATTTGGAACTTAAAAATTCCAAAATAAATCACTATATTGCACTTGGCAGTTTTGGAATTTCTGTTATTTGTGCAATTTGCCTATTTTTTATCAATAATGCCATTTTATTTGGTGCGATAACAGGAATTGGCATTCTTGGCGCTTGCCTATACTTTACTTTCACTCAGTTGTCACTAACATATTTTAAAGACAAAAAACTATCCAAAAAGCAAATAGTATATAACAAATTTAGAGAAGTTTTATCTGCAGTTTTAATTTTTTTAGTGCTGTTTGCCGTGATAAGAAATATTTAAGGAGAAAATTATGAGTCATTATAGTGATATTGGATTTGATATTAAGGATAATAAGGATATTGACAATTTAATTGATATGTTTTTTAATTCTAAAGAAAAACTTGGGGTTGATGTTATGGTTTGGGAGATTGAAAATAATCCAAACAATCTTTTAGGTCAACTTAAATATGGAGATTTGCGATTTTTTATTAAAGGTGATTTAGAAAATGGAAAGATTGACGATTTCTTTGTTGGACACGATAATAAAAATATAACAAATGTGGAAGTGGAAATTGAAGAAAATCCAATTAAAAAGAATGAAAAAAACTACTTTCCTATTTTTAATTTTTATAAAGATGATATTCCATTTTGGGTAGCTTGTTTTAATGCTGATATTTTTTTCTTTTATGATGATAACACAAGTGAAGTTAAGCTTGTTAGTTTTGCAAATCATATTATGGATGTTAGAGATGCAAAAAAAATTAATAAAGAGTTGAAAATGGCAAACGAAAGTTATATTTCATATTTTAATGATGATATAACAACAGGTTGGTTAAGTGGTATAATCAAAGATTTTGCTCTTTTAGAAAATCCAATAACACACAACAAATATTATGCGATTGACATTGTTAGTATGGGACTTAAAATTAAACTTGTTGTTGACCCAAAACTAATTGAAAATAAGGAGCTCAAAAAGGGTAAAGTTATATGTGGCGAGTTTTGGAATACAGGAATTCTTGTTGCAGATAACCATCCAGATTATTTTTAATTATAATATAGATTAAATAATTTATATTTTAATATTTATAAAGATTTTTCAATTTAAATCATAAAAAGCGACATTGTCGTCTTTTTTATTTGACAAATTTTGCAAAATAAACTAAACTAGGAGTGTATGAGAATTTTAGGAATTGACCCTGGTTATGCAATTGTGGGGTATGGAATTATTGACACAGGAAATGACGTAAAAGTGGTGGATTATGGTGTTATTGAAACACCAAAAGAGGACACTTTGCCTGTCAGACTTCAAACTATTAATGAAGCACTCCGTGTTTTGTTTGAAACATATCGTCCTGACGAAGTTGCCATCGAAGAACTTTTCTATTTTAAAAACCAAAAGACAGTCATTCAAGTGGCACAGGCAAGGGGAGTTATTGTTTTGTCTAGTCAAAAATATTGCGAACGCATTTTTGAATATACACCAATTCAAATTAAGCAGGCTCTTACAGGAAACGGTCATGCAGAAAAAAGGCAAATGCAATATATGGTAAAAAGTGTTTTAGGACTTTCTTCAATCCCAAAACCAGATGATGCTGCCGATGCACTTGCTGTTGCTTTATGTCATAGTCAGATAAATCCACGCTTAAATGAAAATAGGTTGTAATGTGGGTGGTGCTGTTAGCACTTTTTAAAAAGTTTTCTAAAACTTAAAATAAAAATATAAATAGTGAAGTTTTTAAATAATAAAAGAAATAAAAGTATAAATTGAAATTACAAACTGAAAGGAAGGAAATATGATAGGATTTTTAGTTGGAACAATTGAAGAAAAATTTGAAAATTATCTACTTTTAGATGTGAACGGAGTGGGGTATGAACT
>CALVTF010000060.1 GCA_944360025.1 uncultured Clostridia bacterium
TTATATGTTGACATTTTTCACAAACAACCCTTTTACTGCGTATAACAAAAAGGAGGATTTATGAAAAAGAAAATTTTAGGTTTATGTTTTGTTTTAGTTTTGATTGTTCCTGCAATATTTTTGTTGTCGGCTTGTGGTGGTAGCAATGACACACCTAAAAAAGATAGGACAAACACTGCTGAAATTGTAGACATTTATCAAGATTCGAGCGCAGGAGTTTATGTAGAAGTGACTGATTTTGAACATACTGACTGGGAATTTATTAGTAACTCTGGTTATAATGCTTGCACACTAGAGTTTTCAATAAACGATGGTGAATGGTTTACAGGTAGTATCGTTCAAGATTTTTATGATGAAAATGGCAAGGGTGTTTATCAAATACTAACTGCCACATATACCTATGGAGATAGTGAAGTTAGTTCTTTCACAACAATAATGACAGGTCAAAATGTAGAGCCGGGAAAAATTTCTATATCTGCTCGTATTCCAGAATCAAACACATACAACGCAAGTGCAGGCACATTACCTACCACCTACACATTAAAATCAAAAATTCAAACAATTGATGATAAGATAGGTGCGGGAGTTTGTGGATTTGGTGATCAAGGATGGTCAAATACCTATGAAGAAGAAAAATTTGTTTTTTATAATGATTCTTCAAATCCATATAACTTAAAAGTAGGAAAATTTTATTCACAAGCAAATGAAAGTGGTGGCTATGACCGTTTTGTAAGAGAATTAACAGAGGAAGAAGAAACTCAATTTTCTGAATTCGATTTGGAATATAAAGTTGTGGCTTACAATTCAAAATATATGATTTTGCATGAAGACAATGAAAGTGTAGATGTATCATCAATTGAAAATGATGAAAACGATTGTGTTTATAATGCAAGAGGTTGGACAAATCAGTTAAATCTAAATCAAAATTACATTTGGAAATACGAAAGCAATGATTGGAAATATGAAAGTGTTATTTTCCTTATAAGGCAAAAAGCTGATAAAAATACTGTTCAATCTAGAGCTTTTTGTTATGAAAATATAATTGATATGGTGGAAATATCACAACAAAACATCTAAATAAAAGGTATTAAAATAAAAAAGAGTGTAAAAAATAAGTTTGTCATAGCTTACTCTTTTTAGAGCAGGAGCAAAAAGGTATAAGCAAATTTACTTATACTCTTTTTTATTTTAGGACTTTCTTTTGCCAAGTTTTTTTGTTGCATTTTGGACATTTCATATATCTGGTGCGACCATAGTGCATAGATAATAAAATTTGCTTGTATGTTGGAATGTATTTGTTGTGGCAGTGTTGACATTCATAATAGCCAGCATCTTTTTCAATAGTTAAACAAAAATGAATGCCAACCACGATGTGAATAAAGCCAATGACAATTAAAAGTATTCTAACCCAAGTAGAAAGGTTTGCAAAGGAAGCGACAAAAACGAGAATGATAAAAGTGATGGAAGATAGATAACCAAGCACATTTTCTAATGTTAGCAAAAATTTATGGTCTTGCTCTTGTTGTTTTTTTAAGGTTAAAAGATTTTTTTCAGCTTCAGTTTGGTATTCTTCACTTGATAGTTTTTTGCCAGAGAGTAATTCGTTTGCAGTGATGTCAAGTTCTTTGCAAAGTGGGAGAATAAGGGTGGTGTCTGGAAAGCCATATCCACATTCCCATTTAGATATTGTTTTTTCACTGACTGAAAGTTTTGTTGCAAGTTCAACTTGTGTTAATCCTTTTTCTTTTCTTTGAGATTTTATGAAATTGCCAATTATTTTTAGATCCATTTTCACTCCTTTTACAAGGTCATTATATCACAAAAAAACAAAGAATAACTCCTATCAACCGTAGAGTTTTAACAAAATATGTATACTTTTAAGGGGAATTTCAAGTCGGAAGTTTGCGACCTGGACTTGTCCGGGGTTCGCCAGGCGGAGCAAGGGCAAAGATTTGACAATCTTTGCTGGTCTCCGGCAATAAAAAAAGACCGAGATGGTCTTTTTTTTGGTGGACCAGCAGGGACTCGAACCCTGGACCCATTGATTAAGAGAAAATGATAAGGCTTGTTATTTTGATTTGCTTTATACCTTTTAAAACCTTTATTCCTCTTTATTTATATAACAATTAGAGTTTAACTCGCACCCTTCCGTTTTATCTTGTTTTGCCTAATTTTATTAGACGTTATTTTGTTTTCTATTAGGCAATTGATTTTTAAGTAAATATTTCTAAAAACCGTAAAATTTTTGTCATTAAATCTTGAATATAGAAAAACTATATGATATTCTATGTATAATTAACAAGGTTGTTCACAAGTTTTGTGAATAGCCTTTTGTTTTATAAGGAGAATTTATGGATAAATGGGAAAAAGAAATGATTGAACAAAACCGAAAAAATACTTTGGATATAGAGCAAAACAACAATGAGATATTAAAAATTCCTGATTATTTAACTGATGAAGAAAAGAAAGCTTACGAAGAAATTGTAACTTCTTTGAAAGAAAGCATAAAGTACAGGCTTTCTCATTCAGATACTGAACTGATTTGGCAATATTGTCAAATCAAAATTATGAGAGATAGATCGTGGCGAGAATATAACAAAAATCCAGAAAGATATATAAGAATTGTGACTGGAATTTGCAATTATGGCAAAACTCCAAAAGTTATGGTAAAAGAAAATGAACACTACAAAACTTTGATTGATTGCAACAAACAACTTGAAAAAATTTTAAAAAATTTAAGGCTCACGCCAAAAGCAAGGAGAAAAAGATAAATGGAAAGCTTAAAAATTGAATATATCGAAATTGAAAAATTAAATCATTATGCAAACAATTCAAAAATTCACACAAAAGAACAAATTGAACATATTGCAAACTCTATTCAAGAATTTGGCTTTAATGATCCACTTGGTATTGCTGGAGAAGATAACATTGTTTTAGAAGGGAATGGTAGAGTTGAAGCAGCAAAAAAGTTAGGTTTAAAAACATTGCCTTGTGTTAGACTTGATCATCTTTCTAAAGAAGAACAAGAAGCATATGTGATAGCACATAATGCCACAAATCTTGAAACAGGTTTTGATTTTAATGTTTTAAATAAAGAGTTGGAAAGGTTAAAAACTTTTAAATTTCAAGATTTTGGTTTAGAAAATCAAATTTTAAAGTTACAAAGAATAGACGACGAATTTTATAAAACATTTTTAACAGAAGAAACTAAAAAACTTGTAAGAAATGAATTTTTGACTAGTGGGTTTTATGATTTGCCAATAATTAAAAAACAAGAGATAGACTTAAGCAAAATCAAATTGATGAACTATAGCAATACGAAATATAATGATAATAAAAACAAAATCAAAACAATTCACTTCTTTATACATGATTATCGTTTTGAATGTGTTTATTCAAATCCTGTGTTGATGGTTGAAAAATTAAAACAATATTATTGCTTGTTAAGTCCAGATTTTAGCCTTTATACTGATATGCCACTCCTTCTTCAAATGTATAACACATTCAAAAACCGATGGTGTGGAGCGTATTGGCAAAGTCTAGGGTTAAAAGTCATTCCAACAATTTCTTGGAGTGAAGAACGAAGCTTTGATTTTTGTTTCGATGGTATTGAAAATGGAAGCATAGTCGCTATTTCCACCCACGGCAACCACAAAACGAAGGAAAAGTTTTTGAAAGGATACTACAAAATGTTGAATGTTATCAAGCCATATGCTATAATATGTTATGGAAAACCATTCCCAGAAATGTTAGATAATAATTTAATTGTATTTCCTTACAGGCATTGTGAAGGTAAGGAGGTGCGATTATGAAGTTTGTTTTGCAACTTTTTGGCGGAAGAGGTGCTGGAAGTGGAAGATATAGATATTATCTTCCTAAAAATCCAAAAAATTCAAGGAAATTCAGAGATATAACCGATCCAAGAAAAAAAGAACGAACGAGATACAGAAATTACAAAGACGATGAGACGGGATTAGAAGTGGAATTTCACCCAGGAAAAACTGGAGAAAAAGGATGGCAAGGGAAAGATCATTATCATGTAAAAAATCCAAATTCTAATAATAAAAATAATTATTATTTGGATAAAAACGGCAATCCTTGCCCTAGAGGCAGTGATAGATCTCATTTGTCTCCAGGAGAATATGAAAATTTGTTAAGGGGGGATAAAAAATGACACCTAAGGAGTTTATGAATAGATATTATACTCACGAAACAATTTTAAAGAAAGTTGATTTTGATAAGGGAAATTCTATAATCAATTTTAAGATAGAATACAGTGAGTGGCAATTGGAAGAGTTAGCAAGAACTAAAAATAAAGGTTATGAACTAATTTTCTATAATGTTAAAAATGTTTCAAATGAAAATATTTTTAAATTTCATGATGAATTTATTTTAGAATTAAAGATAAACAAAACAAAAGTTTATATTGGTTTGGATACTGAAGAATATTTAGATTTAAGTTTTTCATATAAGGATTTTGAAGTGAAAGATTTTTAAGACTATTAAATTTTCATTTCTAAAACAATTGGAAAATCCTATCTTTTTGTGATACAATAAATATATGAGTGTTATTTATAGACCGAAAGGAATGGCGAGAGAATATAGTCCATACGCACTGAATATTTACATAGGTTGCAGTCATAGATGTAAGTATTGCTATGCTCCACACACTTTGCAAAGGCGTGGAGATGAGTATTTTGGCAAGCCAGAGCCGAGAAAAAACATTTTGATTGAACTTGAAAAAGATTTGAAGAAAAATGTTTACACCGAACAGGTTTTACTATCTTTTGTCGGCGATTGCTATTGTGATTCTGCTGATAATGGAGAAACGACAAGAGCAGTTTTGAAGATGTTGAATGCCTATAAAGTCCCTGTCGCAGTTTTGTCAAAGGGCGGAAAGAAAATGCTTCGAGATTTGGATATTTTCAAAGAGTTTGGCAACCGCATAACCGTTGGCGCAACACTCACATTTATGGATGAGAAAAAGTCAAAGGAATGGGAACCTTTTGCTTCCTCTCCAAACGATAGACTTGAAACGCTGAAAATTCTGCACGAAAACGGCATCAAAACTTTCGCTTCTTTTGAACCAACCATTGAGCCAGAAGAAAGTTTGGTACTCATTCACAAAACGCTGGAAGACAACTCTGTTGACCACTATAAAATCGGCAAAATCAACAACTATCGTTCGGCTGACAAGTGGCAAGACTGGGCAAAATATCTTGAAGATTGCGTGAAACTGCTTCGCCCAACAGGAAAGCAAGTGTATTACAAATTTTGCCTTCGCAAACTTGCTCCAAACATCTCACTTTTGCCACAAGAGAAAAATCCAGATGAATATATTGTCAGGTACACTCCACCACAGCAGACAAGTTTGTTTGAATAAATTTTTATCTTGTTTTGCCTAATTTTATTAGGCATTATTTTGCTTTTTATTAGGCAGATGCTAATAAAAAGCTTATGTCACTTTAAAAATTAAAAATAAGTGCAGTAGAAAAGTTCATATAAAAACTTGACTTTTCTTGATAATATTGTTACAATAAAAACATATGGAGAAAATATGAAAAAAGAAAATATCACATGGTTTTTATATGCCTTCGGTATTAACAAGGTATATTCAATTGAAGGAACAGAACTTGATAAAGAGCTTATTGATGCTTTCTTTAAAATGGATAAACTAAAATGTTTGGAACTTATCCAAAAAGGTGCAAATATGTATGTTAAACTAACTGTTAAAAATAATGGTGTGGTTACTTGCGGACCTTTATTTGAACATTTAATTTATGAAAAACCTTGGAAGGCAGATACTGCAAAACTAAGTAAAGAAATTGAAGATTTAAAGAAAAATAAAAAAAGGGAAAAGGATGATTATGAAAGATGGAATAGACGCCCTTATAGAAGTTATTATATAGATAAACAAATAGAAGAATTACAAAAAAGAAAAAATCAAGAGATAGTAATGGTAAAAAGTCATAATGAAAAAAGAGAAAACGAGCTTGTTGACTTCGCTAAATTTTGGATTGACATTGGTGGTGGAGAAAGACCTTGGGTTCTTGGCGTGAATCGTGATTTCAACATAATAGATTTAGACAAAATAGGCTACCAAAAAGTTAGAGAATACATTGAAAGAGTAAGCGAAGTTGATAAAATTGTTTTACGTAAAATAGAATCAGAAGGAGTGGACTGGACTAAAAAAGGAGTAATTGAGAAGTTTGATAAAGCAACTGAATTTTATAGAAATAGTGATTACACAATTGACGAAATTAAAGATAAAGTGCAGAATGACGCAGACCTTTGTAGTGGTTCAGCAAATTCAAATCCAAAAATTTTAATGTAAATAGAAAATATATAAAATTTCAATAGTCTTACAATTTAACAATTGCAGACAATATGATAACACTTAATAGGGATAAATTTATGGAGTGAAGTTATGAAAGTTAAAGATTTAATTTTGTATCAAGTGGCAACGGACAGGAATTATAAAGTAGGAGATAAATTAGTGACAAAAACACTCCAAATGGTCAATTTAACAGAGTTTTAACTTTACGAACTTGCACACATACTGGAATACTATGATGTTTTTGTTAAAGAGTTAGCACTTGAAGAAGTGCGCGAAAGCAAATTCCCTGACCTACCATCAAGGTTGCACTGTATGTATCTTTCAATAAGTAAGGACATCGCTCTTCAAAACATTGAAAGTATGTCTAAAAACAAAGAAAAGAATGGAAATCAATTTCAAGCAATTGCGGTAAAACTTAATGG
>CALVTF010000061.1 GCA_944360025.1 uncultured Clostridia bacterium
ATACAGAATTTTTGGTGTGTCATCAATGTCAATCAATGATTGTGGATATTCTTCATCTTCTTGAGATAAAACTTTTATATCACCTTCTTCCATATTATCAATAAATGAAAAAATTTCCTCACTTTTCTTGACAAACTTATGATATTCCTCAGTCGATAATAATTTGATAAAATCTATATCATCAATTAGATTTTCTATATTTACAATTTCTTTTTTGTTTACAATTTCAAACGCTTTTTCTATTTTGCTATTAGAAAATTCCAAAATAGAAAAAAGTACTAAAAATCTCTTTTTGTTATTCACTATATACTCCAATATTTTCTATCTAAACCGCGATATGATATTGCCTCTGCAATGTGATTTGGTTGAATCTCCTCAGTGCCCTCTAGATCTGCGATAGTTCGAGCAACTTTCAAAATCCGGTCATGCGCTCTTGCACTTAATTTAAGATTTGTGAAGGCAATTTCCATCAAATCTTGACAAGGTTTTGAAAGTTTACAATATTTTTTTGTTTGCGGAACAGACATTTTCGCATTATTAAAATTTTTCTCATTTTTAAATCTTTCAAGTTGTATTGCCCTTGCCTTATCTACTCTTTCCTTAATTTTGCTTGTTGGCTCTTCTTTATTTTCAGCACTTAATTCATGATATGAAATGTTGTCAACTTCAACGTGAATATCAATTCTATCCATTATAGGTCCAGAAAGTTTTGATAAATATTTATGAATTTGCGTTGGCGTGCATGTACATTCTCTATCCTTTGAGCCATAATTACCACATGGGCAAGGATTCATGCTTGCAATAAGTGTAAATGACGCAGGATATGTTATTGTTTGATTGGCACGTGCAACGGTTATATATCCATCTTCAAGAGGCTGACGTAATGTTTCGATAAGTTGTCTTGAATATTCTGGAAATTCATCTAAAAATAAAACGCCATTATGTGCAAGGCTTATTTCACCAGGCTTGCTATGTACCCCTCCTCCTGTCAGGCTTACAGTAGTTGCTGTATGATGAGGGGTTCTGAAAGGTCTTTCTGTTATTATACCTTTCTTCAAATCAAGTTCTCCAGCAACTGAATGAATTTTTGTAACTTCTAAAGCCTCTTCAAATGTTAAATTTGGAAGTATTCCCGAAAAACATTTTGCTAACATACTTTTACCACTTCCAGGTGGTCCAATCATCAAAACATTATGTCCTCCCGCTGCGGCAATTTCAAGGGCACGTTTTGCCATTTTTTGTCCCTTAACATTTTCAAAATCAAGTTTGTTTGGAGTCGTTTTTGCTATTTCACTATACGATTTCGTTTTTACAATATAATTATATAAAAAGTTTTCCATACCGTTAAGGTAATTTACAACGTCAGATAGAGTGCGAAAAGCATAGATTTCTATATTTGAAATATAACTTGCCTCTTCTCTATTTTCATATGGAATAATAAATTTTGTGTAGCCCTGTGACCTAGCACTAATAAGCATTGGCAACACGCCTTTTACTTTTTTTATTGTTCCATCTAAAGAAAGTTCGCCTAAAAAGATAAAATCTTTATATTTTTTATTAACAATTTGCTCACTTGCAGTTAATATTCCAATCGCTAGCCCTAAATCATAAATTGGACCTTCTTTTTTAATATCCGCTGGGGCCAAATTTACCGTTGTATGCTTGACCGGATATTCATAACCACTATTCTTAATTGCAGATTTTACTCTTTCTTTTGCTTCCTTAACAGCAGTATCTCCAAGACCAACAAGTTCAAAGTGAGGTACTCCACCGACCAAATCGGTTTCAATTTCCACTAAAAATCCGTCAATACCTTGAAGTCCAAAACTTTTTAATTTAGATAACATTTTTTCTCCCAATGTGTATATAACTAATTTTGATTATATCACTTTTTCTACTTCCATCAAAACGATTTAAGATAAATTAATATAAAAAATAGGTAAAAAAAGACAAGAGCAGTTTTCGCTCTTGCCCAAAATATAAATTTTTGATTAAATATATAATTAAATCTTTTAAATTAAACTTTGATTTTTTTATTTATCTAATTTCCAAAATCTTAAATTATATTATTCACCATCACCTGCGGCCTTTGGAAGGTCTATAGATTCTCTTTTGATTAATATAGGATCACTTGTTCCAGCCATAAAATCACGTGTTATAATAACCTTGCCATAAACTTTTGGGTCCGGTAAATCAAACATTAGTTCTGTCATACGTGTTTCCATAATTGTTCTAATTCCACGTGCACCTGTTTTAAGTTCAATAGCTTTATGCGCTACAAATGATAAAGCATCATCTTCAAATTCAAGTTCAAAACCATCCATTTTGAAAAGTTCTGTGTATTGCTTGATTAACGAATTTTTAGGCTCAACCAAAATTTTCTTTAAAGCAACTTCATCAAGATTATCAAGTCCGGTGATTATTGGAAGTCTACCAACAAATTCTGGAATAAGACCAAACTTAATTAAATCATCTGGTTGAACGTCTTTTGAGTAATTTATTTTCGCTCTTTCAGTTGAATTTTTAATTTGAGCATTAAAGCCTAGAGAAGATGAGGCCATGCGTTTATAGATTATATCATCAAGCCCTACAAATGCTCCTCCGCAAATGAATAGAATGTTTGTGGTGTCAATTTGGAGCATTTCTTGATGAGGATGCTTTCTTCCACCTTGAGGTGGAACGGATGCAACTGTGCTTTCAATGATTTTTAAAAGTGCTTGTTGAACCCCCTCTCCGCCCACGTCACGAGTGAGCGAACGATTTTCGCTTTTTCTTGAAACTTTATCAATTTCATCGATATAAATAATTCCTCTTTCGGCCTTTGCAATATCATAATCAGCATTTTGAATAAGTTTTAAAAGAACATTCTCGACGTCCTCGCCAACATATCCTGCTTCTGTTAAAGTTGTCGCATCTGCACAGGCAAAAGGAACGTCTAAAATTTTAGCAAGAGTTTTAACAAGAAGAGTTTTCCCTGAACCGGTTGGTCCAATCATTAAAACATTGCTTTTTTCAAGTTCAAGTGCATTTTTATTTTTCTTAGTACCATCAATTTTATTGTGATAGTTGTAATTAATTCTTTTATAATGATTAAAAACTGCAACAGATAAAACTTTCTTCGCCTGTTCTTGACCGATAACGTAATTATCAAGGTTTTTCTTAATTTCTTTAGGCGAAGGAATTTCTAAATCTGTAAAAACTTTAATTTTAACTGCTTCTTCCTTAATAATGTCTGCACAAATCCTTACACAATCGTCACAAATATATGCATCACCTGTTGGATTGGCAATTAATCTTTTAGCTTGTTTTTGTGGCTTTCCACAAAAAGAACAAACAACGTCAATATCTTTCATAAAACCTCATTAAAAATAAATTTATTTCTTGTCATTATCCATTTTTCTTGTGTAGAAGATATTATCAATTAAACCATATTCTTTTGCTTCTTCAGCAGACATATAGTTGTCTCTATCTGTATCCTTTTCAATAACTTCTAAAGATTTTCCTGTGTTTTCACTTAAAATCTTGTTGAGTTTTGCTTTAATCTTTTGAATGTGACGAGCCTGAATTTCAATATCACTTGCTTGACCTTGAGCTCCGCCGAGTGGTTGATGAATCATGATTTCGCTATTTGGAAGAGCAAAACGTTTTCCTTTTGTTCCGCTAGAAAGAAGGAAAGCACCCATTGAAGCAGCAAGCCCAATACAAATTGTAGAAACGTCACATTTAATATACTTAATTGTATCATATATTGCCATACCAGCGCTAACTGAACCGCCAGGACTGTTGATATATAAATATATGTCTTTGTCTGGATTTTTCCCTTCAAGATAAATAAGTTGAGCAATAACAATATTTGCTGAAGCATCATTAACTTCACCTGTCAAAAAGACAATTCTATCCTCTAGAAGCCTAGAATAAATATCATATGACCTTTCATTTGCACCATTTTGGTCAACAACCATAGGTATAAGCATAATTTCCTCCTAAATCATTGTAATAAAGAACTATAAGACGCTTTATATCTTATTCTTTTGTAACAATTTTATTATTTTCTTTTAAGAAATTGTAGGTTTTATCAAGTAAAACACTGTTTTCTGCGTAAACTCTGTCCTCATGAGTGATTTCTTTCTTTCTCTTAAGGTCAGGAAGTACTTTGATTTTTGCGTCAATTTCTTCTTCAGAGGCAGAAATATTGTTTTCTTCAATAATTTGTCTTAAAATATAACGTGATTTAATGCTTGTTTTAGCCCTATCTTCACAACTCTTTTTGTATTCGTCTAAAGTTGTATTCATACGAGATAAATAGTCATTTATATCCATTTGATACATTTTGCAAGCATCTTCAAGTTGATGAACACTGTTTTCAACTTCCATATCAATAAGTGACTGAGGAATTTGCATTTCAGTGTTGTCAATGATATGTTTTAAAATCTCATGCTTAACGTCATAATCAATTTTTTCTTCCTTCATAGATTGAATATGCTCTTTTACATGTTTTTTATACTCTTCAACAGTTTCAAATTCTGTCGCATCTGCCACAAATTTGTCATCAAATGTTGGAAGCACTTTTTCACGTATATCTTTAACTGTAACTTTAAAGAGGGCTTTCTTACCAGCATATTCACTTGCTGGATAATCGTCTGGGAATTTAACATTGACGTCGACTTTATCACCTTTTTTCTTTCCAACAAGTTGGTCCTCAAATGTGTCTATAAATGAGTGTGAACCAAGTTCAAGAGGAAAATCTTCTGCTCTTCCACCTTCGAATTCTACACCATCAATAGAGCCAACAAAATCAATTATAAGTTGGTCTCCCATTTTGCTTTCTCTTTCAACACTATTAAAAGTCGCATTGTCCTCAAGCAAGTGGTGAATTTCATGTTCAACTTCTTTATCTTTAACTTTTGAACTTTCTTGTGTAAATTCAAGTCCGGTATATTTAGGAAGTTTAAATTCAGGCATAATATCGTATTCAATAGTGAAGGAAATACCATCACCTACAACATATTCGCCGAGTTTTGTGTTAGGATAAGAAACAGGTTCTAATTTTGAATTTTCATTTAAAAATTCATTTAATGTCTTTCTAATAAAATAATCTAAAGTGTCCTCATAGAATACGTCATCTCCATATTGTTGTTCAATAACTTTCTTTGGTGCGTGACCCTTTCTAAATCCTACAACATTAAATTTTGATTTGGTGTTTTCATAAACTTTATTAACACCCTCATTCCATTCTTTGTCATCTATTTTAACGTTAATGATGACTTTTGTTCCGTTAATTTCGTATTTAAACATATTTTTCCTTTTGTCCTTTTTTTTGTAAATTTTTTTTGCTTGGTCGCACAATGGGTTAATTTGCCTGCCTCGCAAAAACTATGCCCATTATATCACAATTTTTAGCAAAAAGCAAATAATATGACATATAAAAATATCTTTTTATGTCTAATATTATAATAGAAACGTCTTAGATTGTCGAGATTTGTCGAAAATACAAAATTTACTTAACTAAAACTGTAATTTTTAAAATGTCTCGAATAAATGATATTTACATTTAAGTTTAAACTTAATTTTTGAATTAAATTCATACAAAAATACAAATATAGTGTAATACGCAATGCATACCACACTATATTTTGTTATTCATACAAACTATTTGTGATTTTGACCTTTTTAGCGACACCTTTTCTCATGTCCTCGCTTATCGCTGCATAGTGCTTCTTTGTTGTGTTTACATCTTTATGCCCTAATACGTCCGCCACAATATATATATCATTAGTCTCTCGATATAAATTTGTGCCAAAAGTAGAACGAAGTTTGTGAGGCGAAATTTTCTTTAAAGGCGTACTTTCTCTTGCAAATTTTTTGACAAGAATTTCAACTGCTCTCGTACATATACGTCTATTTTGAAGCGAAATAAAAAGTGCTTTTTCATTTTCGTCAAGAGGCAAAGTCTTTCTAATTTCTAGCCATTCCATAAGAGCATATTTTACTTCATTTGGATAGTATAAAATTGTTTGATTACCACCTTTTCTTGTAACTTTAAATGCATTTTGTGAAAAATCTATATCTTCAACATTAAGCCCTACGAGTTCACTCACTCTTATTCCTGTTCCTAAAAAAAGTGTGACAATAGCATTATCTCTCACTTTAGTGTTTTTATTATAGTTTTTTTGCCTTTCCGTAAAAGTTGTTGGGGTCTGTACCGCATCAAGCATTCTTTCTATTTCATCATTCTCCAGCCTTATAATTTCCTTTGTATGTAGTTTTGGTGTCGGCACCTTACTCACAACATTTTTAGATATTAAATCATGGTTAAACAAATATTTAAAAAAACTTCTTATGCTGGCAAGTTTTCTTGCTTTACCATTTTCAGTATTTTTAAAAACCTTATCATCCACTTGATAGAAGGATAGATATGACAAATAACTTTCAATATGTTTGGCTTCTAATGTATCCAAATCTTTGAGGGTTATGTCTTGCATATCTTTTTTAAATATATATTTTGATATATACTCAAAAAAAATGGAAATATCCATAGCATAATTTACTCGAGTTAATGTTGAAGTATTTTGCTCTATACCTGTGAAAAAATCAAAACAATATTCCGGCAACTTTTCTAAATATGCCCCAATTCGTTCCATATTTTTTAAATCGCGTTT
>CALVTF010000062.1 GCA_944360025.1 uncultured Clostridia bacterium
ATATGATTCATTCGACAGCCGGCGGAACGATGAGAGAATATAATAGGTATGATTACGCAAAAGTAGAAGTGGAAGGCTCTATGAAATTTTATCTTTCGCCTTTTAAGGAATTAAAAGAGGGAGATATTGTTCTAATTGAAGTGGAAAACGAAATTAAAGAAGGAAAGGTGATACGTGTCGACAAAAACATCTCAGAACAAAACTTTCCAATTCCAGTAAAAAGACTAAAAAAGATAATTGAAATTTTAAAAGGTTAATTTTGACTAATTAAAAATATTATAAAAAATTTAAAAAAAATATTGAAATTTGCTTGACCTAAACTTAGGTTTAGGTTGTAAAGTTTATTTAAATTTATCAAAAATGTTTGAGTTAAAAGCGTTTTGTAAATAAATTTAACTATAAAGGAGGAAACATGGCAAAATCAAAAGTGTATTTCACAAAAGAAATAACTTCAGAGGGACTTATTAAAATTTACGAAGCCTTAGGCAGAGATTTAAAAGGAAAAGTGGGGGTTAAAATTTCCACAGGCGAACCAGGAGGTCACAACTTTTTAAATCCAAAACTTATTGAACCACTTGTAACAAAACTTAAGGGCACGATTGTCGAATGTTGTACTGCCTATGGCGGAAAAAGACAAGACCCAAAGGAGCATTGGAAGGCTATTGAGGACCATGGGTTTAAAGCAATCGCACTATGCGATATTATGGACGAGTTTGGCGAAAAATCTATTCCTGTAAAAAATGGTTTTCATTTAAAAGAAGATATTGTGGGAGAGCATATTGACAATTATGATTCATTTTTACTTCTTTCACATTTCAAAGGTCATATGATGGGCGGATTTGGTGGAGCACTTAAAAATATGTCCATTGGCATGGCGTCAACAAAAGGGAAATTAAACATTCATTCAGCAGGAACTTCCTTAAATCAAGAATATATATGGTCACACCTGCCAAAACAAGACGACTTTTTGGAATCTATGGCAGATGCTTGCGAAGGAGTTATAAATTATGTTGGTAAGGAAAATCTTTTGTATATCAACGTGGCAAACAACCTTTCTGTTGATTGCGATTGTGACTCTCATCCAGCAGACCCTAAAATGGCAGACATAGGAATTTTTGCCTCTCAAGATCCTGTAGCAATAGATCAGGCTTGCTATGATGCTGTTATTAACTCTGGCGACCCGGGCAAAGCAGATTTAATTGAAAGAATGAATTCAAGACATGGTATTCACACTGTGGAAGCCGCATTTGATTTAGGTCTTGGAAATCGTGAATATGAAATTGTAAACATTGATTAATAATTTTAAAAGGAGAAATTTATGTTAGAAAATATTTTAACTCAAAGAAATATTAAAAAAAAAACAAAAATAACAATAAAAACTCTTGTGGCTCTCGGCATTGTTGCTCTTTCGGTGGCTTTACCTCAAATTGTACACTTAGCAGCCGGTGCACAAGGTGGAATGATTTATCTTCCAATGTATTTGCCTGTTGTAATTGGCGGTTGTATTCTTGGCACTTGGTGGGGACTTTCAGTGGGAATTTTATCTCCAATCGTTAGTTTTGGCGTTACTTCCCTTTTTGGTAGTGCAATGCCAGCACTTTCTCGTCTTCCATTTATGATTGTTGAACTTGGCGTTTTTGCTCTTGTTTCTGGATTATTTTCCAAACTTATCTCAAAACATTCTTGGGTGGCAATTCCAGCCATAATAACTGCTTTTTTAGCAGGACGTGCAACATTCATTGCTCTTGTTGCTATCTTCCAAAATGTGACAAATTTAAGCGTGGGCACAGTTTGGAACCAAATTTTAATGGGCTGGCCAGGACTTATTATCATTGCAGTTATTGTTCCTATTGTGACTATTCTTTTGAACGAACTTTTGAAGAGGGACAAGAAAGAGGGAAAATAAGTGACAGATATTGAAAAGGCAAAGAGTCTACTTAAAGATGACAAAACATGTGTGCTTGTGAAAGGCGATAAAATTTTAATATCAAACGAAACAGGTATAAAACCTATGATGAAATATATTTCAGAAGGTATTAACTTAAACGGCTTTTCTGTAGCAGATAAAATTGTAGGAAAAGCGGTAGCAATGCTGTTTCGAAAAGTGGGAATAAAAGAAGTTTTTGCTGAAGTTTTGAGCGAAAGTGCCTTATCGTTTTTTAATAGAGAGAAAATAAAGGTTACGTATAACACTTTAACAGAAAAAATAATTAACAGGGATAAAACAGGAATTTGTCCAATGGAAGAAATTGTTTTAAATATTGATGATTTTGAAAAAGGGTATCAAGCCCTGAAAGAAAAAATAAGAATTTAAAGATGGTAAAAACCATCTTTTTTTGTTATAAAAAAATTTATTACCATGAAAATATTTACTAATCAAATGCGATAATGAATATAAAAAATTTTTAGAAAATTTTAAAATAAGTATTGATTTTCTAAAATTTATATTGTATTATAATTTCAAGGAGTGGATATGGACGTCGTCGAAGATTTTAAATATTTATTAAATTCAGATATTTCAAACCTATCAAAAAACAAGCAAATAAAGTATTTTGAAGAGTTGGAAACAAAAATAAATGAGGTTATGGACAATAAGGATATAGATTTAGATATATTTGAAAAACTTTTAAATGTAAAAAAACAAATAATGTCGAAAATTTATAATCTTAAAAGATAGGTGAAAAATGTCAAAGAAAAATAAGCAAGGGTTTTTAAAAAATACAAATAAACACAAGAAAGAGCGTTTTCGTTTAAAATATATACCAACTGATAAGACTTATCAGAATAAAAGACATACAACTTTTATTGCTCTTGATGCATGTATTGCTATTGATATGGTAAAAGTTATAAATGGAACTGCACCAATAAAAAATTCACCAAAATATTACTACGCACTTAAAAAACTTTTGGACAGAAGTGTTTTTGGTAAAAACCATCTTTATAACAAAAAGGGAGATGTGGTTTTTTGTTTGCTTCCTCATGTGAAAAAAGAATTATCAAATTCTGAGGGAGAAATTTTTGAGTCAATGAAAAAGTTTGTTGAAAATCAAATGATTGATTTGACTGTTGATGTTTCATATCAGATAAATTTTTCAAAAAAGGTGGACAGGCTTTCATCTCAATATTGTGATTTAGGCTACTTTATCGGTAAAGATTTTTCACCAACAGTCGACTCGTTGATTGTTGCAGAAGCCTCCTTTTTTAATTTAACACTTTTATCAAGAGACAAACATATTTGTACAGATTTTCATGACAAAAATCCAGAAAGAAAAATTTTTGATATAAGGCGTATTAATCGAAAATCTTTATGTAATTGTTTTGATGGCCCTCAGGCGGAGCCAAGACGTGTGGAAAGTTTATTGAAAATGTTAGATTATGGTAATCCACCTAAAATAATGAACGAGGATTATCTTTTGTCTGAGACTCAGAAAGTAATTTGGTTAATAAACACCAATTCATATCCTTCCTATGCAAAACTTACGGGAGGGGTGCAGAAAGGCTGAAATAATTTTCATTAAAAATTTGTATCATAAAAAAGTGGCATAAAATTTCTTATTTTCTTGACATTTAAAAATTGTTGTGATAAGATTTTAATATCAAATGTTGAAAAAAGCGAGTAATCTTATTTTTAGATATACAGAGAGGCAATGGTTGGTGGAAATTGCTTACAAAATAAGACGAAAGACACTTTTGGAGTTTGAAAAACTTAAAATTAAGTGGTCGTTTGACAAATTAGGTGGCACCGCGGATATAATTATTCGTCCTAATGCAATAATTTTTGCGTTAGGATTTTTTGTTTTAAAAAATTTTCAACCGCAAAATGTGGAAATGTGGATAACTTGCGTTCTAAAATTTTATAAAGGAGAAACATTATGACTGAACAAATTTCAAAATTAAAAGTTGGCAGAGTAAGATTTCAAGGAATGGTGGATACCGTTCGTGATAAGAAAAATATTCAATTTGTTATTTTACGTGACTTTTCCGGCAAAATTCAAGTAACCGTGGATAAGGTTGCTCATCCTGAGGTTGGAGAAGTGTTTGCTCATCTTCTCACAGGCTCAACTGTGCTTGTTGAAGGAGAACTTGTCAAAAGCGAATATGTCAAAATGGGCGGACAAGAGGTTTTGGCGGATAGCGTGGAAGTAACCAGCACTGCCGAAGTTTATCCTATTGGACCAGAAAGCAATATTGACCAAAGAATTGACTATCGTTGGCTTGACTTAAGACAAGAAAAAAATCATCTTCTTTTCAAAGTACAAACACTTTTTACAAATGCCATGAGAGAGTTTTTGATTGATAAAGAATTTATCGAAATTCACTCACCAAAATTAATTGGCACGGCTTCCGAGTCGGGCTCAGAGGTTTTCAAGGTGAAATATTTTGATACCTATGCATATCTTGCTCAAAGTCCACAATTTTATAAACAAATGGCAATGTCAGGTGGGTTTGGAAGAATTTTTGAGTGTGGACCTGTTTTCCGTGCGGAAAAATCTCACTCCAAAAAGCATGCCACAGAATTTACCGGTTTCGACCTTGAATTTTCCGGTATTGAATCGTTTGGGGACGTAATGAAATTGGAAGAGGAATTATTGACATACGCACTCAAAAAAGTTGCAGAAAAATATGGTGAGGACATTAAAAACACTTTTGGCGTGGAAGTTAAAGTTCCAACCTTGCCTTTCCCAAGAATCAAACTTAAAGATTTATACAGCGAACTTGAAAAAAGATATGGCTATACTTGCCCAGAGGAAGAACAAGACGATTTGACCACTGAAGCAGAAAAACTTTGCGGACAATTTTCCAAAGACGCATACAATCATGAATTCCTTTTTGTGACTGACTATGGTGCGAGAAAAAGAGCTTTTTATCACATGAGAAAGGACGGTGTTCCACAAGGGTATGACCTTATTTGGAAAGGAGTGGAGATAACAACCGGTGCACAAAGAGAACATAGATATGATATTTTGAAAAAGCAGGCGGAAGAAAAGGGGCTTGCAAAGGACGTAGAATTTTATCTTCAATTCTTTAAGTATGGTTGCTTGCCACATGGCGGTTTTGGACTTGGACTTGACAGAATCACAATGAATCTTTTAGAACTTCCAAATGTGAAAGAAGCAATGTTCCTATTTAGAGGACCAGAAAGAATAACTCCATAATTAAGAGGTGAAAAATGAAAAGAACAGAAATTAGAGATTTATATAAAACCTATGAAAAATTTGGGGGTAAAGAAATTGTTGTGTGCGGTTGGGCAAGAACAATCCGCGACAGCAAAAATATTGCCTTTATTGAACTCAATGACGGCGCTTTCAAAAGCGTTCAAATTGTTGTTGAGAGAGGAAAAATCAAGAATTATGATGACATTGTAAAACAAAATGTCGGTTCTTCTTTCAAGGTAAAAGGAAAAGTAATATTAACTCCAAATGCGCAACAACCGTTTGAGATAAATGCTGGCGAAATCGAAATTTTAGGCTCTTGTGACCTTGATTATCCTCTTCAAAAGAAGCGCCACACTGTGGAATTTTTGAGAACAATTCCAACAATAAGAGCGAGAGGCAACCTTTTCAATGCGGTTTTTAGAATTCGCTCAGTTTCCGCTTTTGCTATTCATAAATTTTTCAATGAAAGAAATTTTGTTTATGTTCATACTCCTATTATCACTGCTAATGACTGTGAAGGTGCCGGAGAAATGTTCCAAGTAACAACTCTTGACCTTGACAAACTTCCAAAGAAGGATGGAAAAGTGGACTATAGCCAAGACTTTTTTGGCAAAAAGGTTTCGCTTACCGTTTCAGGACAACTCCATGAGGAAACTTTGACGCATGCTTTTGGTAAAACTTATACTTTTGGACCAACATTCCGTGCAGAAAATTCAAACACTTCTCGTCATGCTGCAGAATTTTGGATGATGGAACCAGAAATTTGTTTCTGTGACCTTGAAGAACTTATGGACAACGAAGAGGAAATGGTAAAATATGTTATCTCATATGTCATGAAAGAATGTGCCGACGAACTTGCCTTTTTGAACAAGTTTGTAGACACCGGACTTTTGGACAGGCTCAAAAATATTGTTGAAAATGATTTTGTACGTCTTGATTATACTGAAGCAATCAAAATTCTTGAGAAGGTTAAAGACCGTTTTACTTTTCCTGTAAAGTGGGGTGTTGACCTTCAATCTGAGCATGAGAGATATTTGACAGAAGAAGTTTACAAAAAACCGGTATTCTTGAAAAACTATCCTAAGGACATTAAAGCATTCTATATGCGTCAAAATGATGACGGAAAAACAGTGGCTGCAGTTGATATGCTTGTGCCTGGAATAGGTGAACTTTGTGGCGGAAGTCAAAGAGAAGAAAGACTTGATAAACTTACTTCTAGAATTCACGAACTTGGACTTAAAGAAGAGGATTATTCTTGGTATATTGATACACGACGCTACGGAACAAATGTTCACTCGGGTTACGGGCTTGGCTTTGA
>CALVTF010000063.1 GCA_944360025.1 uncultured Clostridia bacterium
ACAAACTAAAGTTTATTCTTCAAAATGATTTGGTGGAAATACTCGTGGAAGAAGAAAAGGGCGGAGTGTTTTATGGGTATAGTAAAAACTACATAAAATGCAAACTATTAGGAAATTTTCAGGTCGGAGATATTGTTAAAGCAAAAATTATTGAGCCAAGTCTTGAAGCGACGCTTTGCGAAAAGATTTGAAAAAATTTGCTTTAATACTTGACAAACCTTTCGAATATGATTATAATATTAGGGAAATTTAGAAATTGAAAGGTGGTGAGAAGGTTGACTACTGTCAAGGTTGGCGAAAACGAATCTCTTGAAAGCGCACTTAAAAGATTTAAAAGAAAATGCCAAAAAGACGGCATTATTGGTGATATAAGAAAGAAAGAAGCTTATGAAAAGCCAAGCGTTAAGAGAAAAAAGAAAAGCGAAGCAGCTAGAAAAAGAGCAAGAAAGAGAGGTTAATCTCTCTTTTTTTTGTTTCTTGGTAATATATTCATTTTTTTCTGTCAATTTCTAATTTTATTTGAGTCTTATAAATTTTTCATATTTTATAAACAACATTATAATAATTGATTTTTGAATTTTAACTTTCCTATTTTATTTGGAAAAAATTTTAAGGTGTGATAAAATGCTTTTATGAATAAATTTGACATAGATTCTCTTAATGACGAGCAGAAAAAAGCATTATATGAAACAGAAGGTGTGGTTTTGGTTACAGCGGGGGCTGGAAGCGGTAAAACACGTCTTTTGACACATAGAATTTGTCATCTTATTATGGATAAAGGTGTTTCGCCACATAATATTCTCGCTATTACTTTCACAAACAAAGCAACTAACGAAATGAAAGAGCGAGTTATGGAAATGTGCTCTTGCAATATCTGGATTTCCACTTTTCACTCCATGTGTGTGAGAATTTTGAGGCAAGATATTGAAGTCTTGGGTGGTTATGACAGAAATTTTACAATAATTGCAGAGAGTGATAGAGATAGAATAATAAAGGAAATTTGTAAAAATTTAGCCATTGATGAAGAGGACATTGGAAAGGTGGAAACGCACCTTGATAATATTAAAAACAAAGGGCTTGATATTGAAGAATATTTCTCTATACTTGTGGAATATGGAAACAAACAAAATTTGTTAAAGTATAAACATGCCATTTATGACTATGAAAAAAGACTTTATGAAAGTAACAGTCTGGATTTTGATGATTTATTAAATAAAACTCTCTTTTTGTTCAATAATTATCCACAGGTTTTGGAAAAATATGCAAAGCGTTTTCAATATGTTTTGGTTGATGAGTTTCAAGACACAAATCTAGTGCAATACAAACTAGTCAAACTCTTAACTTCCTATTGGGGTAATCTTTTTGTGGTGGGAGATGAGGACCAATGTATTTACTCTTGGCGGGGTGCTAATTTTAAAAATATTTTCAATTTGAAAGAGGATTTTCCTAATGTTAAAATCTTTAAATTGGAGAGAAATTACCGTTCTTCCAAAAATATTTTAAATCTTGCCAACAATGTTATTTCCAACAATAAAGAAAGGTTAGAGAAAAAACTTTGGACGGACAAAGATGCGGGACTTCCGCCTGTTGTTTACACCGCTTTTGATGAGCGAGATGAAGCACTTTTTCTTGCAAAAGAAATTGAAGAGTTAGTTATGAATGGTTATTCCTATGATGATATAGCTATTTTAATGCGTATTAATGCGCTCTCTCGTCCTATTGAAGAAGGACTTTTGTCTTATAACATTCCTTATAGACTTTATGGCGGACAAAAGTTCTTTGAAAGAGCGGAAATTAAAGTTTTAATTGCTTATATTAGCATTTTTATAAATAAGAAAGACGAAATTTCTCTTCTTAAAATTATCAACTTTCCTAGCCGTAAAATTGGCGAGGTTGCTGTGAATAATTTAAAAGAAGAAGCAAAAGAGCAACCTTTTTTAGAATATTTACTTTCTGATAGGTTTGAATTTAGTAAATATTACAACAAACTCAGAAATTTTGTGGAAACTTACAAGTTTTTATATGAAAATATGGACAAAATGTCTCTTCAAGAGTTTGCTCAAAATGTGGTGCAAAAATTTGGTATTGATTTAGCATATAAAGGGAAAGATGAAGATAGCATTAATAGGCTTTCCAATATTGACAGTTTCTTGACTTCCATTAAGGAATTTGAGGACGGTGAAGAAATTGCGACTTTCGCCGATTATCTTGCCAGCATTATGCTTCGCTCTGACCAAGATGATATTGAAAAGGGTGGACAAGTGAGTCTTTCAACCATACATGCGGTGAAAGGACTTGAATTTAAAGTGGTTTTTGTTGTTGCCTTGGAAGAAGGACTTTTTCCACTTTCTCGAGCTCTCAACAGTGCCAGCGAAATGGAAGAAGAAAGACGGCTTATGTATGTGGCAATAACTCGCGCCGAAGAGAAAATATATCTTACTCGTGCGATTAAAAGATATATGTATGGTAAAAGTAATTATGAAATTGAAAGTCGCTTTTTAAAAGAATTAAATATTGTTGACATAAAAAAGCCACCAATTCCAAAACCACAAGCAAAAAAAGATGACTTTTTCTTGGAAGAAAAGGAAGAAGAGTCTTTTGATTCTGGCTTTAAGGTGGGCGACAAAGTTCTTCATAATCGTTTTGGAGAGGGCGTTATTTTGAATATTTCAGATGACGGACTTGTTGGGAAAATTAAATTT
The DNA here is from genome assembly GCA_944360025.1 of uncultured Clostridia bacterium. Taxonomy (GTDB): domain Bacteria; phylum Bacillota; class Clostridia; order Christensenellales; family UBA1242; genus Caccovivens. Next base: position 2,703 of record CALVTF010000063.1, read on the forward strand.
GACGTTGGCGTAAAAGAACTTATGCTGAACATTGCAAGTTTAGAAAAGGTGGAAGAAAATGGATAAAATGGAAAGAATGAAATTCTTAATTGAAGAGATAAACAAGCATAATTATAACTATTATGTTCTAGATAATCCTACTATTTCTGATAAAGAATACGATAAGCTTTACTATGAACTTGTCGACCTTGAAAAAGAACTTGGCGTTGTGCTTCCAGCTTCTCCAACCCAAAGAGTAGGTGGAGAAATTTTAGACAAATTTCAAAAACATAGACACGAAGTTCGTCTATATTCTATGAACAAAGTTCGCGATTTTGACGATTTGGGAAAATTTATGAGTGATATGGCGAAATATCAAAAAAATCCAACTTTCAGTTTGGAATATAAATTTGACGGACTCACTGTTGTGGTGGAATATGATAAAGGCGAGTTTGTAAGGGCGACCACTCGTGGTAACGGCGAAATTGGCGAAGATGTTTCGCTTCAAGTTAAAACCATAAAAAGTGTGCCACTCACCATTCCTTTTAAAAATCGTTTAATTGTGCAAGGCGAAGGAATGATGACGCAAAAAGCGTTTAGGAAATATAATAAAACCGCACTTGAGCCTCTCAAAAATCCACGAAATGGAGTCGCTGGTGCTATTCGAAATTTAGACACTAAAGAGACCGCAAAAAGAAATCTTGATTGGTTTTGTTATTCAATTTTGTTGTCAGAGGGTAAATATTTTTCTAGTCAAGAAGAGATGCATAACTTTTTGATAGAAAATGGCTTTTTGGTGGGCGATTATTTCAAAATAATATCCACATTAAAAGAAGCAGAAGACGAAATTGAGAGAATTGACAAAATTAAAGACAAACTTGACGTTATGATTGACGGAATGGTAATTAAACTTAATGAAACAAAACACCGCGAAGAAATTGGCTATACCAACAAATTTCCAAAATGGGCTATGGCGTTTAAGTTTGAAGCATTAGAGACCTCTACACTTTTAAAAGATGTCATCTGGCAAGTGGGAAGAACCGGAAAAGTTTCGCCGACCGCAATTCTAGAGCCTGTCGAACTTGCAGGCGCAACGATAAAAAGAGCAACATTGAATAATATTGAAGATATAAGAAAGAAAAATGTGTATATAAACTCTCGAGTCTTTATTCGACGTTCCAATGAAGTTATCCCAGAAGTTTTGGGCTTGGCGGAAAAGTATGAAAATTCGATTGTAATTGAAGAGCCAAAAGTTTGTCCATGTTGTCATAGTCCGCTTGTGAAAAAAGGTCCTCTTCTTTACTGTAAAAATCGTGACGGTTGTAAGGAACAAATTATCTCTCGACTTACTCATTTTGTTGAGAGAGAGGCTTTCAATATTGAAGGGCTTTCCGAAAAGACATTGTGGCAATGTCACCAAAAACTTAGTGTTAGTGAGTTTTCTGATCTTTATAAATTGAAAGAAGAAGATTTACTTAAACTTGATAATTTCAAAGATAAGAAAACAAAAAATATCATAAATTCTATTAACAATTCAAAAAATGTGGATTTCTATCGCTTTATTTATGCTCTTGGAATAAGCGAAGTTGGAATTAAAACGGCGAAAGATTTAGCCAAAAAGTTTGTAAACTATGAAAACTTGAAAAAGGCAACAAGAGAAGAACTTTTGGAGGTGGAAGATATTGGCGAGATTATTGCTGATAACATTTTAGAGTATTTTCAAGACGAAGAGAATTTGAAAGAAATAGAAAGACTTTTTGAGGCAGGAGTTGTCATTAATGAAAGCAATATTGTCATAGGCGAAAAATTGAAAGGTTTAACATTTGTACTTACCGGCACTCTTCCAAATTACACAAGACCAGAAATGAGCGAAATTATTGAAAAGAATGGTGGCAAAGTGGCAAGTTCAGTTTCTAAAAATACCTCTTTTGTTTTGGCAGGAGAGGAAGCAGGGAGTAAACTTGACAAAGCAAAAACGCTTGGTGTGAAAATAATAAATGAAAATGAAATGTTAAAAATGCTTGAAGAGTGAGCGAACGGCAAAAAATCACAACAAGAGTTTTGATTTTTTGCAAGCGTGTGCCTGCGAGTTTACTCTTTTTAGGAGTAAACTCTTGCCGTTCGCGTATTTCTCAAAAAACTAAATAATATAAAAAATAAATTTTCATAGGCAATTTTTATAAATATCTTTTAAATATAAATTCAAAATAAAATCAATCCTAGATTGTTGACTAAGATAGCGTTTTTGAGTTATAATAAATTTGAGGAGAGAATATGATAGAACTTTCAGAAAAAGCAGCACCAAAATGCCCTGTATGTGGAGAACCAATGTCTATAGAAGGAGTAGCAATTGGGAGAGCAAAAGGCTCAGAAAAGCGCAAGCCTAAAATAGGTGCTTCTATTGCACAACTTATTGGATATGGTTTAGAATCTATCATTTTGGCATTAATGGATTCAGGAAGAGCACCAATGTGGGTTTGCAACAATTCAAATTGTCCAGAGAATGGAAGAAAGTTTAGCCAAAAGATACCAGCAGTAAGCGACAAAATACCAACTGCACAAAGAAGATGGGATATAGGTGGAATAGGTGTAAGTTTTGACCAGGCGATTTACAAAATAACCAATAAAGATAAAAAAAAGAAAAAATAAAGTTTTTAAAATAAAAAACAGTCAAAATATTGATTGTTTTTTTATTTTGCTCTTTACAAATCGTAATTTCTATGTTAGAACACTTTTAAATAATTTTAGGTTAGATTTTATTACAAATTTTCATAATTTTACATTTATTTTATCTAAAATGCTTGACAATGAAAGGCGAAATAGGTATAATATCCACGTGTTTCGTTGTCGGAAGCATATGCTGTCTTAAGCATAAACAAACAACAGGTGGCACGCTGAAAGAAAGTTTCAGCATAGTTCGTTCAAGAACGGCAGGAAAGGTTACAAACCCCACCGATTCGAAGTTTCTTTCGAAGTCGCGCTTTGCGATTGTGTTGTTCGTGTTTACCTTTAGCATATTTTTTGACGCGAAATTTCGCGTCTTTTTTTTGACAAATCCTATTCACGATTTAAAACTGAAAATCTAATAAAAAGGAGAAATAGAATGCCTACATTTAACCAATTAGTTAGAAAAGGTCGCAAAACTTTCGAAAAGAAGAAAAAGGCTCCTCTTCTTGAAGAGTGCCCACAAAAACGTGGTGTTTGCCTTTCTGTTAGAACTGCAACACCTAAAAAACCTAACTCTGCTCTTCGTAAGATTGCCAGAGTAAAACTTTCTAATGGTCAAGAAGGAACTTGCTATATTCCAGGCGTTGGACACAACCTTCAAGAACACAGCGTTGTTCTTGTTCGTGGTGGACGTGTTAAGGACCTTCCAGGTGTGCGTTATCACATTGTTAGAGGAACTTTGGATACTGCTGGCGTTGCTAACAGAAAACAAAGCCGTTCTAAATATGGTGCAAAAAGACCTAAGAAATAAGAAAATGTGAGGTAAAATCACAGTTCGCTTTAGGCGAACCTCAAGTTTTCAAAAAGAAAACTTGAAACAAATTTTTCGAAAAAAATTTGTGGTGATTTTGCCATATAAGAGAGAAAAATTAGATAAAAGGAGAATAAAAAAATGCCAAGAAGAAAATGTGCGGTTAA
>CALVTF010000064.1 GCA_944360025.1 uncultured Clostridia bacterium
TGTGGAGGACAAACTTGTTTCTGATGCTCTTTCACTTGTTAAAGATTATTGTTATCAAATAGAGACTGCCATGGTTGAAAATGATGGTATAAAAAACAATGAAGTTAACTCTCTTGTTGAAAATTTAGAAGAGAAATGGCTTGATGATGAGAGAAGTTTATGTTATGTTGTCAATCATAAATCAATTCAAGAAATAGGAGTCGAAATAATTAAACTTAAAACTTATATTGAAGAAGATGATATTAAAGAGTTCTCAGTTTCTTTACAACTCATCAAATTATATTCAGAACAATACAACCATTTTATGGGAGCAAATTTTAAAAACATATTATAAAAAAGACGAGAAATGCTCGCCTTTAATTTTAATACATTTTTTCCTTTTTCTTTAAAACTATTATTAAAATGATAGATGCAATGATGACAAGTGCTAAAATTATTCCAATAATAATTAGCCATAAATATGAGGTATTATCCACTTTAATTGTTGTAACTTCAATTGAAGCGGTATTTTTTAAACTTCCGCTTGTGTCATAAATATTGCAAGTTATTCTAAAGTCGGCCTCAATACCATTACTATCAAAATAAAATGTGTTGCCATTTCTTCCATAAGGATATGCGCCTTTATATAGTGACGAATAAGTGAAATATTCATCCACTCTATCACTTTCGGTTAAAACATATCTCATGTTTTGTTCGTCTACACCTTCAACAAACCATTCAATGTAGTAAGGATTTGCGTATTGATAGATATTGTTATTAATTGTAAAAGTATATGCATTTAAAAATGTTGTCGAACTAGATATTTCATAATTAATGCCAAAACTTCCATTTAAATTGTCAATGTTATCTGGTAAAACTGCAAAATAGACTGAACCTATACTTTTTTCAATTCCATTTGGCTGATTTGTATCACTCATATCCATATAACTATAAACAAATTCAAATTTATATAATCCAAAACCATAGCCAAATTTTGTTTGATTTCCCTCTTCCATATTGTCTTGTTCGTTAATATAATAATTTATAGGCAGAAATGAAAGACTTTCTGAAGATGAGAAGAGAGGTATGTCAAGATATTTTTCTCCATTAAAATCTTGAATATTTTGTGATAGATTTTCGGTTTGCATAAACGACAAGCGAAGTTTTACACCGGTGAATATGAATTGGGAGTTTGAGGTGCTTGTTCTTTGAATATTGATTCCAATATGTGAAAGTTCTGACCAATCATAGCATATATAAGTGATTTCCTTGTCGACAACAAGGATTGGACCACTAATTTCAGGAGAGATAACAGTGTTGTTAGAGTTAAAACCTTGAAAACGAACAGAATAGTAGTTGTCAGAAATATTTAAAGAGTCGTCGTCATTTAATATCGTTTCCGGATTGTCTATTATAACTTCTGCTTGAGAATAATTTAGGGATAGAAAAGAAAAAGCAAAGACGGAGACTATTGCTAAAAGACATGATAATACACAGAATAAAATGTTGTTTTTCTTAATCATAGTTTAATTTTAGCACAAAACTCTTTAAATTAAAAATAAATTTAATAAATTTTTAGAAAAGTCATTTGACATTGTTTTATTTTATTTTTATAATATTACTATGGAAATAGATGAAATGATTGAAGTGGAAGAGAAAAGTATAGAGGTAGATTTGGATGACGTGGTTCAGAAAGTTAATAACACTGAGCCTGAGGTTCTTCATGCAAGTTTTGAGTGGGTAAAGGAAGAGACATTAGTTTTGATTGTCAAAGTAAGAAATGATAAATTTGATTATTGCAATTTTGACCTTTGCGGAAAGAAAATGGTGGATTGGGTTAAACTTGCAACTTCCATTTGTACTCAAAAAGTTTTGGAAAGCGAAAGTCTGATTTTAGAATATTTAAAAAAGTTTGCTGGAGAATATAAGCATATTGCTGTTTTGTATAGTGATACGCCACTTCTTCAAAAAACTACATTTTTGGAGATTATGAAGTATTTTTCTGCCAAAAAGATGAATTTTTTAAGACTTCAACGTGGTTTTGTTATCAATTCGGATTTTGTGGAAAATTATGAAAATATTTTGTCTACACCATTTGTTGATTTTGGAACGGATGATTTTTATGTGGTCAATTCTGCCTCTCGACTTGCTTATGCTTTCAAAGTTTTAAACAAAAGGATATTGAATTTCCATAAAAGTCAAGGTGTTGTAATTTTTAGCGAAAACACCACTTTTATTGAAGCAGACGTCCAAATTGAAGAGGGTGTGGTAATTTATCCAAACAATATTATTAAAGGTGAAAGTTATATTGGTAAAAATGTGGTATTAGAAAGTGGAAACTATATTTCTGACACCATTGTCTTAAACGATGCGTGCATTATGCAAAGTTACCTTGAAAAAAGCAAAGTCCCAGAAGGGAAAACTGTCGGTCCGTATAAAAAACTTATAAATGTAACACTATAAAAGGGAAATTATGAAAATTATTATAGGTTTAGGAAATTATGATGAAAAATACAAAAATACCTATCACAACATGGGATTTGACGTTGTTGATGCTTTAGCAGAAAAACTTGGCGTTAAATTTAAACTAAAAAAAACTTACAAGTCGCTTGTTGGTGAAACTACTATAGGTGGAGAAAAGTATATTTTAGCAAAACCTCTCACTTTTATGAACAATTCAGGAGATGCTGTGAAGGTGTTTAGGCAAAAATACAAAGATGCACGCATTTTAGTTGTCACTGATGATATTGACTTGCCTAGAGGAAGTTTGCGATATAAAGAACATGGAAGCGGAGGAACACATAATGGACTTCGAAGTATTGTGAATAATATTGGTCCAGAATTTGAGAGATTGAAAGTGGGAATTGGCAGAGATATTTTTATGGATTTGAAAGATTATGTCCTTTCAAAATATGATAAGGAAACGTTTAAGCCAATTATTGAAAAGGCTGTGTTAGAGATTTTAGAAAGGTTGAAATGACATTTATTGATTTTTTAAAAAAAAGTGATTTATTAAGATACAAAAATATTGGTGGGCTTACCATTGGTGAAAAAACGATTTTAACGGCAACTTTAGGTCGTGGTGTTTATTTATGCGGTGATTTTGTAACAGCAAGTAAGTTAAAATTCGCATTATCAAGCCTTTCACTTAAAGCAGAGATTATTTCTTGTGGTAGAGAAGTTGAGGGCTTTGACCCTAATCTTTTTCAGTTTGCGGGTTCCGTCTCCAAATTTTTAAATAAAGAAATTGATTTTTTAATTTTTTTACCATCATCACTTTCAACAAAATTTAATTTACAAATTTTACAAGAAGAAATAACTATTAAAGTTGGCGAAAATTATGATTTAGAAAAGTTGTTTGAAAAACTGACGTCTTTTGGTTATGAGCGTGTTGATTATGTCAATATTGAAGGACAATTTGCTGTTCGAGGCGATATATTAGATATTTTTTTACTTGGTGAGGACTCTCCGCTAAGAGTGGAATTTTTTGATGAAGAAGTTGAAAGAATAATTCAGTTTGATACTTCTTCTATGAAAACTTTAAAAGAAATCAGTTCTTTTAAAGTCAGCCCCCTAAACCTTACTTTAGGCGAGAATACGGTTGCAGATATTTGTGAAAATTTTATTATTGATGAGCCTATTAAGATTGAAAACGAATGCGAAATTTTAAAAAAGGCAAGAGAAAATCTTTCCTCTATAAAGGAAGAAATGTTTGCTGATTTTAAGGAAATTTATAAAAAGAAAAAAATTGTTTTTACAAACACTGAGATTGCAAGTTATGAAAATTCCACAATTGGTCAGAAAAGTTATTTAACTGACTTTATGGCTTTGAAGAAAGACCTTGAAATCTATCATTTTCAGCATTACACCACTTTTTTGTTTGCTGGACAGTTTAAGGATATGATGGTGGAATTTTTAGATACCAACAAAATTCCTTACAAACTTTTTAATGGCGAGGTAAAAGAAGGAGAAACTTATGTTCTTGAAGAGTTTTTCCCATTTTCCTTTAGTTTTTTAAAGGAAAAAATAATTGCAATTGGAACAGACGATTTATATAAGCCAAAGAAAGTGGATTTTAAACGTGGGAAAGAACGTTTTTCCTATCTTCCAAAAGTAGGAGATTATGTTGTTCATTCCTTTTATGGTATTGGGTTATGTAAAGATATTGTGCGCCTGAAACTTTCACATTTTGAAAAAGATTATTTTGTTTTAGAATATCGCAATGGTGCCCTTTTATATCTTCCAACAGAGCAAGCAAATTATATTTCCGCCTATATTGGTGCGGAAAATCCAAAACTTAATGCTTTAGGTTCAAGTGAGTGGACAAGACTAAAGCAAAAAGTCAAGGAAAATTTAAAAGAAGTGGCGATTGCTCTTGCCAAAATCTACAAAGAACGTGAAACCGAAAAGGGTTTTAAGTTTGAAAGAGATGAGGAACTTGAAAAACAATTTTCAGATAAATTTCCATATGAACTTACACCTGACCAAGCGCAAGCAATAAGTGACGTGGACAAAGATATGGAAAGTGAAAAAATTATGGATAGGCTAATTTGCGGTGACGTAGGATTTGGTAAAACAGAAGTTGCTTTTCGTGCTTGTTTTAAAGCAGTTTATAATTCAAAGCAAGTAGCCTTCCTTTGTCCGACCACAATTTTAAGTGAACAGCATTATCGTTCGGCGAAAGAGAGATTTGCTCCTTTTGGTGTGAGAGTAGAAGTTTTAAACAGATTTAAGACGGAAAAAGAAAACAAAGAAATTTTAGAAAACTTAAAAAATGGTAAGATTGATATTCTTATCGGAACACACAAAATTCTTAATAAAAATGTGGTTTTCAAAGACTTAGGACTTTTAGTTTTGGATGAAGAACAACGTTTTGGTGTGAAAGATAAGGAAAAAATAAAGGAAGCGAAAAAAACTGTTGACGTTATAACCTTGTCGGCGACACCTATTCCTCGAACTCTTCATATGTCACTTTCCAATATTCGCGACATAAGCGTTATTGCGACTCCGCCAAAGGACAGACTTCCAATTCAAACTTATGTCACAGATTATAGTGACCAACTATTAGAGGATGTTTCAAAAAGAGAACTTGCTCGTGGTGGTAAAGTACTTATCCTTTTCAATCGAGTTTTAGATATAAATTCTTTTGCGGCTCGTGTTCGAAATCTTATTCCTAATGCTAGTGTCGGGATTGCACATGGACAAATGATGGAAAAAGAACTTTCCCGTGTTATTAGCGACCTCTATGATGACAAATACAATATTTTTATAAGTACAACGCTTATTGAAAATGGTATTGATTTGCCAAGCCTTAACACATTGTTTGTTGTTGATAGTGACCATTTGGGACTAAGTCAACTTTATCAAATACGAGGAAGAATTGGGCGTGGTGATAAACTAGCATATGCCTATCTTACTTATGATAGAGGGAAAGTCTTGACAGAAGATGCTTACAAGAGATTGGAGGCTATAACCGAATTTAGAGAACTTGGAAGCGGTTTTAAAATTGCTATGCGAGATTTGGAAATTAGAGGTGCGGGTAATATTTTAGGCAAAGAGCAACATGGACACATGGAGAAAGTGGGTTATGATATGTACATTAAACTTCTTGATGAAGTAACTCGCTCTCTTAAAGGTGGATATAAGGAAAGTGCAAAAGAGATTAAAGTTGAACTTCCTCTTGACGCGTTTATTAGCGAAGATTATATTTCTTCACAAGACGAACGTATTATTTTCTATGATAAGATAAGCCAAATATCTTCCACAAAAGAAAGAGATAAAGTTTTGGAAGAAATGAAAATGGCTTATGGCGACGTTCCTAAAGAGACAATTAATCTTACCAACATCGCTCTTCTTAAGAATCTTGCTGTCAATTTTAATATTAAACTTATCAAGATTACTTCTAAAGAATGTCTTATTTATTTTTACAAGTCAGAGGAAATAATTGATAAAAGATTGTCGAAAATGGGAGAGTTTTATAATTTGAGTTTAAAATTTCA
>CALVTF010000065.1 GCA_944360025.1 uncultured Clostridia bacterium
AAATTGATATCACTTTCTTTAAGTCCGTTTTTTTTTTTTTCAATAGATTCTATCCTTTCCCATGTATATGAATTCCCAAAAAGTCCTCCAGGAGAATTACTTGCTTTTTGTGTATAATTTAAAAATTTGTATTTCTCTTCAACTTCACCTTCTAATGTTTCAGTAAGAACATTTAAAACATAATATTCAGTAATTTGTTGGTCTGTAAAATAAACTTCAGCCTCAATTAATTGATCAATTTCTTTATCTGTAGAAAATGCTACATAATGAGAATCACACGAAGAATCATAAAATTTCCAACCATTATAATATCTAACAAACCCAACATATTTGCTTGTTATTTCAATAGTTTCAACTTCTTTGCAGGCATATTGAACCGCACCGTCAATGGTTTGAACAGTCCAGACTTTCCCAACTCGATTTCCTACTTCTGAAATTTCTTGTCCATCTTCTGCAGACTCGTCAATTAAATAATCAAAAGCACGATAAATATTGGAAATGTTATAGTATCTAGTTTCATCATTTTTGACTGTGAAATTATCTACTTTATATTTATAAAAAACACTGTAGTTGTTTAAATATGTTAACTTGTAATTTATATAAGACATTCCTTCGTCATCATCCGCAACATATAAACCTTCGTTGGCATTAATTGAAATATTAATCGACGTTGCTCTTAATTCTTTAACTTTACTTGACGGATTATATACATATATAAACAACTCATGGTCTTCACTCTCTGCTATTTGAATAACTTGCAAAGAATAATCTTTTTCATTTAATGGATAATCATCAATATTGAAATTTTCATCCTTTTGCAAATCATCCAAAACATTTGAATAAGTTATAGTTTCTTCAGTATCAGCAAAAACTTTTAATGGTGTTGTTATGGAAAATAAACAAAAAAGTATAAGCATTGTAATTATCAATACTAAACATATATTTTTACTTTTCTTTTGTATTTGTTTATTTCCCATATCTACCCCCACATTATCTCAAAAACAAAACTTTCGCTGTTTCAACCAATGGCTCTTCAACGGTCTCTTTCAAATTTCCCGACCAACTCAACCATTCAGACACAATGTCTTGACCATGAACTGATGCAAGAATAAGGGAAACAATAAAGAAACCAAGAACAAGAACAATGAAACCAATTATCAAACCCATTGCCCACTTTGACATATTTTCACCCCTTTAATAGATTTTTTTTATAACACTTTCGTGTTTCGACTTTTATGTATTTAAAAAGCAATTATTAAATTTTTCTTCTGCCCTTTTATCTCTTTTGATTAAATAATCTCGATAAATTAATGCAGAATCTAAACATTCAAAACTCTTTTTTACTTGTTTACAGGCTGAATTGTAAACTATAAACTCATCACTAACTTTTTCAATTCTATAATCTGTCATTTACACACCTCACTTTGTGTCCTCTAAACTCAGGCGTCTTTTGATACAACATTGCATATTCATAATTACCGTGCCTTTTCATAACTTTTGAAAGTGTAATTTCATTACCTGTTTTTGCAACTTGTTTTAATTCTTTTTCCGAATTTTTATATTTCTTTCTTAATTCACCTTTACTTAACTTACAAGCTAGTGATTTTTGATAATCTGTAAAAAACATTTTTCACCACCTTTTATCTATGAGAATTTGAAATTTTATTTGAAGTTGTTAAAAGCTTTCTTTCAACTTTTTCGTCTGAACCAAAATAGGTTATAGCTGATATAACATTTTTGCTTTTTCCACTTTTTGAACTTTGAAAAATTAAATAAGTTTTTTCTCTCAAATTTGAACTAGATTCAATATCTTTGTTCCTTAACCAAAATTTTTCATTATGAGGAACAACTTCCAAACCATTCAAAGTTAACTTCCAATTCCCTTTTTTATCTTTTTTGTAAACTTTTTTACTATAAACTCCCATTTTATCACCCCTTTTAATTGACTTATTTTTTAAAACCATTTAAAATTTTTGTAGGAGGTATTTTTATGAAAAACAACCACACTGCAATTGAATTTGCAAAAGAATTTATTGAAAATCTTGAACTAGCTAAAAACAATTTTGATTTTACTAAAGATATGAACGTAGTAATTAGCAAAGAAATTTTAACAGCAGATCCAAACCTTAAAGTCTTAACAAATGAACTAAAACAAATAGGCTTTGACTTAATACCAACAGAAAAACCTCACTCTTGGATATTAAGAAAATCTTAATAAAGCAGTCTTTAAGACTGTTTTTTTAAATTTCTTTTTTATTCCCGTTTTTATCTACAGAATATAAAACTTTGCCAACTTTAAACGGAATATCAAAATTTACAAATACATCTGAAATTTGCTCCACTTCTTCACTAGACAATAAAGATAAACTTTTATTTGTTGCATCACAAAATACTACATAATTTTTAACTTCTTCATTTTCTTCTTTCATACTTTTCACCTTCCTTTTTGTTAATTTTAGTAGTTTTTCTACTAATTTCAGTACAATTGTAACAAAATCCTACTAAAAAGTCAAACAATTTAAACTATTTTCTACTAAAAAATTATTTTTTTTTCTAAATATTGAAAAAATATACTATTTTAGTTATTATTTTAACAGGAGGTAAATATGAAAATAAAATATTTAAGACAAACAAACAATCTATCACAAAGTGAATTAGCAAAAATAGTAGGTGTGTCACAAAAAAGTATTTCAGACTATGAAAAAGAAAAAACTCAACCTGATATAGAAACACTCATAAAACTTGCTGACTATTTTCACACAACAATAGATTATATATTAGGACATAATGTTCCATACCTACTAGATAAAAGCACTTTATCACAGGAACAACAAGAATTATTAGAATACATACAAAATCTATCACCACAAAACTGCAAAAGAGTTAAAGATTTTATAACCGGAATTTTAATTGCTGAAGAAGAAAAAGAACAAATAATCAATAGATACAAAAAAGGAGAATAAAAAAATGATAACCCTAATCGAATATATAAAAAGTCAATAATATTTTAAAACCACTAATTCAACAAAACGAAGATATACTTGCGGGTTATGAAGCAAATCACAAACCTTTCCTTCTTTCAGAAAATGGAAAAATAGTAAATAGTTTAGAACAAAAACAAAAAAATCTACTCCAAAAAGAAATAAAAGGAGTAGATACAATGAAAAAAAATTGTTATAAAAGAAAAGATGGTAGATGGCAATATTCAAAGCAACAAAAAGGTTATAGATATTATACTATTGCCAACACCTATAGAGAATTATTAGAAAAAATTCCCAAAATACAACCAATTTTAATAACTTCAATAAAACATAAAAACAGAAAAACAAATAAATTTACTTTTGTTCAATATTATCAATTCTATATTGATAACTTTGTTAAAAATAAAAAAGTAGGACAAGAAACTATAAAATCTTGGCAAAGGCAGTTAATACAAGATATAACACCAAATTTTAAATTTTTAAAACTCGAAGAAATTACAACCGAGAAAATTCAAAACTTTGTTGATAAAATACCTTATGAAAGAAAACAAGAAACATTATATCAAAGAATAATTAAAGTTTTAAAAAAAGCATATGCGACAGACAAAATAAAAAGAGATATAACACTCGGACTAGAAAAACCAAAAAGACAACATAAGCAAGAAAGAAACCCATTAACTGCTATAGAACAAATTAAACTTTTAAAAGAAGCTAAGAAAAATAAAAAACTTTTTCCGTTTGTTGTATTTTCGATAATTGTAGGAAGTAGAAGAGAAGAAACTTTAAATTTTAACATTCAAGATATTGATGAAAGAAAACAAACAATTCATATTAAAGGAACAAAAACAAAAAATGCAGATAGAAATGTTTATGTAACAAAAGAATTTATAAACTTTTTAAAAACAAATTTACCAAAAGGGAAATTTGAATTTAAAAAATCATACCCTACAAACTATTTAGGCGAAATTTTTAAGAAGTTAAAAATAAATGCTTGTTTACATAGTTTAAGACATACCTGTTCAGCAAACCTATATTTTTTAGGAGCAAATGACAAATATAGGCAAATGCAACTAGGTCACGCAAGTATTATAACAACAAATGACATATATACAAACATAAAGGAAAACACACCAGAACGAAGAATTCGCCTAATTTACGGCAATTTATACCCACGATTTGACTAAACTTTTGACTAAACTTTTGAAACAAACAAAATCACAAAAGCATAAAAAGAAAAATAAGTATACAATATATTGATTACATTATATACTTATTATACAAGATATATTATTTTAAATAAAATAATATTGATGGTCGAGATGGCGGGACTCGAACCCACGGCCTCACGGTCCCGAACCGCGCGCGCTACCACCTGCGCTACATCTCGCGATAAGGCTTTTAAGCCTTATTTTTATTAAATTTAAAAATTATTTCACATAACGAATATAATCTTCTTTACGTTTAATAGGTGGATGAAGTTCGCCGTCAGCATAGCCCAAAACACAGTGTCCAATGCCGACATAATTTTCATCAACACCCCATTCTTTTAATAGTCTCTTGCCTTCTTCAGTTTCAAACTCTTCTTTTGCACGGTGTATCCAGCAAGAGCCAATTCCAAGACCACATGCTGCATTCATAAGGTTTCCCATCACTAAACTTCCATCTTCAACATACGTCCAAATTCTTTTATCTGCAAGGACGATTAAAACTGTTGGAGCATTATAGAATGGGTCCACTTTTGCCCCTAAAATTAAGGCATTAAGTTTGGAAAGTTCCTTAATTTTTTCTTTATCTTGCAAAACCAAAATAATTGGCGACTGCATACCTTTTCCACAAGGCGCATAAGTTCCCGCTTTTAAAATTAAATCTAAATCTTCTTTTTTAATTTGTTCACTTTTAAATCTTTTGCAACTTTTTCTTTCACACAAACATTTAATAACTTCGTTCATATTCTCTCCTCGCATTTTATTATATCAAAAAAGCAAAGACTTTCAAAACAAAATTCTTTATTTAATTTTTATTAATATGCAGTCCGTGACTGATTCTATCCTTGAAATAAATTTCTTTGAAAGATAAGTTGCGACAAAACGCCAACGAAGTGCGAATTGTACTTGGTCGCATAGTGGCGAAAACAAATGTTGGAGCGCAGCTTTTCGCTTAAAAAAGCGAAAACAAGCAAAAATGCCCAGCCCGTGGCTGTTTTTCTTTGAACAAATCTCCTCAAAAGGTAAGTAGCGACCAACTCGCCAATGAAATGCGAGTTGCGTTTGGTCGCTAAAGAGAAAAAACAAGCGAAAAGGCGATGCGGCGTCGCAAACGGCATTCATTCTAATCTTTGTCTAATGCCAAAGATTTTACCATTCACTTGTTTGTTCCTTATTCCAAAAAAT
>CALVTF010000066.1 GCA_944360025.1 uncultured Clostridia bacterium
CTGTATAATAGGAAATAATATCCATAAGCCCCATAAGTCTAGGCTTTCCACCGGCAATAGCCACCATATTTATGGCGTAAGATATTTGCATATTTGTGTTTTGGAACAAAATGCCGAGTATTTTCTTGGCGTTAGCGTCCTTTTTAAGACGAATAACCGCCCTCATACCACTTCTATCACTTTCGTCACGTATTTCACTAATATCGGCGAGTTTATCTTTATTTTTCTCTTTTAGTTCGGCAATTTTTTGAAGTAAAAGGGCTTTATTCACTTGATATGGAAGTTCTGTTATAACAAGACTTTGTTTGTCGCCATTTTGCTCAATTCCAACCTTTGCCCGAATGGTAATTTTGCCTTTTCCTGTTTCATATGCACTTTTGATGCCGTCGCCTAAAATTAATTCTCCGCCTGTTGGGAAGTCTGGACCTTTAATGATTTTCATCATTTCTTTGAGGGTTATATTTGGATTATTAATATATGCAACCACACCGTCAATAACCTCGCCAAGATTATGAGGCGGAATATTAGTTGCCACACCAACTGCAATACCAGAAGCACCATTGACAAGAAGGTTAGGAAAACGTCCTGGAAGCACATCAGGCTCTTTCAAAGTATCATCAAAGTTCAAACTCCACTTAACAGTATCTTTTTCAAGGTCTCTAAGAAGTTCAAGTGCAAGAGGTGTCATTCTAGCCTCTGTATATCTCATAGCAGCGGCAGAATCACCGTCTATCGAACCAAAGTTACCATGTCCATCAACTAAAGGTGCTCGAAGAACAAAATCTTGAGAAAGTCTAACCATGGCATCGTAAACAGAAGAGTCACCATGAGGATGATATTTACCCATACAGTCACCGACAATTCTTGCCGATTTACGATATGGTTTGTCTGGAGTAAGCCCAAGTTCCATCATGGAGTATAAAATTCTTCTTTGAACAGGCTTAAGTCCATCCTCAACACGTGGCAATGCCCTATCCATAACAACATGTTCGGTGTAAGGAATCATAGAGTCATGAAGGACGTCACTAAGTTCTTTCATAATGATTCCGCTTCCGCCGTCTCCGTAAAATCCACCATTTTCGTTTATTTCTGTGCTTTTCTTTTCTTCTCTTTCTTCCATTTTTTCATCCTCTTCTAATATCTCTTCACTTTCTTCATCTTCGTCAAAACTTTCAGAATCGTCAAAATTTTTAAACTTAACTTTATTGTTAATCCTTGGCAATTTGTATTCTGAAGTGACGCTTTCAGCATTTAAATTTATATCTAAATCATCAACGTCTTTTTCGCTATCATTGTCGTAATCCTCAAATTCATCACTATCATCACTATCCTCTTCTACTTCAATATCATCAACACTTTCATTTTGATAGTCTATTTCTTCCTCTTCTTCGTCTTGTTTTTCTTCCAAGTCATCTTCAAAATTTTCTAGTGATTCATTTGAAAACTCTTCATTGTAAATTTCGTCTGCCTCAATATTGTTATCTCTTTCGTCTAGACTTAGTTTTTCTTCTTGTTTTTCCTCTATTCGCTCTTTTTTATTTACTCTACGTTCAATTTTATTTTTGTCCAAATTTTCTTCTAGTTTCTCTTCCGTTTCTAGTTCAGTTTTATTGTCTTTTTCTTTATGTTTTTCTTTTTCAGGTTCTTTTTGAGGCTTTATTGACCATATATCTAACTGCCCATCAAGGACAACGTTATCTTCTTTTTCCTCTTCCTTTTCTTCTTCTGGTAAGAGAAGTTCGTCATAACGCATCTGTCCTTCGATTGGCTTATAGTAGTTTTCATCTTTCTCGTCGTCAAAAAAGTCCATAATCCCTCAAATTATATATTTTTATATTCTTTCATGAAATTGTCTTCTTTATCAAAGTTGGCATGTTCACTTATATAAATCTTTCTTTCCTCAATCGCGTCACCCATAAGCGTTGTTATAAGTTTTTCAGCCTCTGCCGCATCTTCAATGGTAACTTGAATCAAAGTTCGCTTTTCTGGATCCATAGTTGTCTCCCAAAGTTGCTCAGGATTCATTTCACCAAGACCTTTATATCTTTGAATCATGTAGCCCTTCCCCACACTTTTAACGGCGTCCGCAAGTTCCGCATCACTGTAAACATATTTTTCATAATCTTTTTTATAAACCTTATAAAGAGGCGGAAGTCCGATAAAGACATGCCCGTCGGTTATTAGAGGACGCATATATCTAAAGAAAAATGTCAAAAGAATCGCCCTTATATGTGCACCATCTTGGTCAGCATCTGACAATATGATAACTTTGTTATATCGTAAACTAGACAAATCAAAATCTTCGCCAAAGCCTGTGTCAAGAGCAGAAATAATTGTTCTTATTTCCTCATTTGCAAGCACTTGGTCAACTCTTTTCTTCTCTGCATTTAATGGCTTACCACGAAGAGGTAAAATTGCTTGAAAGGAGCGGTCTCTTCCTTGCTTTGCCGAACCTCCCGCAGAATCTCCTTCCACGATAAAAAGTTCATTTTTTTCACGATTTCTTGAAGTAGAAGCGGCGAGTTTTCCAACAAGATTAAAATTTTCAGCATTTGCTTTGGCACGAGTGAGTTCCTTGGCTTTTTTAGCAGCAAGTCTAACTTTTGCTGCTTGCTTTGCTTTATTGATTATAATTTCTGCAATAGTGGCATTTTTCTTGTCATCTAAGATTTTAGAAAGTTCTTGAAGGGTTAAATTTTCCACTTCAGTCTTTGCTTCAAGGTTGCCTAACTTTGTCTTTGTTTGACCTTCAAATTGAACATTATTCATTTTGACATTGATAATGACAGTTATACCCTCTCTAAAATCTTCGCCAAGAAGATTTGGCTCTTTTTCCTTTAAAAAGTTATTGGCACGAGCATAGTTATTGAAGGCTTTTGTGAAGGCATTTTTAAAACCTGTTTCGTGCATACCACCTTCAGTTGTTGGAATGTTGTTGACAAAAGAGAAAGTATTTTCTGTGTAGGAATCTGTATAGATAAAACTTACTTCCAAAAATAGAATTTTACTTTCCGCACTAAAATAAATTGGATTTTTGAATAAACAATTTTTGTTCTCAACAAGGTATAAAGCAAAATCGGAAATTCCACCTTCGTAATGGAATTTTTCATCTTCGCCTGTGTTTTCATCATAAAGTTCAATTTTTAGCCCTTTATTTAAAAATGCAAGTTCTCTTGCTCTTCTTGAAATTGCTTCAAAACTGAACTTTTGGTCACCAAAAACTTTAGGGTCTGGCAAAAATGTAACGCTCGTTCCGGTTGTTGTGCTTGTTCCAATTTCCCTTAATGGTGCTACCGGCACACCGCTATGCATTTTACCTTTTTCGTCCTCGTATGAATGAAACTCCATAAAATACTTTTTGCCATTTTTATTAACAGTCACCTTGCACCATTTTGAAAGTGCATTTGTAACTGAAGCACCAACACCATGAAGCCCACCAGAAAATTTATAGTTTTCATTGTTAAATTTACCGCCAGCGTGAAGTGTGGTATAAACAACCTCCACACCACTTTTTTTAAGAGTAGGATGAATATCAACAGGAATACCACGCCCGTTATCCTCGACAGTTGCACTTCCGTCTTTATTTAAAGTGATTTTAATAGTATCACCATAACCATTAGAAATTTCATCAATGGAATTGTCCACGATTTCCCATAAGATATGATGAAAACCTCTTGAACTTGTGGTTCCGATATACATACCAGGACGAAGTCTGACCGCGTCTAATCCTTCCAAAACAACAATATCTTTTGATTCATATTTCTTTTCTGCCATAACAACCTCAATAAATAAAATTAAGATAGAAATCTTTATAGTCTATTATAACACAAAAATAAAAAATCAAAAAATAAATTATAAAGGTTTAGTGAAAATTTATACAATTTTTTATATTGTTTCTTTGCTAATTTTTAGTGAAAAAAATAAAAAATATATGCTAAACTCAAAACTTTTAATATTTAATAAATATTCATATTATTGAATATTTATAATATCTTTGTTTAAAGCAAATTTAAACAAATTAAACAAAAAAACATAAATAATAGTTATAAAAAGGAAGATACTAAACTCATGAAAAAAATTATACTTACAGGTGGAGGCACTGCAGGTCATATATATCCTGCCCTTGCCGTCGCTGAAAAATTAAATCAATATGAAATCCATTATTTTGGAGGAAACGGAATGGAAAAAGATATTTTAAAAAATTTTCCAAATATTATTTTTCACGAAATTCCAACAGTTAAACTTGAAAGGAAATTGACAATTAAAAATCTTTTAATCCCTTTTAAACTTTTAAAATCAATAAAAATTTGTAAAAAAGAAATTGAAAAGTTGGAGCCAAATATAATTTTTTCAAAGGGTGGCTTTGTTGCTGTTCCTGTTGTCATTGCTGGAGCAAAACAAAAAGTTCCTATCATAAGTCACGAAAGTGATTTAAGTTTTGGTCTTGCCAATAAAATTATTTTGAGATACTGCACCTGCATGTGCACCACTTTTGAAAAAACTGCTAGTCAAAATAAAAAATGTGTTTATACCGGTCAACCAATTAGAGAAAAAATTTTAAGTGGCAAAAAACAAAAATTTTTTGACAATAATAATCCAACTTTGCTGGTCCTCGGTGGAAGTTTAGGTGCAAAATTTTTAAATGATTTGGTTTTAGATAATCTTGATGATTTAACAAAATCCTTTAATATCATACATATCACAGGTCAAAATAATTATAAAAAAATTAATCATAAAAATTATATTAGTCTCCCTTACACAAATGAAATTGAAAATTATTATGCCTCCGCTGACATAGTTTTATCTCGTGCCGGCAGTGGAGTTATCAACGAACTTTTATCTTTAAATAAACTAATGCTTTTAATTCCTCTTTCGAAAAAGTGCTCTAGAGGCGACCAAATAGAAAATGCAAAATATTTTCAAAAACTAGGTTATGCTGAAATGCTGGAAGAAGAAAATACTGCCTACCTTTTAGTTAAGCAAAAATTAATGGAAATATTAAAAAATAAGCAAAAATACCTTAAAAATATGAAAAAAAGTGGAAAAATTAATGCAAATTCACTGATTTTTGAATTAATAGAAAAATATGAAAGAAAAAATAACGATTAAATCGACAGAATTTAACCGTTAATTCTACAAAATATATAAATTTTCTTTTAATTTTGCAAAAATATAAAAATTAGAATATTTTAATAAAAATTGCAATTTTTATTATTTTTCTCAATTTTAATAGT
>CALVTF010000067.1 GCA_944360025.1 uncultured Clostridia bacterium
TTCTTCAAATTCAACAATCTGGAACAATTTTGACAATCATTTTATGATAGAAAACAATATAGGTTGGGACGGGACTGCAATGAACTCCGAATATCTTACACAAAAAGAAATGACCTGGGAAGTTTTTACAAATGCAAATGGTGATACAATCGCACAAAATAGTGCCATGGCATACGCAATGCCAACAGCAACGATAGACATGGACGAGGTGTTTGGCGAAGGAAACTACGAGACAGAATTTAGCGATTTGGTGGCAGATATTCTTGGAAATGCGTTAATGTATTGGACACGAGACGTGGGTTCAGAATTAAATAATGCAGAGTGTATAACAAGATATGGCTCAGTTATTCAAGCCAAAATGCAAAATCTTCTTGGTGTTCGTGTAACAATAAATGTTAAGACTTTCGCTTGTGTTTAGAATATGCTTTTCATATTTTGTTTTTCTAATTAATATCATATTATATGTTTAAATCATATAAAACTCACTCTTTTATTAATGGTCTTAGATTTTCTATTTCAAAAACATTAAAAGAAAATAGAGTAAAGTTTATTATTACTTTGATTTTATCTATTATTGCTATTTCAGTTGGAGTTTTTGTGGCAATAAGGCATTCAAATAATTCTTCGCTTTCAAGTTTGCAGGAAATTTCACTTGATGATTTTAAGTCGGGTTTTGTGGGTTCTTCTTCTGCTTTTTTCTCGCGAACATTATCTCTATCTATTAATGTTATAATACTGTTTGGAGTCTCTTTTGTTCCTATTCTTTTTCCGCTTGCCGAAGTTTTGATTATTTATCGTGGTTATCTTTTTGGGCTTAATTTTGCGCTTATCTTTATACTTTATGGGTTGGGTGGCAGTTTAACAGCAATTGTGGTTATTTTGCCATGCCAACTCTTAACGCTTTTTATTCTTATTATGTTTTATTTAATACTTTCTAAAATTAATTCTAACTGTAAAAGATTTGGCGGGACGGATTGCAATCGTTTTCTTTGCCTTTTGTTTGGATTTTTGATTTTAGTTTTAGTAAACTTGGTGGAAACACTTTTATTATATTTACTCAATGGGCAAGTGATTTTGGTCATTTGATTGTTATTTAATTTGTATAAAAACACGCTTTTTGAAGAAAATATCAAAAAGGAGTTTTTATGAAAAAATTTATTTCGTCATCTTTTTTAGTTTTACTTGCTTTTTGCCTTATCTTTTCGCCAACTGCTATTGCTCATGCAGAAAGTGATTTAGATATTGCTTCAAAGAGTGGACTTTTAATGGATTATTTCAGTGGAGCAGTCCTTTATGAGAAAAATTCTACTACTCATCTTCCAATTGCTAGCATGGTCAAGATGATGACAATACTAATTGCTTTGGAAGAATATGATGAAGGAAATGTCTCGCTTGATACCATGATTTCGACAACCGAAAATGCTTCGGGAATGGGTGGCTCTCAAGTTTTCATTGACCCATATGTAGAGTATTCATTTGAAGATTTATTGAAGTCAGTTATAATGGCTTCTGCGAATGATGCATCAGTGGCACTTGCGGAATATTTCAATGGTAATGAGAAAAGTTTTACAAATCGCATGAATAAGCGTGCAAAAGAACTTGGAATGAATGACACAAATTATGCTAATTGCACCGGACTTCCTGCACCAGAGCAATATTCTTGTGCAAAAGATTGTGCACTTCTTATGAGAGAAGTTTTGAAACATGATTTGTATCATAATTATTCTGCGATTTGGATGGATGAACTCGTGCATCCATCAGGCAGAAAAACGGAGCTTGTAAATACTAACAAATTAATTCGCTATTTTGAAGGTTGTGACAGTGGTAAAACAGGTTCCACTAATGAAGCAGGTTGTTGTTTGACGGCAAGTGCAAAGCGTGGTGATATGAGACTAATTTCTGTGATTATTGGAGCAGAAAACAGCAAAACTAGATTTAACGAAAGTTCTCTTCTTTTAAATTATGGCTTTGCGAATTTTGAAAACAGATTTTTGGTTGATATGACAAATCCTATTTCAAATTTACCTGTAAGTAAAGGCAAGATAGAAAATTGTGACGTTTTTGCTAGCGAGAATTATGTCGCGATAGTGAAAAAAGGAGATAATTTAGAGTATGAGACAACTATAAATCTTCCAAATAATCTTAAAGCCCCTTTAAAAGTTGGTGACAAGGTGGGAACGATTAAAGTGACAAAGGATGGAACGGTAATAAAAGAAATTGATTTGATTGTTAAATCGGATATTAAACATAGTTCTTATTTTGACACAATTGGAAAAGTAGTTGAAAATTGGTAAAATTCATACAAATTTAAGTCTGCAAAATTGCAGGCTTTTATTTTTTTCAGTTGTTTAATGTATTTTTGTTGTTTTAAAAGTTTGAAATTTCCTAATTTTTAGACAAAAAAACAAAAAGTGCAATTTTTTTTAATTTATTTATTTTGTTGCTTTTTTGTTAATCTTTTTGCTATAATTATATTGGAATAAAAGGGGAAAGCAATGGAAGATAATGTGGCTGAAAACGTTGTAACTGAAAAGCAAGAAGATATGCTTTTATCTTCCGACGCTTATCGTTTTAAACTTGACAACTTTGAAGGACCACTCGACCTTCTTCTTCACTTGATTAAAGAAGCTAAACTTGACATTGCGACAGTTAAACTTGCCGATATTACTGAGCAGTATTTAAACTATATGCAAGACCTTAAAAACGTAGATATGGATAAAGCAAGTGAGTTTATAACGGTTGCGGCAACTCTTATTGAGATTAAATCTAAAAAACTTATTCCTGTGGAACAAGAGGCGACTGCTGATGATGAGGAAGATGATGAGGCTATTCTTTTAAGACGATTAAAAGAGTATGAACTATTCAAAAAGGCAGGGCAAGACTTAAAGCAAATTGAAGATATAAACAAACTTTATCGCGAACCAGGTAAAGAAACTGAAAAAGTTAAGGTTGTCATTAAAGATTTAGTTTTAGACCAACTTTTAGATGCTTTTGCCAAACTTTTGACTCGTGAAGAACTTAAAAAAGCGGCAAAACCGGATGAGCCAAAGAAAATTGTGAAAGACAGATTCACTGTTGCTGAGAAAATTATTGCCATTCGTAATTTTGCAAAAGAGCGAAAACGTTTTGAATTTGAAGAACTGTTTGCTGACGATATGACAAAAAGCGAACTTATCAATGTCTTTTTGGCTCTTTTGGAATTACTTAAACTTCAAACTGTCAAAGTTTTACAAAATGAAACCTTTGGACATATTGTCATAACTGCAAATGAGGTGTGATATGAAAGTGGAAAATAAAAAAGAACTAAAAGAAATTATTTTATCAATTCTGTTTGTGTCAGGTGATGGGCTTGACAAGGATTTTATTTTGCAAAAACTTGAAATTTCACCTAAAGAACTTGATTCTGTGATTGAGGAACTTTGTAAGGAATATAGCGGAGAAAAAGGTATTCATATAATTAAATACAAAAACAAAGTTCAACTTACTTCAAATCCACTTTATGCTGATTTCATAAGCGAAGTTTTGAACCCTGTCAGAGAAAAATCTCTTACCCGTGCTGCTCTTGAAACTTTAGCAATCATTGCCTACAAACAACCAATCACGAAACTTGAAATTGAGGATATTAGGCGTGTTAACTGTGACTATGCTGTTCAAATCTTGGTTGACCAAAATATGATAGAGGTTGTTGGAAGAAAAGATGCTGTTGGAAAACCACTTCTTTTTGCTACCACTGAAAATTTTCTTAAAAGATTCAATCTAGAAGATTTGGGGCAACTTCCAGATTACGAACAACTTTTGGAGCGTATAAAAGTTATAAATGAAGAAGAAAAAGAAGAACCTCAAAGCGACAGCCTATATAATGAATTTGAACTTAAAACCGAAGAACTTCCAGATTTTCTAAAAGATGAGGACGAACTTCGTCATGTGGATGGAAATGTTTCATAAGATATGGATTCCATATCTTTTTTAATATAAAATCAATTTTTGAAATAGATTAAGCAAGTACATCTTGATTTATTCTCTTCTTTATTGATAAAATCTTTCATATATTAATATTATGGAAAAGCAGAAATCATATGGCACTAATTTTGAAACGGTGAGGCGAGGATATAAAATTAAACTTAAAATCGTTTTACCTCTTTATTTCATTGCTGTCATTACTATCATTGTTTTTTTCAATATATTTTTTAGATAAGCATAGTAAAAACCAACATTATGTTGTTATTGGAGTAATATTAATAAGAAGTTTAGGTGATTATGGAAAATATTAAAATGATGGCAAAAAGAAAAAATAGGGGAGGTTTATTTCAAATTAATCCCGCTTTCTTTATCATTCTTCTTTGGCTTATATTTGCTGATAGTTTGTTTATTGCATTAAATTATTTTTTGGTTATTTTAATTCATGAACTCGGTCATTATTTTATGGCGAAAACTCGGGGTTACAAGTTGTCAAAATTTTCTCTTTCACCTTATGGCGTAAATCTTTCATATTACGGTGAAACACTTGAAGAGCAAGATGAAATTTGTATAGCGTTTGCTGGACCGCTTGTCAATTTAATAGGAGCGGTTTTGGTGACAGCGCTTTGGTGGGTTTTCCCAAGCATGTATTTTTGGACGGCAAACTTTGTAGAGATAAGCCTCATTATCGCTCTTTCCAATTTGTTGCCTGCTTATCCGCTTGATGGTGGTAGAATTTTTGTTTCTTTAACTTCAAATTTGATAAATAGAAAAAAGGCAATTAAAATTACGTTTTTTGTTAATTTTTTACTTAGTTTTTTGTGTTTTTTGCTTTTTATAATATTTTGTTTTATAAATTTTAATCCAACATTTCTTCTTTTTGGTGTCTTTTTGGTGCTGGGAGCATTGGATTTAAACTTTATAAGTAAATATGAAAAAGTAAGTGTTTTTAATAAAAAGAATAAAAATTTTTCTAAACCTCGTTTTTTTGTCGTAACAAGTGAGGTAAAATTAAAAGAATTAGTTAAAAAAATTCAAGGTAACAGAACGACAATTTTTGTGGTGATATTAAAAAATGGTGAAAATAAAATTTTGATAGATAAGATGATTTTGGAGATTTCTTTAAAAGTAGATTTAAATGAAAATATAGGTACAATTTTAGAAAAAAATAAAAATTTATATAAAAATTATGAAAATTTATTAAAAAATGAAAAAGAAAACTAATTATTTTAAAAATATTTTAAAATATTA
>CALVTF010000068.1 GCA_944360025.1 uncultured Clostridia bacterium
GGGCTTTGGTCTGCTTTATCTAATTTGAATTCTTCAAGGTCAGCCTTTGGCTCTTCTTGTCCACTTACTTGCTCGGCAGTACTTTCAGCCTTATTATTTCCTTCATTATTAACAACTTTTATCTCGTCATCAACGTTATTGATAACACTAGTAGCAACGCTATAAATATCATCTTTTTCATCAATATCAGTCATAAAGTCGAAGGCATCAAGCGTATTCAAATCAACAACTTTATTTTCTGTTTCTTCCTTATTTTCAGTATTTTCAATATTTTCAACAGGAGTTGTAGCATTTTCTTTAATTTCATCTTGACGAACAAAGTTACCATTTTGATCATATACTTTGCCGTCAGTATCATGGAACAATCCTTCCTTATCATAATATGTTCCATTATTGTAAATGTAGTTTCCATTTTCATCGTAGTGCCCATCTTCATTATTTTCATTAGACTGCGTCTGATTCATATCATAAGCACCTTGATGAGTATTTTTAAGTTGTATTTCAAGTTCCGTTATGCGTTCTTTGGACTCTTCGTTTTCTTTCTTTAATTTATCCATCCTATCAGCGAAAACTTTGCTTACCACTTTCTCTGCACTGTGGCAAAAATTATTAAAGAAGTTTTGGTATTCGCCAAGCATAATATTTTCCACTTCTTTTTTGCTTTGTTCAAGTTCATCTTGATTTTTCTTGATTTCTTCTTCAAGTTCGTTCTTCTCAAGCAAATATCTTGCTCTTTGTTGCTCAAATTCTTGTTCTAATTGTTCTTGCTTTGCAATTTCTTGTGTTTGTTGTTTTCTTAAATAGTTACTTTCAATTCTGTTTGTTGTTTCTTCTTGTTGTTGAAGAAGTTTATCAATGTTTTCTCTTGATGCTTGAAGTTTGTTTTGATAGTCTTTTTGAACATTATCAAAATTTTTCTTTCTAGTGTCTAGTTCGCTCTCAAGTTGAGCAATTTTAACATACGCCTTCTCTTTTTTCTTTAAGAAGATTTCACTTTCTTTCATCGCTCTATCTAAAACGACTGAACCATTAACACCTGTTGAAGAAAAATCATATTTTTCATATTCTACTTCTTGTTCTTTAGCACGATTGAAATCTTCTTTTTCGCGTCGAGCCTTATAGTCCAAAAACTCACGAAGTACAGGTTGTCCCTTTTCAATCTCTTGAGGAGTAAATAAGATCTGATAATCAATGTAACTTGGTAAGTCTACACAAGCATTATCCATAAATCTTCCAAATAGAGAAACATTTTGGAAAATAGAATTTAAAAGAGCATTTTTTCTTGCACGTAAATAAATTGTAAAGATTAAGTTTATTAAGAAGATAAGAGCAATAACAACAATAGCACCAGCAAGTGCCGAAACAGTGAGCATATCATTACTTGAAGGCACTGCCATAATAAGGAAGAGAGCCACAACAATAGCCCAAACAGTTGATATTACATTTAGGTTCTTAATATTCGAATTATAAGAGGAAGTCTTAAGAGGTTTTTCTACTAAATTATCTGAAGACATATATGATGATGGAGGGCCTTCTCTAAAGAGTATGTATTGTTGCCAAAAATAGCACAATCTCTTTGGAGCCTTAGTTTTCATTAAATTATTAAAATCACGGACATTTTCTTCCGTTATAACTTTACGCTCAAATAGCCAATAATTAAATTTATCTAAACTCCTATTAAGACTTGCCTCATATGAGAAAGCAGACTTAATAAGGAAAAAGATAACAAACACCGCTTCCACACAAAGAGCAATAATAAAAATTATGTCAAGCCCTAGAGTGGTTGTGGCTGAGCCTAAAAAATCAACAATGTTTGTTACAATATCACAAATAGTAGACATAACAAACCTCCTACTTGCTTTTAGTATAGCACAAGAAAAAAATATTTACTAATAATTTTTAATATTTTTTTAAATATTTTTTAATTATTTTTTTTAGACATTTATTATTGCGTAAAATAAATAGGAAATAAAATTAAATATTTTCTATTTTTATAAGATTATTATAGCGAAGATTTAAAAGATAAATCTCTTTAACTTCTTTTAAAAGTCCACTTTCTATCGCATTTTTATATAGTTTTAACTGCATTTTGTATCTACTAATTAAAATATCATTATTTTTTTCACCAGAATATTTGTAATCAATCAAAATAACTTTACCATCCTCGTCGATAGAAAAGAAATCAATAACCCCTTGCACCATAATATTATCTTCGCAATTTTTGTCTATTAAATTATTTATTGTATCTTTCATTATGAATTCTTTTTCTTTAAAAACATTTTTGTTAAAAGGTTTTAAAATTAAAATATTTTTGTAAAGTAAATTTATATCAATTAAATCTCTTGTCTCATCAAAGATAGGATTTTCCAATTCTTTCTTAATATCAAAAGGAGAATTAATACTATCAAAATTAATTACTTTTAATGCTAAGTGATAGGCATTACCTATTTCTACTACCTTTGAATCTATGTTAACAAAATCATAATTTTTTTGAAAAACATTGTCATCTTCATATTTTTTTGTAAGCCCCGTGACCGAATTTTTAAAGGAAATATTTTCCGAATTATCAAATAAATATTTAAAATTTAAGTAATTTTGCACATTTTTTACTATTTTTTCATCAATTTTTCCATATTTTATTTCATTTTTTTCGATTTTTAAATTTTCGACCTCAGAAACAATATTGAACTCGCAAGTCCCTTTTTCTAAAATTCCATCACTTAAAAACTTCTCAATTTCCTCACTATTTAAAGTGTTAAAAAGATAATCAAAATAGGAATCAAATTTAAAAACGTTTAGCGGTTTTAAATTTTTAAGTTTGCTTTCACCGATAACATAAATTCTATTTTTTGCTCGCGTAAGAGCTACATAAAAAATCATCATTTCTTCAGATAACCGCTTTTTCTCATTTTTTATATCTATAGCCATCATCTTAACAGAACTTTCTTCTTGGTCACCGACATAAACTTTTGTCGCTAAACCTAATTCTTCATCGACACGAATTTCACCTTTTTTGTCCGCCCGTTTTAAACTTTTACCAGCATTAATCAAAATAACAATAGGATATTCCAATCCTTTTGTTTTATGAATTGTTGTAAGCAAAACTGAATTCTTTTCGCCAAGTTCTACACCATTATCTTCAATATCTACACTCTCAAAATAGGAAATTAGATTGGGTAAATCAAAATTAAAGCCTGATTTCTCAATTTCTGACAAAAATAAATTGACAGACGCGACAAGTTCTTCTCCATCATACTGAGAATATAAATAAGAAAAATAATTTGTTTCATCAAAGAGAATTTCAAAAGCACGATTATATCCAAAAGCCAACCCATTGTTTCTAAATTTTGTTAGTTTTTCTCTAAAATCTTGAAATTCCTCGCTATTTTCTACAATCTCAAAAAGTTCTTTATCATTTTCAAGACAAATTTTTGCTATCTCATCTTGATTAAATCTTCCAAAATTCGACATTAAAACGCTTAAAAGTGAAATATTGTCACGAATTGATAGCGAAATTTTTAATAAGGCTAATAATACTTGAATCTCAGGTGTGTCCATTAAAAATTTTTTACTATTTGTAGTTAGAGGAATTCCACTTTGAAGAAGGTACTTTCCAAGATTATTAAAAAAGGAATTTCTTGAACGCGATAGAATCGCAATATCACTAAAATTTACTTGTCTCAAGGCGCCAAGTTTATTATCATAAATCTTTGTTTTTAATATTTCATCTATCCTCGCCTTTACTGTTTCAAGTTCTAAATAATTTGTGCTATCTTCTAGTTCATCTTCTTTTACACTGTAAACTTCAAAATCTTTCTCTAGTTTGTCTTTAGAAAGTACTAAGTCAATATTAACACTTTTCTTACCATCATCTTGAAAATCAAAAACATTGGAAAGCATAGAGTTTGGAAAATAGTCGATATTCGCACTGTCCTTTGTCATGGTATCCTTGAAAACAGTATTAACAAAATCTAAAACATTTTTTCCACTTCTAAAATTTGATTTCAAATATAAAGCATTTCCATTTTCATCTTTTTCAAAATCTTCAACATCTTTAAGAAAAATTTTAGAACTTGCAAGACGAAAGCCATAAATTCCTTGTTTTGCATCACCAACGGCAACAAAATTGCAGTTTTCAGCCACTTTTTTTATTATTTTTTCTTGAAGAGCATTTGTATCTTGATATTCATCAATGAAAACATATTCAAAATCTTCACCAAAAACTTCTTCCTTTGAAAGTGAAAGCATATACTGTTCAAGGTCGTTGAAATCTAAAATATTTAAACTCGTTTTCTGCTTTTTATATTCATTTTGATACTCTAAAAATAATTTTATAAGTCCAATTTCTAATGCTCCTTGCTTTTGGCTTTCCACACTCTCATAATCTAAAGCAAGTTTTCCCAATTTTTCCTTTAACTTTTTTAAATCTTCTTTTAACTCATCAATAAATAATCCTTCTTCAATAGTAAGGTCAGATTTTTTAGGAAACTTTGGAAAGGTAAAATTTTTTACTTCTTCCACTTTTTGTGGCAGTGTTGTTATATTTTTTATTTCTTCAAGTTTTAATTCTACATCATAAGCTTCGCTATTGAAATGACGATCATTTAATGCCTTAACAAAACTTTGAAATTCGCTGTCAATATAGTCACACACGATTTTTTCAGACTCTATATAAATATCTTCCTGTGAATTTAAAATTTTATTTATAAACTCTTCTTTGTCGGCAACAGCAAAATACATATTTTCTATTTCAAATATAGTATCATTTAGTTTTTTATCATCATATTTAAAAGCAAAATTGATAAGAGTCATATCTTCAACATTATTTTCTTCAAAAGTTTTAACTGCTCGTCTTAA
>CALVTF010000069.1 GCA_944360025.1 uncultured Clostridia bacterium
TTAGTGTTGTTGCCATAATAAGAGATATTCACATCAACCAAACTTAAATTTTGAATGGTTGCCGAGTTAATAGAAGAGAAAAAGCCTGCTCTTTGCCCATAGTTGTTTGTGCCATTATAAGAACCAGAGATTTGTAAGTTATATATACTGTAACCTTGTCCATCAAAAGTTCCAGCAAAACTGGTGGAATTTTCTTATGCTAAGGTTCCAATAGGTGTCCACTCCATGTTGTTTAAATCAATATCCACGCAAAGATAAACCGTGGTTCCCGCATAAGTATTTCCGCTGGCAACTTGGCTAGAGAAGTATTTTAAACCTCGAGCAGTGTATATGTAATAAGAATTTTCAGTTATATAAAAATCATTTTCCGTTATATCAGTAACATTCTCGCCATCCCAAACGCTCGCATCTTCACTGACAGCACTTGTTTCAAAAATTGGCATTGAAATAGAGTAGGCACCAACAATGCCGACAAAAATCATTAGAAAAGAAAATAAGAAACTTCTAATTTTCATAATACCTCATACTTCCGCCAAAATCTATCTGCTATTTATATTATACAAAAAAGGTTTAATAAAAGGCAAACAAATTTTTAAAAAAAAGTATTATATATATTATTAAATAAATTCTCTAAATTTATTTCCAAACTTGAAACATTTTCTTTTAATCAAGGAAAATTATTAAAATTAATAAAAAATTATAAAAAATATTAAAAAATAACAGAAAAAATTAATTTTTTATTCATTTTTTACCATTTTTATTAAATTTAACACTAATTAGAATATATTTTTCTTAAAAATAAGCAAATAAGTTAAAAAAATAATAAAAATTAATTAAAAATACATTAATTTTCAAAAAAAATAAAAAATAGATAGATTTTTCTATCTACTTTTATTTAATTTATTAAACAATTAAAGATATTCTTTCCAAAACTTTTTCTTTTCCAAGAACAGTCATAATTTCGTATAAGTCAGGTGAATTTTTTTGTCCGGTCACAGCCACTCTAAGAAATTCACAAACTTTTGCAACATTACCTTTAAAGTTTTCAGGATTTTTCTTATATTCTTTGTTGTCAACAGCGTAACCAAGTTGTCCTGCCATTTCTTTAATCTTATCAAACCAAACAGTTTTATCTGTTAAATCAATGTATGTCTTATATGCTCTTAATACCTCTTCAAATCTCTTTCTTTCATTTTCTTCAATTTGA
Source organism: uncultured Clostridia bacterium (assembly GCA_944360025.1). GTDB lineage: Bacteria > Bacillota > Clostridia > Christensenellales > UBA1242 > Caccovivens. The sequence goes on from CALVTF010000069.1 coordinate 1,208, forward strand.
TAAGACTTAGGAGCAGAAAACATATAGTCATAATAGTCAAAAAACATGTTCCATTTGTAAATATCCTTTCTTGGTTTTTCTTTTTCGCGGTCAATATTTAAAACTTTTGTTACGTATTCCCTATCTTTTTTGATATATTCCACATTTTCAATAGAATTTTCCTCAGCCCATTTTAACAATTTTTCATAGCATTTTTCGGCAGAATATTTTGCAATCAATTCTTTTGAAATATCATTCAATTTTACAATATCAAAAACAGGAGTATTGGCAGTTATATTGAAGCCATCAAAAGGAAATTCAGAAAGAGGCACATCAACATTTTCCTTTCTCCAAAGTTCAAAATTAGAATTAGCAAGATTTATTAAATATTCCTCTAAAGCCTCTGGCTCATATCCCTCTTTAGAAAAATATCTCATATCCGCTTCAGCATCAATACGCTTAGAAATCTTTGTCTTACCACCATTTTCGCGAATTTTATAAATTAATGGCGTATGAACATACTTAACAGGCTTAAAACCTAATGCCTCAAATATTTCCATATGAAGAGGATATGATGGAAGCCATTCTTCGCCACGAACAACTGTTGTTGTCCCCATTAAATGGTCATCTACAGCATGAGCAAAGGCATAAGTAGGTAAAAAGTCACTCTTGAGAAGAACAGCATCTTCTCCATTTTCTTGCATTTCAAGTTCGCCTTTTAATACGTCATAAATTTTAACTTTCTTTTGTCCGTTTCCTTTCGCTTTAAGTTTAATAGCAAATGGTTTACCTGCTTTTATAAATTCTTCTATTTGTTCTTCTGTTAAGTTTCTGCATGGGTCTTTGTCTTCTGTAAGCCCAAGGCTAAACATTTTCTCACGTTTTTCCTTTACGTCATTAAGCCCTTCTGTTTTACGGCAAAAACATGGGAAAGCCTTACCTTCACTTACAAGTTTTTTTGCATACGCTTTATAGATTTCTTCACGTTCACTTTGAAAATATGGACCATAATCCCCAACAATTTTAACACCCTTTTCTTCATATTCATCAGGTTCTGCGCCATACTTTTTCAATATTTCAAGAATAATTGTGCTTGCTCCAATGACCTCTCGCTTTTTGTCGGTATCTTCAATGCGGAGCATATAAACACCACCAGAGCGTCTTGCAATATTTTTGTCAATAATTGCTTGAAAAAGTCCACCAATATGCATAAAACCTGTTGGACTAGGTGCAAAACGTGTCACCTCTGCACCTTCTTTTAAATTTCTTGGCGGGTATTTTTTTTCAATTTCCTCTACTGTAAATTTATTATCTGGAAATAACATTTCTGCTATTTTATTATAATTCATATTTCCTCCTAATTTTGCGTTTCTTCATCTAAGGTTACACTTTCTGTTAGCCTTGCAAGATATGTTTCTAAAGTTCCATTCACATTTGTAAATTGTTCAAGTTTTTCAAGATATATTTCAGCATTTTTATTATTTTTTAAATATTCATCAAAATCGTTATAGTTATTGATTGCCAAATCTTGCAGATTAAGACCATTTAAAGCACTCATATAATCACTTACTTCAGTTAAAAAGTTTTCAGCCTCTTGATTGATTTTGTTGAGTTCGTCTAAAGTAAGTTCTTTCAAACCGGTGTTTGTTTGGAAAAGTGAAATATAGGAATTTAAACTATTTTCCAAATTTGCAATGATAGCGTTAATTCTTTCCTTTACTACTGTTTCGGCAGATTCTGAAAAGTTGAATGAACCAATATTCATAACAAGAAATTCGTGATATATTGGCAACAATTCGTTGCAAATAGAATTTTTAACAAGAGCAACATTGACTATCTCTTTTAAATCTCCTGTCGCTTCTACGGCATTTCTTAAACTAAGCGAAATCTCCACAGCCTTATCAACAAAAGATGCATATTGTCGTTTAAAACTACGAAGTTGACTTAAATTTGCCGAACTAAATGGATCACTGTATTCATTGAAATATGAAGTAAATTCATTTCTTGCACTGACGAAAGGTCTTATCTCATTGTTAAAATCAACTATTTTTTGATTTAATTCATCAAGAGAATTGCGTGTCTCGTCATTCATTTCTTCATCAGTTAAGTTTGTGACAACTGATAAATTTTCGTCCACATAACTCATTGCTAATGAAAAAATTGAGTTGTAATAATTATATAATTCGTCGTAATTATCAGTTCCGCTTAAAATTAGATCATCCACAATCGTCCCATAATTAAGTTTATAATAATCTCTAGTATTTAAATTTTGATCATCTTTCACAAATAATGTACTGTAAGATGCCAAAGTTTCATTCATTGTCTTAATATTCTCGCTAAGAGTTCCAACGTCTGTGCCACAACCGGCAAAACTAAAAATTGCCATAACCATTGCCACAATCAAACAAATTGGTAAAATAATTTTTGAAGATTTTTTGACCTTTTCCATATCTTCCTCCTATTCCTCGCAGATTGAGCCATCAATTAATTGAGAATAATACAAAGATTCTTCGTTGTTTAATATATCTTCTACTTTTGCTTTTAAAGTATCATTGTAATTATAGGTCATAATATTTTGATATGTTCCGCTTAAATATGCATTTGCCATTGTGTTTGCTATGTTAATATCTGATATTTCTTCGCTAAAACTATCAGAAATATGACCTAAATATGAATTGATTGTTGAAAGAACCAAAGTGGCAAAATCATTGTTTGCAAGTTTGGAGGTAACACAACCTGTATATACTTTTTGAAGCCCATTAAACGCTTTATTGGTTTGATTAATAATATTTAAAGCATAACCTTTTACGTCGTCCCATGTTCGCAAGTTCCAATAAACGTTGTCCCCAACAATATTTGAGTTGGTATTTATATAATTCACCATATCACTCGCATTATCCGAAGCACTGTTAAATCCGTCCATGATTGAAGATTTGTTTTCTTTGTAAACGTCATTATAATCTGTGAATACAATTTGTTTACTATAAAATTTTGCAATGATAGTGTATGTGAGATAAGCATCCTTGAAATTTTGAATTTCATTTTGATAACTAGAAGTCAAACCTTCTTCTACTGCTAGCAAATTGTCCAAATATTTATTGATAGTTTCATATTCGCCATCTACTTTTTCGTCATCCAAATATCCATCTTGCACAACACTTACCACTTTATTTGACATTTCAGTAGTGTCGCGTTCTTTAAATAAGTTGATAAAAACTATTGCTAAAACAACTGCTATAACTACTAAAATTATTGTTATAATAACGCCTTTTTTCATTCATTTACCTCCGCATTTTGCTCACCTTGATTTTGTTTTGCGTTTGTATAGGTTGTAATTTCTTTTATCCACTTAAGTTTAATTTCCCCTGTCGAGCCACTTCTATGCTTTGCTATAATTAAATAAACTGTGCCCGGCTCGTCATTAGTAATAGTGTCATTGTAATTTTCTGGATTATACAAAAACATAACAATATCAGCATCTTGCTCAATAGAACCAGACTCACGAAGGTCGGCAAGAATTGGCTTATGGTCCTCTCTCTGTTCAACGTTACGAGAAAGTTGAGACAAAAGAATAATTGGAACGTTCAAATCTTTAGCAGCCACTTTAAGCATTCTGGTAAGGTCGCTTACTTCTTGCGTTCTGTTCTCTCTTTTCCCAT
>CALVTF010000070.1 GCA_944360025.1 uncultured Clostridia bacterium
CAACAAAAGAGGATGGCGAATTTGCCGACAGTTATATGGCTGACCTTGAATGGCTCGGATTTAAGCCAGAAGCACTTGTCTACGCAAGTGAAGCGTATTTTGATGATATTTACAAAATCGCCGAAAAAATGATTATGAATGGTGACGCTTATGTTTGTGACCTTTCAGCCGAAGAGGTTTCCAAAACTCGCGGAACTTTGACAGAACCTGGAAAAGAAAGTCCATATAGAAACCGCACACCTGAAGAAAATTTAAAACTCTTTAGAGAGATGCGTGACGGCAAGTATCCTGACGGTTCAAGAACTCTGCGTGCAAAAATTGATATGGCTCATCCTAATATCAATATGCGTGACCCTGTTATGTATAAAATTGCTAGACAACACCATTATCGTGTTGGCGACAAATGGTGCATTTGGCCACAATATGACTTTGTTCATCCAATGGAGGACTGCCTTGAAGGCACGACCTATAGTTTATGCGACAAGGGCTTCCAAGACCATAGAGTTGTCTATGAATGGTTTGTGGAACATGGTTGGGGAAAGAAATATGCTCCTAAACAACGCGAATTTAGCCGTCTTGTTATTGAAAATATCTTGACAGGAAAAAGATATTTGAAACAACTTGTAAATAGTGGTGCCGTCAGTGGTTGGGACGACCCAAGATTTCCTACTCTTGTGGGTATTCGTAGACGTGGCTATACAGCAAAAGCAGTTAAAGATTTTGTTAAATCAGTCGGCTGGGGAAGCACAATTGAAGTGACTGTTCCTTTCTCTGCTTTAGAATATTATGTCCGAGAAGATTTAAATAGAATAGCCACACGTGCCATGGTAGTTCTGGATCCACTCAAAGTTATTATCACAAACTATGAGGGAAGTGAAGAAATTGAAATTGACAACAACCCAAATGATGAAAATGCTGGCTCTCACAAAGCGCGTTTCAGCCGTGAAATTTACATTGAAAAAGAAGATTTCAGCCTAAATCCACCACCTAAATATAATCGATTAACAGAAGGCGGAATTGTTCGTCTTAAAGGCGCTTATATCATTAAATGTAATAAGGTTGTGTTTGATGAAAACGGCGAAATTGACCATTTGGAATGTGAATACTTACCAAACACAAAAAGTGGCAACGACACTTCTGGAATAAAATGCAAAGGCACAATTCATTTTGTATCTAGTGACAATTTATTTGAAATCACTATTCGCGAGTTTAAAAACCTCATAAAAAGCGAATATAAAAGCCCAGCAAAAGCACTTGCAGACGGTATAGAAATTAGCGAATTGCTTGAGCCTAATTCTCTTATTGAAAGAAAGGCTTATGCAGAAAATTTCCTTAAATCTGCTAAAGTTGAAGATAAATTCCAATTTATGAGAAAAGGCTATTATTGTTTGGATAAAGACTCAACTTCAGAAAATTATATCTTCAACTCAACAATTTCCTTAAAAGATTCTTTCAAAAAATAAACAAAAATTGTTTTTAAATATTTTATTTTAAGATAAATAATTAATATAAAAATAAAATTGCTTTAAATCGTTTTGCAATTTTATTTTTTTTGTTTATAATAAATATATGTTATTAGTATCACTAATAATTATTTATGTCGCTTGTGGACTTCTTGCTGTAACCACCATATTTATAAAGAAAAAGGGTGCGTTATATTTTTCTATCTCCGCACTCACTTTAATTTTTCTTGTGATAGCTGGCATTTTGAGTGCCAACTATAATAATTATTTTGGCGGTTTCAGTATTATTTCCATTATTTCGATTTTCCCACTGTTTTTAGCACTGTTTGAAAAAAAGCCTAAAGAAATAATTGAAGAAGAAAAAATAATAAATTTTGATAGTCAAATCCAAGAGATAAAAGAAGAAAATAAAAAAAAGAAAAAAGAAAGAAAAAAAATAGACTTCTCGAAAGCCTTCGCTGAAAGTGAAGGGGGAATATTTGAAAGCATTGCTTTCTTCTTATCGGCTTTTCTTTTTGCTTTTGGCGGATTTTATCTTGGCAAAGAAACGCCTTTCGGTCTGCTACTCGCAATTCCTTTTGGCATAATCGGAATTTTTGTAACTTTACTACGTAAGAATCATAACTTTTTTGATATTATCTCAAATGTTTTGTGCTATATGGCTGCCGGATTCTTAGTCGGACAAATAATCACTGTGTTATTATATTCTTCTGTCCTTTCAAATATTTTCTTCGCTATTGCAGCATTTGTTTTTGCAAGTTATATAATTGCCACCACTCTCACAAAAGAAAGGAGAATAAACATTCTTATGTACGTTGCATTCCTTCTTTTGTGCCTTGCAATTTTGTTTTTATAAAACACTCTTTATAGCCTTAAATATAAAAAGTTGACCTTTCTATATATATTCTAGAACGTTTTTGTGAAAAATTTATGAATAACCCTTGACAAATGACATATATTAGTTTATAATACTAATATATTTTGACGCGAGGTAGAGCAGCTCGGAAGCTCGTCGGGCTCATAACCCGAAGGTCGTAGGTTCAAATCCTACCCTCGCAACCAAATTTTAAAAGGCTGAATGTTTCAGTCTTTTTTATTTTTTCTATTGAAATTTGTCTTTGTTTATGATAAAATGAATTGAAGAGAGAAAAATATGAGAAAATTAAAAATTAAATATCGTTCTGTTGATGGTTGGAGTTATTCTGGTGGAAGAAGTAACAATATTTGGGGACAAGTGCCAACATCAAACCTTCCGCTTGATTTAATTAACCATTCAATTACGCAAGGCAAAAAGGCTTGTGTATGGACCTGCTATGACGAACAAATTTATAAAAAAGATGAAGACGGAAATTTAATCCCTACCAAACTTGAAAATTTGCCAAAATCAATTTCCGCAACCTTTAAACCAACGTACTCTAGATATTCAGCAATCGCCGAAAATTTAGGTATGAGAATAGCACTTGCATTGGATTTACCAACTTCATATAATTATATTGTTGAATTTGACTTTCAAGATGATAAGGCTGGATTTAAAAGCCTATTAAAACACTTGAATGAAAGAGATTTAAAAAACTTACAGCCTTATGGTATTGTTTCAATCGATTTTTTAAAGCCATCAAATGACTCATCAATTTATTTATCAACAGCATACTCTGGAGAACGCCTAGTTTCCTTTGAAGAAAGTATGAAAATGGCAGAAACAATTTTTTCTGACAATTCAGATAAGCCTTTTCTTGTTAAAAACTGGCTTAAAAGTTTATGTGCCTTTATTCGTGATAAGAAAGAACAATATTTGCCAGATATTTCGCAAGAAAAATTAGAAAAACAAATTAAATGTGTTAAAAGTCGTGTTGTTCGTTCTTTCTTACTCCGAGAATTTCTTGGAGATTGCGATTTCACAGACAGAAACAGCGGTTTTATTTTCGACAGCAAAGCTCAAGACTTGCAGTTTGCCCCTAATTTTGATTATGGAGAAAGTTTTAATGCTTTAATTAAAACAAAACTTGACTATCTCCCACCTAAAGAAGAAGTTGAAATAATCTTAAAATGGGACAAAGATTACCTAAAAAGAAAAGAAGAAAAAAGCAAAACTCCAATTGAAACATTAGCATCACAATTTTCAAGTAATACAAGTGAAGAAAACATTAAATATATCGTAGAAAATTATCAAGATGACACAAAAGAATTTTTAGGTAGCCTAAAAAATTTGATAACTAATAGCAATATTTTGGATAGACTAGTTGATGACTATACAAAATCAGAAAGAAACAATCCACCACTTCTCACACCTAACGAAGCAAATGTTTTTAAATCTTACATTGGTTGCCGTGCAAATTGGTTCATTAACTATTTAGATAAGGAATTAAAAAGCAACAAACAACTATCATAGTAAAACAATAAAAGACTAAATTTCTCAAAATTTTTAGTCTTTTTTCTTTATTTTTCTCCCTATATATGTTATAATATAGTATATTATATAAATATAAAGGAAATAATGTTTTATGGACGAATTAGAAAATCAAAACAATGACGTTCTTGAAAGCGAAAAACTATCAAAATCAACCAAATATGATGCCAACGAAATTCAAGTTTTGGAAGGACTTGACCCTGTTCGTAAGCGTCCTGGTATGTATATTGGTTCAACCGATGAACACGGTCTTCATCATCTTGTCACAGAAGTTGTGGATAACTCTATTGACGAAGCCCTTGCTGGCTACTGCACAGAGATTAATGTTATCATAAATGCTGACGGTTCTTGCACGGTTATTGATAACGGCCGTGGTATTCCAACAGGCATTATCGAAAAAGAAGGCAAAAGTGCTGTGGAAGTCGTTTTAACTAAACTTCATGCTGGCGGAAAATTTGGTGGCGAAGGTTATAAAATCTCCGGCGGTCTTCACGGCGTTGGTGTTTCCTGTGTTAACGCACTTTCCACAAAACTCACCGCTGACGTTTATCAAAATGGTAAGCATCATTTTATTGAATTCGCCCGTGGAAAAGCCGTTGAACCATTGAAAGTTATCGGCAGTACAGACAGACGCGGAACGACAATAACTTTCTGGCCAGACCCTGAAATTTTTGAAACAGTGGAATTTAATTATGACACTTTAAAAAACCGCTTCCGTGAAATTGCATTCCTAAACAAAGGCCTTGTTATCACTTTGGAAGATAGACGTGAAGGTAGAGAAAAAAGTGATAAGTTTGAATTTAAAGGCGGAATTGTCGAATTTGTTGATTATCTTAACACAAACAAAAACACCCTTTTAGGA
>CALVTF010000071.1 GCA_944360025.1 uncultured Clostridia bacterium
AATAATGAGAGGACCATGAACCAGAGTTTGTTGGACCCGATGCATTTGTTTCTATATGATCATTATTGTCAAATCCCTCCCCCGCATTTTCGGAGTAGGAGGAGTTGTCACAGCCAGCAAGTAATAAACCTCCGCCGATGGAAGCAAAGGCGATAAGTACAAACGATAAAATTGAAAGAATTATTTTCTTCATATTTATATTATAAATATTTTCATAATATTTAGCAAATAAATTGTTAAATTTTATATATTAAATTGGTTTTATAAAAAATTAGGGCGAAGGGCAGAAAAACAATGTTTTTCTGCTGACTGCCTTTCGGCAGTCAAAACCTCGCAAGTTTTTTGCGAGGTTTTCCTTCGCCCACCCACTTTTGCAAAACAAAACACTTTAAATATATTTATTTATATTTTTATTTCTCCAATCTTCATCCACCTTAACAAAAGTATGCAAAATAACTTGTTTATTGAATAAATCTTCTGCATATTCTCTTGCGTTAGAGCCAATGACTTTTAAGTTTTTGCCACCTTTACCTATAATAATTCCCTTATGGTTTTCACGTTCACAAATAAGAGCAATATCCATAACCACACACTTTTTATTTTCTTCCATGTTTTCCACAATAACTGCAACACCATGCGGTATTTCATTATCAAACATATCAAGAAGTTGACCTCTTATATATTCGCAAACAAGAAATCTAATGCTTTTATCTGTGTATTCATCTTTATCAAAAATAGGTTCTCCTTCTGGAAGATTTTGCACAATCATTTCTAAAAGATTTTTAGTGTTAATGTTTTTTCTTATAGATACCTCAATATCAAAGCCAAAATCCGCTATATTCTCTTTATCTATCTTGGACTTAATAACAATAAGTTTATCAGTTTTTTCTTTTAAAGAAACTATGTATTCTTTCTCTTCAATATCAATTTCTTTGCTGGCATCAAATAGGTATAAAATAACGTCGGCAGTAGAAATTGCTGAACGCACATTTTTCATCATAAATCTGTCAAGTTCATTTTTACTATGATGAATACCTGGTGTATCAATAAAAACAATTTGATAATCTTTTCCAGTCACAATACCAAGTATATTAGATCTTGTTGTTTGCTGACGCTTGGAAACAACAGCGACGTCCTCACCAACATAGAAATTAACCAAACTGCTTTTACCAGCATTAGGTCGACCTAAAACTGCAACATATCCACATTTCATAGTTTCGCCTCGCTCATTATTTTATCTTGAAGTTTATTCATAATTCTCTCTTCATCCTCTTTCATATGGTCAAAGCCAAGAAGATGAAGAAGCCCATGAAGAGTTAAAAAACAAACTTCGCGTTTTAAAGAATGTCCATATTCTCTAGCCTGCTTTTTTGCAACACTTTTACATATGACAATATCTCCCAAAAACAAAAGTCCCGTATCAAAGTCTGCAAATTTCATAAATTTTTTTAATTTTTCATTTGAAGTTTTATTAAGATTTGGAAAAGACAGAACGTCCGTAACTTTATCGATTTGTCTAAATTCATTGTTTAATTTTTGGATTTGTTGTTCATCAACAAAATTTACAGAAAAATATGTGTTTGAAAAATCTTCTTTTAAAACATTTTCGCAAATAATTGTAATTTTCTTTATTTTTGGTTTATAAAGTCCAATTTTGCCTTCAATCTTCATATTTCCTCCTAGCTACAACTCTAGTTTAATCTACTGAACTCTTTCTTCCACAACAACATAATTAACAGTTGTTGCACCGGTAAAATGTTTAAGTGTATAGAATTCATCAATTATTGTATCATAACTTACACAATTTTCCAAGGCTTTTTCTCTTGTCTTTGCAATAATTTTTTCAGAAACTTCCTCAAAACTTTCATTTATCGTTACTTCTTTTAATTCATAGACGGTTGTTCTTTTCAATTTAAAAGGTAGTAAATTGTTATTAACCAAGTTTTCATATTCCACTTCTGTTTCGTTCAAAGAATAATTTATATTGTTTCCGTTTTTATAGATTGTCAAACCGAAAAGTTTTATTTCGTCAATGACATAACTTTCACCTGTTCTCACAATTTCAACTCGCGTATCAAAATGAGTAATTTCGGCGGTATGATAAACTTCCATAGTAAATGATGCATCTGCCTCAACTTGTTGAAGATTCCCATTGCTATCAAGATAATACGGCTGAACCAAAATATCACCCTCTTCGACATAGTCTCCAATTTTAACAACACTAGTTCCAGAAACAATATTAATCGCAGTAATTTTGCCATCATACTTTGAGTATACCGGTTTAAATTCTCCATACATTTCACTTGGCATAAGCCTTTCTTTTAAGTTTATAATCATAGTTTGTCCTTTAATAATGCAAGAGACAAAACTGATTTTTTCAAAATTTTTATATAATGCATTTTCCACTTCAAGAGTGTCTATTTGGTGCTTGTTCGAAGAAAAATTATCTTTTACAAATTCAACAATTTCCGTTTCACTTAAATTCTCTTCGCCCAAGATTTCATATTGCCAAATATAAGGAGATTGAACAATATACAAAACCGTTGCAAGTAAAAAAGCAAAAATTACCCCAAAATTACCAAAAATTTTAAAAAAATAAGGCAAAAATCCGCGATTTTTTTCTTCTAAAATTTCATAACCTAATTTTAATATTTCTTTTTTAAAAGCTTTATGAAACCTATAATCAACTGTAAGTTTCGTTAAATTTTTTTCTATACGGACAATATCTCTAATTTGAAATTTTTTTGTCAAGGTATTTAAATTTTTCTCTATGTTTAGACCTTTTATAGTAAAAATGGTTTCTCCAAACATTAAAAACTTTCCACCTTTTTTATATTCCCAGAAATTTTAATTGTATTTTCAGTTAGTTCCATTAAAAACATGTCACTTCCTTCAATAACAATTCTTCCACCTTTGACTTTGAAAGAAATTACTTCTTTTGAAAGAGTGACAAGTCCTCTATGTCCCTCTGCATAGATAATTTTGTTGGAAATATTAATAATATTAAAATTTTCCAACTTATTTAATTCTTTAACATTATTTTTAATTTCTCCAAAAAAGTTAAACATATTAAATACCTAAAGTATTATATGAAAAAAAATCTTCAAAAAGAAGAGCCCTTTTAAAGATTTTTTATTTGCTTCATAATTACTAAAGAAAATTAAGAATTACTATTCTTGCCTAGCAAGATTTTAAGTAATGTATCTTTTAGATCTTCCGGCATTTTTATTAAAAGTTCATTTATATCCTTTCCATCGTCTATAAAATCTTTTTCAAAATCTTTAAGAGTATATTCAGATTTACTTTTTCGTGTAAAAGGCTTTTCCTTTATATTAGGAACATTAAAAGAATTTTCCCTTTTTCGCCTTGCTAAAAACTCTTGATAACTCTTTTCAATATCTGCAAAATCGTCATCATCTTCTTCATCGTCGTCATCATCAAAAGTATTTAAAGAATCAAAATTTTGAGATGGCATCTTTGGAAAAGGAGATCTCTCAAAAGGTTTCCTTTTAGAAATATTGATAGCATCACGCACTTTTTCTGGAGGAGTAGTGTCTTGCAATTCAAAATCTTCAAAAATAGGTTTAACTTCTTCTACCTCAATCGAATTTTGATCCACTTGCGCTAATTTAGGTTCACTTGCCTTAGCACTAGTGGTTGTTTTTTTTGAAAATACATTTTTAATCTTCATCGTCAAAATCCTCACTTATGGACTCTTTTAATCCGCTAGCAAGACGATTCCTCATTGCAGTGTCAGCTTGAAGATTTTGAATCTTATAATAATCAGTTAAGTTGTCAAATTTGCCTTGCTTAATTGCCTCTGTAAGTGCTTTTGGCACTTTCATCTCCTCTTCAACAAGTTTAACTTTCATCTCTTCAGTTCTTGCTTTCATTTCTTGTTCAACTGCCACAGCAGTAAGTCGCCTTGCCTCAAGCCTATTTTGTTCAATAAGACGATTTTTCTCAATCTGTTCTTTTTCTTTGTTAGTTGCCAAGTTCTTCCCAAGTGAAACTTCAATTATGTCTGCAGAAATTAGTTCGTAATAATTGCCATTGTCGGCTTCAGCCTCATAAATTACTTTTGCTAAAATTTGAGGTGTTGATAAAATAAATTTATGGTCTTTTGTGGAAGAGATTTTAGCAATAACACATTCATTTATACGTGCAATAATCGTCTCTTCGTTTAAAGTTGAGAAAATATTTTTTAAATTAACTTTCAATGTCAACCTAACTTTCGTATTAAGTTCTTGAAGATCACCACAAATGCCTGTAATATAAGGTGTGTCTATAACTTTTGAATTTAAACATTCGTTTATAAATTTTTGAATATCTTTTCCGGAAAGATAAAGCTTTTGAATTGTTTCAAATTTATAATTAATACCAGCGTTTTTACACGCAATAAAGCCCTCGATAACTTTATTATAATCACATTTAGTTGCAAACATATTTTCAATATTATCAATAGTAACAACAACATTTCCATGTTTTGCTTTTATATAAGCATTCACCATATCAAAAACAGGCATCTTGCGAAATCTCATTGTCATTAAACGCCTTGCTGGAACATATGCCTTGGAAAACATTGCTGTAAAATATGATTTAATTGG
>CALVTF010000072.1 GCA_944360025.1 uncultured Clostridia bacterium
TATTTGGGGGCTTTTATGATGACGATTAATATTGTTTGTGTTGGAAATTTGAAAGAAAAATTTTCTCTAGACGAACAAAATGAATATTTAAAACGCCTATCAGCATTTTGTAAAGTAAACATTATTGAACTTAAAGAACAAAATAAATATGAAAATGTGGAAGTGATTAAACAAAAAGAAGGAGAAGAGATATTAAAAAATATTTCCTCTTATACATACCTTTGTGATATTGAAGGAAAACAATTTTCTAGTGCTTCATTTGCTGAAAACATAAAAAATGTGGCAAACGAAACTTCAAAATTAACATTTGTTATTGGTGGTTCTTATGGTGTTAGCGAAGAGGTTAAAAATGCCATCAAAAATAAAATTTCTTTTTCCAAAATGACATTTCCTCACAATCTCTTTAGAATTATGTTACTTGAACAAATTTATCGTGCATTTACTATTTTGTCGGGTAAAAAATATAATAAATAAGTGCATGTAATGAATTTCAAACGTGTAACTTTAAGAGAATTTAAACTTTTTATAATTATGTAATTGCAAGTATTAAAATATTAAAACTTAAAATAATTCTTTTTTAATTTGCTCAAAATGCTTGCTTTTCTAAATTTTTTATGATATAATCATCGCGTCATTGAGACAAATATGCACTCGAAGAGCATTTTTAAATCGGTTGCCTGAACGCTTTATGATTTTGTATTTTCTTATATTATTGTAAATATTAGAAAATGTTAATTTGTTTTGAATCTATCATAAAGCAAAAGAGTAATCTTGGGTTGGTTTAAAGAGTTAAAACTTCGGGGAAGGACAAAAACAAGGAGGTTATTTATTATGTCAGTTATTTCAATGAAACAACTTCTTGAAGCAGGCGTTCACTTCGGTCACCAAACAAGAAAGTGGAACCCTAAAATGAAACAATACATTTTCACTGCCAGAAATGATATTCACATTTTAAATCTTGAAGTTACATCTGAGCAAGTTGATAAGGCTTACTCATTCGTTCGTGATGTTGTTGCATCAGGGAAATCAGTTCTTTTTGTAGGAACTAAAAAACAAGCACAAGAAGCAGTTAAAGAAGAAGCAGAAAGATGCGGAATGTATTATGTTAATACTCGTTGGCTTGGTGGTACTTTAACAAACTTTAAAACAATTAGAAACAGAATTGAAAGATTAAACAAACTTAATCAAATGGAAAAAGTTGGCGAGTTTGAACTTCTTCCTAAAAAAGAAGTTGCACTCTTAAAACAAGAAAGAGACAAACTTGAGAAAAACCTTGGCGGAATTAAAGAAATGCGTGAACTTCCTGGCGTACTTTTCGTTGTTGACCCTACAAACGAAAAAATTTGCGTTCATGAAGCAAACATTTTAAATATTCCTGTTGTATCACTTGTTGACACAAACTGCGACCCTTCAAATGTTACTGTGGTTATTCCTGGTAACGATGATGCTATTCGCTCTGTTAAACTTATTGCAAGTGCTATTGCTGACGCTGTTATTGAAGCAAGAGAAGGCGTTTCAATGAAGAAAGATGAGAATAGTGAAGGTGAAGAAGAAAAGGTTGACCTTGAAAGTTTACTCACGGAAGCAAAGCCAAGTTTAGAACTTGCTGAAGCAGGCGAGGAAGTTAAGAAAACTAACAAAAAACCAAAGAAAAAACCTGCTCCAAAGAAAGAAAAAGCTGAAAAACCTGCTGAAAAAGTAGAAAATAAAGAAGAAAAAACTGAAACTGCACAAACTGATGCAGAATAATTAAAAGGAGATAAAATTATGAGTTTTACTGCACAAGATGTTGCTAAATTAAGAGCACAAACAGGTGTTGGTATGATGGAATGCAAAAATGCACTCACAGAAGCCAACGGTGATTTTGAAAAGGCTATTGTTATTCTTCGTGAAAGAGGATTAAAGGCTGTTGATAAGAAACAAGGAAGAATTGCTTCTGAAGGTTTGGTTGCTTCATATATCCATATGGGTGGAAGAATCGGTGTTCTTGTTGAAGTTAACTGTGAAACTGACTTCGTTGCTAAAAGCGATGATTTCCAAGTTTTAGTTAAAGATATTGCTATGCACATTGCTGCTGCAAATCCTAAGTATGTTACTGAAGCCGAAGTCCCAACGGCTGAACTTGATGCTGAAAAAGAAATTTTGAAAGTTCAAGCACTCAACGAAGGAAAACCAGCAAATATCGTTGAAAGAATGATCGAAGGAAGAATTAAGAAGTATTATGAAGATGTTTGCCTTCTTAATCAACCTTTTGTTAAAGATAGCAGTAAAACCATTAAAGATATCTTGACAGAAGCAACTTTGAAAATCGGAGAAAAAATTTCTATTCGTCGTTTTGTCCGTTATGAACTTGGCGAAGGTTTGGAAAAGAGAAACGATAATTTGGCAGAAGAAGTTGCAAAGCAAATGGCTGGAAAATAAGTTTTTAATTAAAGCCACGCTGTAAAAAATGCGTGGCTTTAATTTTTGTAACACTGTGTATTAAATCTTAATAAGGTACACATTTGTTATAAATTTTGTTTTCTTTATAATAGTTTTTTGTTTTTGTGCAATTTTATTTGCAAATATTTCTCTTTTAATATATAATTAAGAGAATAAGGAGATTTTTATGAACGAAATGGTTGATGAAATTTTTTCAACACTTAAAGAAGATTTAGAAAAAGCATATTCTCACCAGCAAAATGAATATCTTGTTATAAGGGCGGGAAGAGCAAATCCTCATATCTTAGACAAGGTTATGGTGGAATATTATGGCGTTATGACTCCAATTAACCAAATGGGAACAATTTCTGTTTCTGAAGCAAGAATTCTTAACATTAATATTTGGGACCAAAGCCAAATTAAAAATGTGGTGAAGGCAATCATTCAAGCAGATGTTGGCATTACTCCAACTGATGACGGAAAGACAATTAGACTTGTTTTTCCTATGCTGACAGAAGAGAGAAGAAAGGAAATTGTAAAGCAAGTCAAGAAAATAGCTGAAGAAACCAAGATTACTATGCGTAATGCACGTCGTGACAGTCTTGATATGCTGAAAGACCTCAAAAAAGACAGTGTTTTATCCGAGGACGAATTTGCTCAAGCAGAAAAAGACGTTCAAAAGATGATAGATAAATATACATCTCTTGCAGATACTCTTGCAAGTGAGAAGGAAGACGAGGTTATGAAAGTTTAGTTAGGAGTTTTATGAAAAAACTAAAAAATTATCCAACTCACATTGCTTTTATTATGGATGGTAACAGACGTTGGGCAACTCGCCGAGGGCTTTCCAAATTCGTGGGACATAAAAAAGGTGCGGAAAGTCTTATGAAAATCATTAAAGAGTTGTCCCAAATTGAAGAAATTAAATATGCTTCATTTTTTGCTTTTTCCACTGAGAATTGGAATAGAGAAAAGGAAGAAATTGACGCTATTTTCAAAATTGTTCAAGATATGTTTGACGAAAATGAAGGGGAGTTTAAATCTTGGAATGTAAAATTTGTCGCAATGGGAGACATTACTCGATTCCCAGATGAACTTCAAAAAAGAATTATAAAAGCAGTTGAAAATAGCAAAAATAATACAGGGCTTGTCGTGAATATAGCACTTAACTATGGCGGAAGAGATGATATTGTTCAAGCAGTAAATAAACTAATCAAAAATGGGAGAACTATAGTATCTGAAGATGATATTGCTGAAAATTTATATTCTTATCCCGCTACTGACATTGATTTTGTTATTCGCACAAGTGGAGAAATGAGAGTTTCAAATTTTATGCTCTATCAACTTGCTTACAGCGAATTTTACTTTCCAAAAGTTTGTTGGCCAGCCTTTAACAAAAGACAACTATATAAATCTCTTAAGGTTTATGCTAAACGTAACAGAAGATTCGGAGGAAATTAATGAAAAAAAGAGTTTATTCATCAATACTAATTGTGCTTATTTTGGCAATTCTTTTTGTTTTAAAGATTACTGTACCAAGTTTTGGTGCATATTTCTTTGATGCATTTTTTGGTGTTTTGGCATGCATTGCAGCATATGAAATGTCCAAACTATTAGCAAAAACAAGATTGTATAACTATCAAGTATTGTCAGTTATTTTTCCAGCAATAATGCTTGCTGTAAATTTAGTTTGTGTTTTCTATGCTGGAGCAAACAGTGACATATATTGGGTTCTTTGGGCAATCCTAATTGATATAGGCTTAATGCTTCTTACAGTTGTAGGGGCATTTTTGATTGGACTTTGTTCGCGAAAGAAAATTTTAAGTGAAATGACAACTCGTGAAGTTAAAAATATGTCAACAACAAAGTTCCTCTTTAAAAAATGCCTTAACACACTAATTATTTTTGTTTATCCTTCCTTTTTCTTCCTTTTCTTCATTTTTATAAATCATATCAATGAACTTGCACTTACTAAATTTGTTGATTTAGGTGTTGATATATCTATTTTAGTTCTCTTTACTGCAATATTAATTCCTATGTTTGTGGATACTTTTTTTATGCTTAAAGGTTCACTTATTGTTGG
>CALVTF010000073.1 GCA_944360025.1 uncultured Clostridia bacterium
CTTGATAAAACGCTCTATCTTGATGCTTTTTATGATTTTCGCTTGTCAGGCCTTCGCGACAAATGGAATGAACTTGTTATGCTTGCAAACGATAACAGTGAATATTTAATAGGAGATGAGGCATTTTTTGATTTACTCAAATTTTTAATTGATAACTTAGAAATTTGCGAAAATGAAATTTCAGTTTTTGAAAAAGAAAATGGATATACTATTAAACTTCCAGATAAAAGTGATATGTTTTGTGAAAGCTTGTCTAAGGAGGGGCTTGTTTCCACCTTAATTGAACTATCGCCAAAGAAAATTAATTTATATTGTGATAGAGATGACTCAACTGTCAACTTCTTATCTAAAATATTTGAGAAAAGAATAAATGTGAATTATATGCGAAGTATGGAAAACTTTAAGATTTAAATTTTAAAATAATAAGAAAAAATAAAGCAAGATGCTTTATTTACATTTCTCGACTATAGGAATTTGTTTTTGCTGAATTTTGGATGTTTTTATCTTCTACAAAATTGCTCAAAAAACTTGCAAAACTTTTGTTGCCAATATTATTTAAGTATGATATTACTTCTGGATTTTGGTTGACAATAAAATTTAAAAGACCAGTTTGTCTTTGTGTTGCAAGAATTCCTAAAGCATAAACAGTGCCATCTAAATCTTTATTTCTCATAATTTTTCTGTTTTCCATATTTTACCTCCTTATATAAAATTCTTATTTGATAATATATGCTTTTTTTTAAGCGCATTTTGACATTATATCACAAAATATTAATTTGTCAATAGATTTATTTAAAAAATTTGAAAAATTTTGTAAATTTTTGCAATATTTTGTAATATGGGGAAATTTTATTATAAAATTTTATTTTTTATAAAAATATTTTTTATTTTTTCTTAAAATTTTCTTGACAAATAAAGAAGTTTGGGAGTATAATAAAATTGCATTTAGTAAAAGACAAGTAGGTTCAAAATGGTGTGCACAGAGAAGAGTTGGTTGGTGAAAAACTTTGACATATTTTGAAAGGAAACCACTTTTATGTTTGAAGATGCCTTTATAAGAGTGGCACGGAGACCTCCGTTGCAATTAAGGTGGAACCGCGGTTATTTAATCGTCCTTAAAAGTTTGTTTTAAGGATTTTTTTATATTTTATTTTCCTTAAACAAACCTTTAAAATTTTAGAATTTTAAAAAGGAGAAGATTATGGAAAAAGATAAACAACAAGAAATTGAAAAAGCAAGACACTCTCTTGCTCACATTTTGGCAAAGGCAATTGTGAGCCTATATCCAAAAACTAAACTCACCATTGGACCAGCAATTGATGACGGCTTTTATTATGACATTGATTTGGATGAAAATTTGACACCAGACCATTTTCCAGCCATTGAAAAGAAAATGAAGGAAATAATCAATAAGGGAGAACCTTTTGTTCGCAAAGTTGTTTCAAAAGAAGAAGCACTAAAACTTTTTAAAGATAATGAATATAAAACAGAAATTATCAATGAACTTCCAGAAGGAGAAGAAGTTTCTATCTATTATACAGGTGATGATTTCTTTGACCTTTGTCGTGGTCCTCATGTTGAAAGTGCAAAGAATCTTCAAAACTATGCGTATAAAATTCACGCAGTTAATGGTGCTTATTGGAGAGGAAATGAAAAAAACAAGATGCTTCAACGCGTCTATGCCTATGCATATCCAGACAAAAAACAACTTAATGAACATATACAAATGATAGAAGAAGCCAAAAAGCGTGACCATAGAAAACTTGGAAGAGAACTTAAACTTTTTATGATTTCTCCAGAAGGTCCGGGATTTCCTTTCTATCTTCCAAAGGGTATGATTTTAAGAAATGTTTTAACTGATTATTGGCGTCAAGTGCACACAGAAGCAGGGTATAAAGAAATTATGACTCCTATTATGCTTAATCGTCATCTTTGGGAAACTTCAGGGCATTGGGATCACTACAAACAAAATATGTTTACCTCAACAATTGATGATGAAACTTATGCAGTTAAGCCTATGAATTGTCCAGGTGGAGTTTTGGTTTATAAGAGTGAACCACATTCATATCGTGATTTACCACTACGTCTTGGCGAACTTGGTCTTGTTCATAGATATGAAAAGTCTGGCGAACTTGGTGGACTTCTTCGTGTTCGTTCTTTCACACAAGATGATGCTCATATTTTTATGACGCCATCTCAAATTAAAGATGAAATCAAAAATGTTGTTGCTCTTATTGATAAAATTTATAAAGTTTTTAATTTCACATATCATGTTGAACTTTCTACTCGTCCAGAAAATAGTATGGGCAGTGATGAGGACTGGGAAATGGCAACAAATGGACTTAAAGATGCTCTAGATGAACTAGGACTTTCATATGTTATCAATGAGGGTGACGGGGCTTTCTATGGACCTAAAATTGACTTTCATTTAAAAGATACAATTGGAAGAACTTGGCAATGCGGAACAATACAACTTGATTTCCAACTTCCACAACGTTTTGAACTTGAATATACAGGTGAAGACGGCGAGAAACATAGACCTATTATGATTCACAGAGTTATCTATGGCTCACTTGAACGTTTTATTGGGCTTCTTATAGAAAACTTTGCTGGGGCGTTCCCACTTTGGCTTTCGCCTGAGCAAGTGAGAGTTCTGTCGCTTACTGAAAGAAACACTGATTATGTCGATAAAATTGTGGCAAAATTAAAGCAAGAAGGTTTAAGAGTGGAAGCGGATAATAGAAATGAAAAAATAGGCTATAAAATCCGTGAGGCTTTGAACGAAAAAGTGCCATATCTTATCATTGTTGGCGACGAAGAAGAAAAGAACGGAACAATTTCCATTCGTGGACGCGGTTTTGAAAATAAAAGCGGACTTAATTTAGACGATTTTATTGCAAGACTTAAAAATGAAATTGAAACAAAGAAAATATAGGCAATGCCTAATTTTAAGTGTTGAAAATTAACTATAACAAATAATTAAGCATAAAACAAAATGGATAAAATAAAAATTTAATTTTTAATCATTATGAAAAGCATTTAAGGAAACTTAAGTGCTTTTTTCAAAAAAGTCACTATTGACTTTGGTAGGTAATTATGGTATAATTTCTTTATGAAATAGCAATATCAAAAATAAAACTTGCTATTTAAAAAAGCAAAAACAGGCACAGCCTGTCAAAATTTGTCGATAAGATTAAAAAAATTATAAATTTTTAAAAATTTTAACTTAATTTCGTTTGGCGAAAATGAAAAATTATGTTAAGATATAGGAGGTTCAAATGTCTATAGGAGAACTTGCGATCCCAATTTTAGTGATTTTTATGACGCTATTTTTTGGGTTTTATTTAAAATAAAAGGAGATTAAAAATCAAATGGAAAGTTTATTACTTGCTTCAACCGAGAATATTGTAAACTATATCTTAATTGCCGTTGTTGTTTTGATGCTTATCGCACTTCCAATTATGATGAATCAAAAGAATAAACGCGAAACTCAAAAAATTCAAGAACAAACAAATTCTCTTAAAGTAGGCGACAAAATTTTGACAACCAGTGGTGTTTATGGAACAATCACTGAAATCAAATTTGACGATGCTCAAAAACTTGTTGTTATTGAAACAGGTGGAAAAACAAAAAGTTATATGACAGTTGATGCATATGCAATTTACACTGTTTTCAAGAGCGAAGAAGAACTAGAAAAAGAACAACAAGCAAAACTTGAAGCGGAAAAAGCAAAAGAACAAGAGAAGAAAGAGAAAAAAGACGACAAAAAAGAAGAAAAAACAGAGATTGTCGTTGAAGAAAAACAAGAAGAACCAAAAGCCGAAGAAGTAAAAGAAATTGAAGTTGTAGACGAAAAGAAAAGTAAAAAGAAGGGAAAATAATCTCTTCTTTTTTATTGACAATAGGATGAAAGTGTGCTAAAATTCTTTAGAAGTAAGGAGAATATATGAGCGACTTAAAGAGACTGGAATATATCATAGGAACAATTGCAAGTGTCAAATACTTTGTTGATTTTAATTTAAGTGATGATTATACCATAGAGGACTATAAAAAGCATTTTGATAAAGAGGAACTTTTATCTTTAACAAAACAAGAATTAAGCATAAGTTTTGAGGCGGATTTGGCATATCGAAAAAATCTGAAAAAAAGATTATGTAAAGATTTAACGCGTTATCGCAATGAACTTAGGGAGACTATATCTGACATGCCTGCGCAAGAAGTTTATATGTTTTTATCTCGCCGTGAATTTAGTTATAAAGGGAAATCAAAGGGACCAAAAGATTTTAGGAATTCATATCAAATTTCAATAATTAAAGAAGCAAGAGAAATGGCAAATGAAATTTTTAAGGAAAAAAATTAAGAGGATTTTTCCTCTTTTTTTGTTATTAAAAAATTACTAAATAATTTTATTGTGTAATTAAAAATTATTTAATTATTAAAAAAATCATACCTTTCGTTTTGTGCTTTTTTTATTGCTTTTTGGTGAG
>CALVTF010000074.1 GCA_944360025.1 uncultured Clostridia bacterium
AGGCCCGTTCCAAATACGGCGCTAAGAGACCGAAGAAGAAATAATTTTGCTGTAAGCAAAATTATTGTTCGTAATGCATTAGATAACGAAAAGATTGCTGTCTTAAATGGTAATACCTATACTTTAAATTCAGGTGATATGGTTATTGCAGATAGTGTCAAACCGGTAGTTATTGCTGGGGTTATTGGTGGGGTTAATTCTTGTGTAGAAAAAGATACTACCGAAACTGTTTTTGAATGTGCGGTTTTTGACCTTAAAAGTGTGAGACTTACAAGTCGAAAGATTGGCGTTATGACTGATTCTTCCTTGAGATACTCAAAAGGAGTTTATCTTCAAAGTCCTGTCAAAGCAATTAAAAGGGCATTAAATCTTGTAAATGTTCTTGGTTGCGGAGATATTGTTGATGGAATAATTGATAAATGTGCAAAAAAAGAAGTATCTGAAAGAAAAATTGTTGCGTCTATGTCAAAAATAGATAAAATATTAGGTGTTGAAATTGAAAGAGAAAGAGTTCTTCAAATTTTAAACGGACTTGGAATTAAAGCAAGTTTAAATGGTGATGAGTTAAATTGTATTTTTCCTTATTATCGCGAAGATATTGAAAATGAGAATGATTTAGCTGAAGAACTTATCCGTATTTATGGTTATGAAGTCTACAACAATGTTGAGGGGGTTGCGTTTGAAAATTCAACAATAACAATTGGGGCATTTGAACCTAGACTTGTTATGGAAAACAAGATGAAAAACGAACTTGTGGATTACGGTTTCTACGAAACTTTAAATTATTCACTTTATTCTCCTTCTGTTATCGACAAACTTATGATTACGGATGAAAGAAAAAATATTATTAGGCTAGCAAATCCTATTAGTGATGATTTGTCAACTGTAAGAACTGTTATGGCTCATGCTCTTTTACTTGATATTCACTATAATTTGTCAGTTGGGAACAAGAATTTGAGATTTTTTGAAGTAGGAAAAGTTTATCAACCTAAATCTCTTCCTCTTACTGAACTTCCAAATGAGAAAAATAGACTATCTATTGCTGTTTGTGAAGAGGGGTATGATTTCTTTGATTTAAAAAATGTTATCGAAAATTTACTTGTTTCTTTTCCTCTTGAATATAAACTTGAAAGGTCACAAGAACCTTATCTTCATAGTGGAGTGAGTGCTGATATAATTGCAAGTGATGGTAGCAAGATTGGCTGGTTTGGTAAGGTGCATAAAAAGGTCTTAAAGAATTATGATATTGGAGAGGACGTTTATTATGCAGAACTTGACACAGATTATTTATCGAGCCTTCCAGAAAAAACTTATGCTACAAAAGAAATTTCAAAATTTCCTATTGTTGAAAGAGATATTGCTGTCGTTGTGGATGAAATAGTAACTAATGGTGAACTTATTTCAGCGATAAAATCAGCATGTGGCAAATATTTCTCTGAATGCGAACTTTTTGATATTTATAGAAGTGAGAGTTTAGGAAAGGATAAAAAGAGTTTGGCTTATAAAATTCGTTTAGTAAGTGAAGAGAAAACTTTGACGGCAGACGAAATTAATGGTATAATTAAAAAGGTTTTGAAGAGTTTAGAATTTAGATTTGGTGCTAAATTAAGAGCGTGAGGAGCGTAAGCTGCTCGCGTTTTCGCGAGCAAGAGAATTTCTCTGAAATTCTCAAAAATTTCAGTTTTCTGAAATTTTGCTTACGCTAAGTCTGCGCATAACAAATAAAAAATTAACTAAGATACAATTTAGACAAAAAACTTATTATTTAACTAAATTGAAACGGGAGTGAAAATGGTATTTCTTGATAACGCTGGAACAACAAAAATGTTTGAAGAATGTGCAAAAACATATTCACTTTACGCATGTCAAGAGTTTTATAATCCTTCTGCTGTTACTCGAAAGAGTGCGAAAATATCTATGGAAATCAACGAAGTCCGCTCTTTAATTTTGAAAAAATTAGGGACAATGGAAGGCTCTGTTATTTTTACGGGCGGAGCAACGGAAAGCAACAATCTTGCAATAAAGGGTGCGACTCGTGGAGGTGACTATGAATATGTGTTTTCAAATGGTGAGCATCCTTCAGTTTTAAATGTGGCAAAATCGTTGCAAATGCAAGGAAAAACGGTTCATTTTGTAAAACTCAAAGAGGATGGAAAAATCGACTTAGAGGATTTAGAAAGTAAGTTAAACTATAAAACAAAACTTATTAGTTGTATATTTGTGAGTAATGAAACAGGTGCTATAAATGATATTAAAGCCATTTCTTGCCTTCGCGATAAACTTGCACCAAATGCTCTTATTCATATTGATGCGGTACAAGGTTTTATGAAAATTCCTTTTTCTGTTGAAGATTTTAAAGTTGATATGCTTACATTTAGTGCTCATAAATTTCATGGTCCTAAGGGTGTTGGCGGGTTATATATAAGAAAACTTAACTATGTAAAAAACATTGTAGACGGCGGAGGTCAAGAATATGGGCTTCGTTCGGGCACAGAAAATGTCCCTGGAATCATGGCACTAAAAACTGCTATTGAAAAAATAGATGTAAGAAAAAATTACGAAAATGTTCATGGTTTGAAACATAAATTTAATGAAATCATTTTAAAAGAGAGTGAAATAAAAATTTTAGATTTTCAAGGTTCGCCATATATTGAAAGTCTGGTTTTTAAAGGCGTTAAAGGTGAAACTATGCTCCATGCCCTTGAAGAAAAAGACGTCATTGTTGGGCTTGGTAGTGCATGTTCTTCAAAAAAAGCAGGGAATAGAGTTTTAGAAGAAATAGGAATTGATAAAAATGATATAATATCAAGTTGTAGAATAAGTTTTAATGCTTATCAATCTTTGGAAGAGATAGAAAAGGCGGCAGAGACTATAATTGAAGTATATAATGACATAAGAAAAAGGGTGAGTTAGAATGAAAAAGGTTTTACTTTTAAAATTTGGTGAATTATTTTTAAAAGGTAAAAATAAAAGAGAGTTTGAAAAACTATTGATGGAAAATATCAAAAGAAAACTCTCATCTTTTTCGTTTAATTTAGAACAAGTGGTTGGAAGAATTATTATTTCCGATTATGACGAAATGGAAGAAAATTTGATTGTAAAGAACATTACCACAGTTTTTGGGCTTGTTGGTGTTTCTAAAGCAACAATGGTTAACTCAACTTTAGAAGAAATTTGCGATTTCGTCTCTAATATTAAAATTGATGGAACATTTAGAGTAAATGTGAAACGTGCAGATAAAAAATTTCCTCTTACTTCTGTTGAACTTGAAAGAAAACTTGGTGAAGTTATTTTAAATAAAAATAAAAATGCTAAAGTTGATTTACATAATCCAGAGTATAATATTAATGTTGAAGTTAGATTTAACAATGAAACATTTATCTATTATGAAACAATAAAATGTGATGGCGGATTGCCTCTTGGTTCAGGGGGAAAGGCTTTACTTCTTTTATCTGGTGGAATTGATAGTCCTGTTGCGGGGTATCTTATGGCAAAACGTGGGCTCAAAATTGAGGCTGTGCATTTTCATTCTTATCCATACACAAGTGAGCAAGCAAAAGAAAAGGTTATAACTCTTGCAAAAGAACTCTCATTGTATTGTGACGAAATTAAACTTCATATTGTCTCTTTTACAAAAATTCAAGAGCAAATTCATATGAACTGCGATTCTGAATATATGATAACTATCATGAGAAGAATTATGATGAGGATTGCAGAGAAACTATGTGAACAAAATGAACTTGGGGCAATTATCACAGGGGAAAGTCTTGGGCAAGTTGCTAGTCAAACTATGCAAAGTATTAATGTTACAAACAGTGTTGTTTCTTTACCTGTTTTTCGTCCGCTTATTGCATTCGACAAAGAGGATATAGTTGAGATTGCAAAAAAAATAGGAACTTTTGAAACTTCAATTTTGCCTTATGAAGATTGTTGTACTGTTTTCTTACCAAAATATCCTGTTATCAAACCAACAATAAAGAAGGCAGAATACCAAGAAAAATTTTTACAAATTGATGAACTTGTGCGTGAAGCCTTAAACACAAAAGAAGAAATTATTATAAAAAGGTAAAAATAGTATTTTGTGATTTAAGACTGTAAGTTTTTGCTTACAGTTTTTTCATGTGGGGCAGGGGACAGGAAACATTTGATTTCTAAAATATATATTAGTTTATATTTATACTTTTTGAATTTATAAATTTTCAATTTTCCAAATTATTATAAAAATTTATTGTATAAATATGCAAAATTTGCTTGCATAATTATAAATTTTATTGTATAATAATGAAAACAGCGTAAATATTTATAAATTTATATTTATGCAAAAATCGCTATAATCCTCTATTGTAGGGATTTGTAGTCGTTAAGTAGTTGTGTTATGGCTAGAAGTGGTA
>CALVTF010000075.1 GCA_944360025.1 uncultured Clostridia bacterium
CAACATCAAGAGCCTCTTTTAATTTTTGTCCTTGTTCTTTAGTTTCAAGCATAGCTTCTTTTTTGATTGTTTTAGCTTCTGCATATGCATCTTCAATGATTTTAACTGCGTTTGTTTTGTTTTTTTGTAATCTTTTAAGTTGAATAACACGAATAATAATGCCACCAACAACAAGTCCAACAATGAAACAAGCCACAGAAATAACAGATGCAACAGCAGGAGTAACATCTAACAAAATAGCATCCATTTATTCTACCCCTTTTAAAGTGATATGTTAAATTTTAGAAAAATCTAAAATAAAAATCCACTACACATATATTTTAACCTTTTGAGTGCATTTTGTCAAATAAATTATTACCTTTTTAATATTAATAAGAAATATATTACTAATTAATAATATTAAATGAATTTCTAATAATATAAAAACCTTGTTAATAGTTTTAAATAATAAAAAAGAAGGTAATACCACTTATTTACCTTCAAGTTTTGCCATAACTTCGGCTCTAAATTCTGGGAAGTAGTCGCCGAGTATCGCCTTACGAGAGTTTTCAGCAAGTCGAATAAGAAATCTTAGGTTATGAATTGATAATAATTCTGCCCCAAGCATTTCGCCGGCATTAATAAGATGGCGAATATAAGCACGAGAAAAGTGTTTGCAAGCATAGCAGTCGCAGTTATCTTCAATTGGTCTGAAATCTTCTTTGAAAGTGGAGTTTTTGATAACTAATTTACCATTTTTGGAAAACGCTGTGCCATTTCTCGCAATACGAGTTGGAAGCACACAGTCCATCATGTCAATTCCACGAGCATAACCTTCAATAAGACAGTCAGGACTCCCTACACCCATAAGATAACGTGGCACATCAAAAGGAAGAATAGGTTGTAAAAAATCCAGCATATCATACATAACTTCTTTTTCTTCTCCAACAGAAAGTCCGCCAATAGCAATACCACAGCGAACAAATGGTTTGCAGTCTTCAACGCACTTCGCTCTTAAATCTTTATACATATTCCCTTGCACAATTGGGAAAAGTATATGTTCATTTTGATGATGAGCATTATAGCATTTTTCTAGCCAAATTTTTGTGAGTTCTCTTGCCTTAACTGCTTCGTTATATGATGCCCCTGCTTCTGTGCATTGGTCAAGAGCCATATTTATGTCGCTGTCAAGTGCTTCTTGAATTTCCATACAAAGTTCTGGTGTCATCATAAACTTTTCGCCACTTAAATGTGAAGAAAATTCCACACCTTTTTCAGACACCTTTCTTAAATCGGAAAGAGAAAAAACTTGAAATCCACCACTATCGGTTAGAATTGGTTTTTCATAGTTCATAAATTTATGAAGTCCGCCAGCCTTTTTCACAATTTCGTGTCCTGGACGCAAAAAAAGATGATAGGTGTTTGATAAAATTATTTGAGCCCCCATATCGTCTAAATCTTCTGGTCGAAGACCTTTCACTGTGGCTTGAGTTCCAACAGGCATAAAAACAGGTGTTTTAATATCTCCGTGTGGAGTATGAAAAATCCCTGCTCTTGCCCCAGTTTTAGGACAAACCTTTTCAATTTCAAAACTAAAAAATTTATCTTGCATAATCTTTATTCCTTATTTTTATTTTCAGTTTCATAATCTCGACAGTTTAATAAATAAACATTGCATCGCCAAAACTAAAGAAGCGATATTTGTCTTTAACTGCGTGATTATATATTTCAAGAGTTTTGTCAATATCTCCAATAAATGCCGAAACAAGCATAATTAGAGTGCTTTCTGGTAAGTGAAAGTTTGTGATAAGTGCGTCCACCATTTTAAATTTATATGGTGGATAGATAAAAATGTTTGTTTCTTTTGAAACAGGCATAAATTTCCCATTTTCGTCCACTGCACTTTCTAAAACACGCACTGAAGTTGTGCCCACTGCGATTATGCGTCTGCCTTCTTCTTTTGCTTTGTTAATTTTACCTGCCACTTCTTCTGTCACTTTTATATATTCAGAATGCATTTCGTGATTTAAAATATTGTCTTCTTTAACAGGCCTAAAGGTTCCAAGCCCAATATGAAGCAAAACTTCGCAAATTTCCACGCCTTTTGCTTTGATTTTCTCTAATAGTTCTTTTGTGAAATGAAGCCCTGCAGTTGGTGCCGCACTTGAACCATCATATTTTGCATAGACAGTTTGATATCGTTCAGGATTTTTCAATTTTTCTTTAATGTATGGTGGAAGTGGAACAGTTCCAATTTCCATTAAGTGTTCTTCAAAAGTTTTTGGAAGTTGATATTCAAATTTAACAACGCAAGAACCATAAGTGCCCTTTTCTAAAACTATGCATTTCAAATTCTCATTAAAAACAATTTCTGTTCCAATGTCCAGCCTTTTAAAAGGTCTTGCAATAACTTCCCAAGTGGTCAAATCTTTGCGTTTTTGAAGAAGTATCTCAATTTTTGCACCGGTATTTTTAAAGCCAAAAAGTCTTGCTGGCAAAACTCTTGTGTTATTGATAACCAAAATGTCGCCCTTATGAAGATAATCAATAATGTTGTAAAAATGGCAGTCTGTCACTTTGTCATTTTTTCTATCATAACATAAAAGTTTGGAAGCATCGCGTGGCTCAATTGGAGTTTGTGCGATTTGCTCCACAGGTAAATCATAGTAATATGTGGATTTTAAAAGTTCTCGTCTAATTTCTTCTGGCATAATATTCTCCTATTTGTTTCCATTTGGTGCAGAGTATGGAATACCGAGATGATGATAAGCATTTTCCATAGCAACACGACCGCGTGGAGTTCTGGCAATAAAGCCAAGTTGAAGAAGATATGGTTCATAAACATCTTCAATTGTTCCAGCATCTTCGCCAATAGTGGCAGAGAGAGTGTCAAGACCAACAGGACCACCACCAAATTTATGAATAATACTGTCCAAAATCTTTCTATCAATAAAGTCAAGCCCAAGTTCATCGATTTCCATTTTAGAAAGTGCTTGGTCAGTTATTTTCTTGTTTATCACACCACTTCCTAAAACTATAGCATAATCACGAACACGTTTAAGAAGCCTATTAGCAATACGTGGAGTTCCACGAGAACGGCGAGCAATATCAAGAGAAGCATCTTCGTCAATTTCGATATTAAGAATAGATGCTGAACGCTTTAAAATCACTTGCAATTCTTCTGGAGTATAAAGTTCAAGTCGACAAATAACCCCGAATCTATCACGAAGTGGACTTGTGAGCATACCAGCCTTTGTGGTTGCACCAATGAGTGTGAAAGGTTGAATTTTAAGTCGCATATTCTTTGCAGATGGCCCCTTTCCAACAATAAAGTCAAGAGCAAAATCTTCCATTGCAGGATATAAAATTTCTTCAACGGTTTTGTTAAGTCTGTGAATTTCGTCAATAAAGAGAACGTCATTTTTGTTTAAATTTGTTAATATTGCAGCAAGGTCAGCAGCGTGCTCGATGGCAGGACCGGAAGTGATTTTAAGTTGAGAGCCAAGTTCTTTGGCGATAATGTGCGATAAGGTTGTTTTTCCAAGCCCTGGTGGACCATATAAAAGAACGTGGTCAAGGGCATCGTTTCTTGACTTTGCAGCCTTAATATAAACACCCAAACTTTCCTTAATCTTGTCTTGCCCAACATATTGGTCAAGTGATGTTGGACGAAGAGAAGTTTCAATTTCTGCATCTGTCCAATTCTTTGTGCTGGTTATAAATCTGTTATCTTCCATACCTTACCCCTTCAACATATTATACCATATATAGTGTATTATGCAATGCATATCACAATATATCTTGTTATCTTCCTAAATATTTCAAAACTTTCAAAATGATTTCTTCTGCTGTCGCATCATTCGATGCATTTGCTCTTGCAAGTTTGTATGCTTCATTCTTATTTACCCCTAAACTTATAAGAGTTTCAACTGCATCGTTAAGAGCACTTTCATTGATATTGACAACTTCGTTATAGTTAAATAAGTCTGCTTCAATTCCAACTGCATTGACTTTATCTTTAAGTTCAAGACAAATTCTTTCTGCAGTTTTTCGCCCAAGCCCCTTAATTTTGGAAAGTAATGTGACATCTTCTCGCTTTATTGCCAAAATTAAATCGGAAATTTTCATTCCAGAAAGAATGCTAATTGCCATTTTAGGGCCTACTCCTGAAACAGTGATAATTTGCATAAAAATTTGTTTTTCTTCCTTTGTTGCAAAACCATACAAAGCCACTCCATCTTCTTTTACTTGAAGATATGTTAAAACTTTTGTTGTTTCGTTTATGTTTGGAAGTGCCACAAGAGTGTTGTTTGAAATAAGAAGTTCATACCCCACTCCGTTCACATCTAAAAGTAGATAATTTTCAAATTTTTCTTCAATTGTTCCAACTAAAAATCC
>CALVTF010000076.1 GCA_944360025.1 uncultured Clostridia bacterium
ATAAGAATCTGTAAGAGAAACAAGTTCATCTCTCACACAAATTTCTTCTCCATTTACTTCAAAGTTGGAAAGTCCGTCAAACATAGCATCATCAAAGCCACCCAAAGAACAAATCTTGCCAATAGCAGAATTGTTGAAACCTTCTATTGCTTCATTCACAACAGGAGGTATGTTTTGTCCTGTCAAATCATCAATAGTTTGAAGATATTGCCCTTCACTTTGAGAAATCATTTCTGATTGTGAGGTGGTTGGGCTTTGTGCAAGTATTTCTGAATATGTGTTTGTTAAAGAAGTTATTGGTGCAAAAAGTACTATCATAAATAAAAAGGCTTCCACCATTCCAATAACTCCGCCCGAAACTCTATGTGGCTTGTGATTTTCAAAATCTTTCTTTCTTCTGCCAAAACTTATGCGTGCAACAATTAAATAAATTATTTCCATAACAAAAAATACAAGAATCATCAAAACCAAAAATATTATAGGGTTGGCAATTGCAGTCGGCAATCCTTGAATAAATGCCGAAGCAGAATCAAAATTTGATAAGTCCACAAAATTTTCTGAAATTACGTTGATAATATAGTCTTTAATTGCGACAATATTTCCATCAACTTGTATGTTAACATTCATAATAGCATTTGTTATAGGTTTCGTGATAAAAAATGCAATAATAACACTTGCTACAACAAATAAAACGTGAGTGGAAGAACGCTTAACGCCTCGTCCAAAACCTACGAAAAAACCTATGATTAAGACAATAACAATTAAGGCAATGCTTCCCCATAAAAAATAAGTTGCCATATACTCCTCCATATTTTTGAAATATCATTAATTATATTATAAACTAAAATCAAAATGTTTTACAAGTATTTTTAAATATTAAATGTTTTATAGGCGAAAAAAAAGAGGATTTATAAAAATTCTCTTTCATAATGTTTTCTTTTGTTTTGTTTTAATGAATCTATATAACTTATAAAGAAATTATTTACAACATTTTCATTAAACGAATTGAGTTGATTTGAAACTGTTTCAAAATTGACTTTTTTATTTTTATTTAACAAGGACAAACCTTTCAAAAGTTGTGAGGAACTTATTTCTGTGCTATAGTGGTTGAGACAAGAAATAAGCGATTCTCTGTCATTTATTTTTTCTGCTTCCGTCAAAATCAAGTTTACAATTTCTTTATCACTATAAATAGACAAATATGCATTTATAAATGGCGAAACTGTACCATATTTTTGAAAGTAATTGTAAATTGTTTTGTCCTCCAAAGAAGTTGGTCCTTTTTTAGTAACTTCAAAAACATGGGAAATAAAACATTTTACATTTGCTCTTAAAAAATCATATGCATCTTTTGCGCGTTCTAATTTATTTATGTAAACTTTATCTTCTTTTTCTTTTTCATTTTGATTTTTTTCGTCAATAAATTTAACATACTTATTAAATTGTCTATCTATTTTATTTTGAGTTATCAAGGCTTTTAAATCATTTACAAATTTATCTAAAAGGTTTATAGCATATTCTCTTGCTTCTTTTTCATCTACTGACGTAAATTGAAGAGAATTTAAATCAATTTCTTCCATATTAAAAAGAATCCCATATAAAAAAGAATGGAATTTTTGTATAGGAAATTTTGATTTATCAAATCGTCCTACAATTTTAAAATGCTTTATATTAATAGTATCCCTTTCTTTATGCTTTAACTCATGTGCAACAGTATTTAATAATTCATAAAGCGATTTGTTTTTCTTAGATAAAATAAGTTTAATTTTCTTTGTGACACATGAATATGAACCATATGAATTAAAAATTGAATTATCTTTTTTTTCTAATTCTATTTCGCTTTCGTATAGTCCTAAATCTTCCATGCAATATTCACTGAAAAGAAAAATGAGCCTTTCATAGTCTATGCTTTTTTGACATAAAAGGCATTTAATCTCATATAAAATACAATCTTTTGTGTTTTCGTTTTTAATTACCATATCTAATTTAGAGTCTATCACACTTACACTCCCCTGTCAATAGCAAAATTTGAAAATTTTAGCAATTTCCTTTGATATTTATATATTAATTGTTATAATTATAATGTGAAAAAAATTAAAGGAGGAAATATGAAATTAACACAAGAAGAACAAGATATTTTAGACGGCAAAGAGGGCCAAACGAAAGCCAAAATTATGCAAACGCTTGTCGAATTTGGTGAACTTTTTGGAGCAGACAAACTTGTGCCTGTCACAACTTCTGGACACCTAGTGACGTCATTTGGTATTGGACTTTTAAAGCCTGTTTATCGTATTATGGATGAAATCATTGAAGCGGGACTGAAAACACCTTTCCCTTTCACAGTCGATCCTAGACCTATTGATTATGAAAATGTGAAATGCGGTGTTTTAGACAAACTCATTTTCAGCAAAATTATGTATTCTAAGCAAAAACATTATGAAGAACAACTATCTAAAATTGGGTTAAAAAATAAAAATGCTTTCACTTGCACCTGCTATCTTGAAGAAGTTGGAAACACACCAAAGTATGGCGATATTTTGTCTTGGGCAGAAAGTAGTGCAGTGGTATTTGCAAATTCTGTACTTGGCGCAAGATGCAATCGTAACAGCGGAATGCTAGATATATTTGGTGCGTTGATTGGCAAAGTGCCAAATTTCGGTCTTTTGACTGACGAAGGAAGAAAGGCGAATTGGATTGTCGAAGTTAAAACAACTTCACTTCCAGAGGCACAAATTCTTGGAAGTGCGATTGGTATGAAGGTTATGGAGGACGTTCCATATGTTAAAGGTCTTGATAGGTATTTAGGAACAGAACTCAATGATGAAGTTATCTCTTACCTAAAAGATTTTGGCGCAGCCACCGCTTCAAACGGCGCAGTCGGGCTATATCATATTGAAAATTTAACTCCAGAAGCAAAAAAATTTAATGAAAAAATTATTAATAAAGATGCTAAAGTTTATGTTATTGACGATGCCGAACTTGAAAGAGTCTATAAAAGTTATCCGGTTATGTGGAAAAAGACTGACTCTAAGCCTAGCCTTTGTTTTATTGGCTGTCCACACCTAACCTTTTATCAGTTAAATAAATGGACAGAAAAAATTGAAGAAAATTTAAAAGTAAGTGGAAGAAGAAAGATAAAAATTCGAACAATTATGACTTCATCACCTGACGTTGTGGAAAAATTTAAGCAAACAGAAAATTACATAAAACTTAAAAATTTTGGCGTAAACCTTTCCTCCATTTGTCCACTTATGTATACCAACAATCCTATCGCAGGAAGTAAGCCAATAATTACCAATAGCAACAAACTTCGTACATATTCAAAGTCGAGATATTATAAAGATGACGATATTGTTAAAATTATTTGTGGGGTGAAATAATATGAAAAAAGTTTTCAAAGGAAGAGTTATCTGCAGTGGAAGTTATGAAGGCGAATGTGTAGTCTCTAAACAAGGACTAAACACTCTCGCCACCTTTCAAAAATCCGCTCTTATGAACAAAAAGAAAGTTATCGGTTCTGACCAAAACAATAAAGACGTTTACGGAAAGAATTTAACAGGCGTGGCTTTAATATTGCCACAAACAATCGGTTCCACCACGGGTGGTCTTGTTATACAAACAATTTGTCAAATGGGTATAAATCCAGCGGCACTTCTCTTCAGCGAAGAAATTGACTCTCTTGCTGCAAGCGGTGTCATCCTTGCAAAAAATTGGGAAAATTCTCAAATTATAGCCATCGACAAACTTGGCTCAGACATTTTAACAGAAATAAAAACCGGTGATAAAATAAGGGTATCCAAGGACGGCACTGTTGAAGTTATATAGTTCGTTTTCCTAAATTTCAAATAATTCTTAATTAAAAGCAACAATGTTATGTGGATTTTATATGTTAGTATTTATGCATTTTTAATAGGCTTTTTTACTATTTATCGCAAAAAGGCGGTAGAAATAAGCAACGTGCACTTCACTCTTGCACTATCTTCTATTATTGGCTTTTTGCTGATAGCATGGAAATATATGGAAGCCGTCACTCTTTACTTTTAATTTTGGCAAGAAAAGTGTTTTTATATAAAAAATTCGGCTAAAGATAAAATAAGCCGAATTTTATTTTTATAAACTATTTTAAATTTTTTGTTACTCGTTTAATAGTAACTTTGCTAGAATCTAGAAAGTGTCGATGACACCTAGAAAGTGACAACGTCACCCTTGGATTGAGCCAACTGTTCGTGGGAAGAATTCTACGTCTCGTATGTTGGAAATACCTGTTAAATACATAACAAGTCTTTCAAAGCCA
>CALVTF010000077.1 GCA_944360025.1 uncultured Clostridia bacterium
GAGCGTATCAATAGGGTATACTCTATTGATACTTTATAGTGTTTTTATAAATACATATAAGTGGTTTTTTCATAAAAGCAAACTATAAATTTCAATCATAGCCTAATATATGCTTGGACTATATAAAAAAATGCACACAAAGTATGCATTATGAAATTTTAATATGAATCTTATTAATTATATACTTGTATTTTGTAATACTACTCAACAGTTACTGATTTTGCAAGATTTTTAGGTTTATCTGGATTATAACCTAACTTTTCACACATATGAAGCGCTAAAAACTGCAAAGGAATTATAGAAATTATCGGCATAAGCGCTGTAGGAAAAGTTGGCAAAATTAAAGATTCAAATGAGGAAGGGAAATTTGATATTAGTAAAACACTCCCCTCTCTTGCTTTAACCTCTTCAATATTTGAAAATAGTTTTTCTTTAATTTTTTCTTCTGTACAAATAGCAATAACAATCGATTTTTTGTCTATTAAAGCAAGGGTCCCATGTTTCAATTCGCCTGAAGCAATCGCAAAGGAATTTATGTAAGTAATCTCCTTTAACTTCAAACTACCTTCTAGTGCCGTTATGTAATCTTGCCCACGACCAATAAAGAAAATTTTTTCAAAATTTGAAATTTTGTCTACTAAACCATTATTGATATCAAGTAGAGGGAAATTTTTTAAAAAATCCAAAATTTCTTTTTCGCTTTCTTTAAACTTACCACTTAAATATAAAGAAAAGAGATACAAAACAAAAACTTGACAAGAATAAGCCTTGGTTGACGCCACAGCAATTTCTTTACCTGCAAATGTAGGTAAAACATTCTCACAAATTTTATTAAGGTAAGAATTAGGAGTATTGGTAAGAGCAAGACATGTCATATTTTTTTCTTTCAACATTTTAGCACATGCAATTGTATCCGCCGTTTCTCCACTTTGACTTACAAAAATATATAGAGCATTTTTATTTAAAATTTCATTTCCATAACGAAACTCGCTTGCAATATAAGCGTGTGACGGAATTCCAATTTTCTTAAAATATTCTGCTCCTTGCAATGCCGAGTGATAAGCCGTTCCACAAGCAATCAATTCAATTTCTTCAAATTTTTTAGGCAGTTTAATTGAAGAAAACAGCAATTCATTTTTATAGTTTTTAAAAGTTTCAATTAGAACTTTTTTTGTTTCTAAAATTTCACTTTTCATATGTGTTTTTTCAAAAATCTCATTATTTTTGTTAAAATTTTGCATTTTTTCTTTATTTTTAATGATTTTTTTGCCATTTTTATCATAAAAGAAAATTCCATTGCCATTTATTTTTGCAAATTCATTATCATTTAAAGTATAAAAATCTTCTGCCAAATCGCAAAGGACATATGTATCACTAACAGCCATAACGCCATTATTGATATGAGCAATATAGAGAGGACTTTCTCGTTTTCCAAAAACAATGTTACCATCTTTATCTAATAGAGCAACAGCAAAACTACCACTAATTTCCTTTGAAGCATTAATAAGTTTTTCAAGTAAGTCACCTTCTTTTTCCGCTACTAAATTAACAAAAACTTCCGTGTCTGTTTGAGAGTGCCATTTTACATTATTCAATTTATCTTTCAAATCTTTGTAATTTTCCACTATGCCATTATGTACTATAGCGATTCCTTTATTAAAAGAAAGATGAGGATGGGCATTATCTTCCGTGACACTACCATGCGTTGCCCAACGAGTATGACCAATCGCTACATTTGAAAAAATACCTTTCACTTTTTTTTCTAAATTACAAATTTCTCCTACAGACTTAATTGTTTTTAGTTCTTTATTTTCTATATAAGAAATTCCTGCCGAATCATACCCCCGATATTCTAAAATTTTTAATCCATCAAGCACGTACTTGACAGCATTTAAGTTTCCAATACAAGCACAAATACCACACATACTTTCTCCTTTGATATAAGAAAATATATGAGGCATTAAAAAATTTGGTTAAATATTTTTATCTATTTTTCAAGATAAGTTAATGTTATGCTCCCATACTTTTTTTCGTCATAAACAGTAAAAGGTGAATAATTAAATGTGTCATTTGAAGCATGTTCGCAAACAATTATTCCTTCATCGTTTAAGATATCTTTATCAGATATTTTTGTAAGTATTTTTTCATACAAACCACTTTTATAAGGCGGGTCCAACAAAATCAAATCATATTTTTCACTGCATACTTCTAAGTATTTTACAGCATCACATTTTACAACTTTAGCGTTTATTTTAAGATTTTTTAAATTTTCCTTAGTCATCTGCACACTTCTAAAATCTTTGTCAACAAATAAAACACTTGAAGCCCCTCTGCTTAACGCCTCAATTCCTAATGCACCAGTTCCACAAAACAAATCTAAAACTTTTTTGTTTGGAAGAAAAAATTGGAGTTTGGTAAATAGGGCTTGCCTTACTTTGTCAGTTGTGGGTCTTATATGGTCATATTTATTTTCGATTAACTTTCTACCCTTAAAATTTCCAGAATTTATTCTCATAAAAAAATTATAGCAAAATTTATATAAAAATGCTATTAAAAATAAATATTTTTATTATTTTTTTTGAATTTTAATGTTTATTTTAAATTATATATTTTTTATTTCAATTTTCTATTAATGTTTTTCCTCTAAGTAAAGAAAAATTTGTTAGTATTTCATAAGGTATAGTTTTAATCTTCTTTGCTAAATAATCGGCATCAAACATAACCTCAACAAAATCTCCAACTTTTACACTTTTATCAACTTTAACAAAAAAACAATCCATACATATATTCCCCACTGCTTGATATTTTACCCCATTAATCTTAATTTTAAATTTATTTGATAAACCACGCATTAATCCATCACCATAACCGATAGGAACAACTGCAATAAAATTTCCAAATCTTTCTTTATATTTTTTTCCATAACCTACAAACTCATCTTTTTTTACGAAATTAATTTTTACAACTTTTGAAACAATCTTCATTACCTTTTTCATATCCTTTCCATAGCCATAAGCATCTATACCAAGACGCAAAATATCAAAGTTAAAATCATAATTTCGCACATTGCTCCCTCCAAAACAAATTGGAGAATTTTGAGAGATAATATTCCTAAGCATTAAAAAATTTTTGTATTCTCTGCATGTTTTTAAGTTGTTATCAGTTATAGGGAAATGAGTATAAATTGATTTTAGTTTAATTTTGTTATCAATTAAAAGATTATTAATATGTTTTAATTCAATTTCACTTTTTGTCCCATATCTATTCATGCCTACATTAATAGCAAGATGAATTAAATTTGGGCAATTATTTGAAATGGCTTCTTTAAGCTCTAATTCACTATCAATAAAAAACTCAATTTTATTTAATCTACATAATTCATAATCTTTTGTAGGGGCAAAAACAATAATTCTTTTTCTAGTATATTTTCGAACTAAAATAGCCTCATCAATATTTACAACACCGTAACCCCAGACATAGTCATTCGCACTCTTTACCACTTCTTTAATTCCGTGTCCATACGCGTTTGCCTTAACCATTAAACATATCTTCTTGTCTTTAATTTTTGATATATTTGTAATCAAATTTTCTTTATTTATTAATTTAAAATTAGTATTTTCCATATATATTTATACAAAAATTTTTGTATATTTGTTAAAAACTTTCTTAATGTCGAATTTTGTCGAAAAATTTGAGTCAAAATGCCGTCACAATTATGTTTTTAAAACCTTTTTTTAGTAAAATTTCCATAGGAGGCACAAATGAAAAAGAATTATCCTCGCTACACGCTTAGAATTTCAAACAACCTGCATGAGAAAATAACATTCACTGCTAATTACAATGGACGCTCAAAAAATAAGGAAATTGAAGTGGCAGTTAAGAGATATATCCTTGACTTTGAACGATTGCATGGTGAAATTGAAACAAAAAATGACGCAGAATTTTAATTAATTTAGGAAAAATGATTGACTTTTCTTTGTGTGTGTTATATAATACACATAGTTTTTCATTTGCCTTGCTTTAACAATAAAATAAGGTTAAAATTTGTTAAGTTTAACTTAATCTTAATATAAAAAGGCAAACAAAAACATTAAGAAAATTCAATATTTAATTTGGGTTGCTAGCTCAGTTGGGGCGGCGCGTAAAGAAAATAAGCCCGTGTGCTTATTTTTAGCCAAAGCCAAATCAAAC
>CALVTF010000078.1 GCA_944360025.1 uncultured Clostridia bacterium
ATTATCATCATAACAATGGCTGTTACAAAATGTGCCTTCTTTATATGTTTTTTATCGTTTATTTCTTCCATAAAGTTTCCTCCTTATGTTTATAAGTCTAACATAAAAAAGAGTTTAAAGGCAAATAAAAATTAGTTTAAATATTTAAATTATTTTAAAAAATGTTTTGATTTTTTGTTGTTATTTATTATAATAAAATTAAGTTGAGATCTCAACTTTTAAAATATTTTGTTTTTAAAGTGTTAATAATCATGTGGAGGATATATGAAAATTGCAATTTCTGCAGAAAGCACTATTGATTTACCAAAAGAAATGCTACAAGAATTTGACATTCACACCATTCCTTACACTATTATAATGAATGGAAAGGAATATTTGGACGGTGAAATAATGCCGGAGGAGATTTTTGCTAAGGTAGATGAAACAAAATCTCTGCCAAAGACTTCGGCTATTAATGAAACCCAATACGAGGAATATTTCACATCTCTTTTAAAGGACTATGACGGAGTTGTTCATTTTGCACTCTCTAGTGAAATTTCTTCTGCTTGCCAAAATGCTATGTCAGCAAGCGAAAAACTTAAAAATGTTTATGTTTGTGATAGTAAGTCGCTTTCCACCGGCATTGCACTTCTTGCAATTTATGCAAGAAAACTTGCAAATGATGGGTTGTCAGCAAAAGAAGTTTATGAAAAGGCAAATGCTCGTGTGCCAAAAGTTCAAGCAAGTTTTGTTTTGAAAAAGTTGGAATATTTATATAAAGGTGGAAGATGCTCTGCTCTCTCATACTTTGGGGCAAATCTTCTTCAAATTCGACCACAAATCATATTAAAAGATGGGAAAATGGGTCCATATAAAAAATACCGTGGCAATATGGATAAAGTTGTGGTAAATTATTGCAAGGACACGCTTGAAGAGTTTAACACACCAGATTTGTCAGTTGGTTTTGTGACTTACACCACTGCAACTGATGAAATGGTGAGAGTGGCAAAGCAAAGTTTGATTGATAGGGGATTTAAAACTATCTATGTGACAAAAGCAGGTGGAACAATTTCTAGTCACTGCGGAGAAAACACCCTTGGAATTTTGTATATCAATGACAATTTGCAAGAGGATTAGGTGGGTATCAATGATACCAAAGTTGACACAAAAGTGGCTTGATTGTTTATTGGTGCAAAATTCATAAATTTAAAGAAACAATTTAAAGAGTGACACGGGCACAAAATAGACGGTGTCATTGGCACAATAGAGTGTCGCGGAAACTATAGAAGGTATCGCGGACACCCTAGAGGTCGTCGGCATCTTGCTGTGGTGGGTCATAAGGATTTTCTGGCACACCTGTGTAAGAGCCTAATGGGTCAGTTTTGCTTTGAAATTTTTTCTTTTTTCGTTTAAATATACTCATAAAAATAGTTTGAGTATATTTTTCTTTATTATGCAAGAATTGACAAAGGAAATGGTGATATGTTAATATATTTTTATGGAAAAAGCACTATCTAAAGCACAACTTGTGGAACGCAGTTTAATGAAAAAATTTCGTAAGTCCATTTGGACAAAATTTATTCTCGCACTTAAAAGGTATAACCTTGTGGAAGAGGGTGATAAAATTGCTGTTTGCGTTTCTGGTGGAAAAGATAGTATGCTTCTTGCCAAACTTTTTCAACTTTTAAAAAGAATAAGCGAAGTAAATTTTGAAGTGGTTTATCTATCTATGAACCCGGGCTATAATGAAGCAAACCTGAATCAAATTAAAAACAATGCTGAAATGTTGGAAATCCCACTCACAATTTTTGAAACGAATATTTTTGACAGTGTCGTCAATATTGAAAAATCGCCTTGCTATCTCTGTGCCAGAATGAGAAGGGGATATTTATATAACGAAGCGAAGAAACTTGGTTGCAACAAGATTGCTCTTGCTCATCACAATAGCGATGTGATTGAAACCACACTTATGGGAATGTTTTATGGGGCACAAATTCAAGCAATGCCACCAAAACTATGGTCAAAGAACTTTGAAGGAATGGAGTTAATCCGTCCACTATATTTTGTTAGCGAAGAAGATATAATTGCGTGGAAAGACTATAACGAATTGAAGTTTTTGCAATGTGCTTGCCGTTTCACAGAAATGAGTAATTTAAGTGAAGATGAAATTTCCCCTTCTGCAAGAAAAAACATAAAAAATCTTATAAAAAATCTTAAAAAAGATATTCCAGAAATCGAGAATCATATTTTTAAAAGCATTCATAACTGCCAAGTTGACACAATGGTTGGTGTTAAGCATAACGGTAAATATTATGATTTCAATGAAATTTTCGAAGCGAACAAACCAAAGAAAGAGTAAATTCTAATATTAAAATAAAAAATGTGTGAGTTATTCACACATTTTTTTGTGTCACTGACACTTTTTGTGTTAAAAGTTTTAAAATTAATCAAATTTACAAACTTTTAAACCTTATTTTTCTAAAACATAATATGAACCTTCGTGTTGTGTTGGTGGGAATGTTTCGCCTTTTTCAAGGTGAGTTGTTCCACCATTTCTTCCACCGTTGCTATATGCAGTGTAATCACCACTTTCTTGAACGGTTTCGCCTGGTCTATATTTTTCCATATTTACCTCCCGCTAATATTGTTTGCAGTGGAAGAAAAAATATTCAAAAATATTTTAAAATTTAAATCAGAAAAATTTTAATTAATAAAAATTATTTTAAAAATAATAAAAAATATTTGAAAAATTGTGAAAAAATAATAAAAAACACATTTTTTTGCAAAAAAATACGCAATTTTTTATATTTTTTGCGTATTTTTTAATAATTTTTAATTTTTTGTTTTAATTTTATTTAATTTAATGAAAGCGATTTTAAATATTCTTTTAAATCATCTTTAATATCATTTTCGTTCAAACCAACTTCAATCATACATTTAATATATTCAAGTCTATTTCAACACTCACAATAGTTTGCATCAAATTCGTAACTTGCCTCTCTGCCTTTTCTTGCCAAATTGTCTATGGCATCAGTTAGGTAATATTCTGTATTTTTTGGAGTGCAATTTAAGATTTCATCAAAAATTTCACTTGTCAAAACATAGCGGGCAAGCCCTACCAAATTTGAAGGCGGATTTTTAGGTTTTTCAATAATTCCTTCAATTTCATCACATCGCTCAAAAAGATTCTTTTTCTTAATTATAGAGGAATATCTTGGAATGACTTCTAATGGAAATGGTCTTGCACCAATAATATTTTTACCAGTTTTTTCATAGGCATCAATTACTTGTTTCATAACTGGAACATTTTTAGAAATACATAGGTCATCACCATTCACAACAACAAATGGTTTTCCTTTTGCCCATTCTTTGACAGAATAAACCGCACCACCTGAACCATTGATGTTTCCTTGATAGATAAAATCAATTTCAAGATTGTCAATAACTTCGTTTAGTTCTTGTAAAAGTTCGAATTTTCCAGATTTTTTAAGTTGTTCTTCCAAAGCGTAGTCGTGTTTAAAAAATTCTTTGACACTTTCTTTTTCTTTAGAAATGACAAGACAAACTCTTTTTATCCCACTTTTTAAAGCCTCTATCATATGAAAAAGTAAGACTGGTTTGTTTCCTATTGGGAAAAGTTCTTTGGCAACTGCACGGGTTGCTGGTAAAAATCTTGTACCTTTTCCTGCCATTAAAATGACACATTGTTCAACTTTTTGTTTCATATTTTCTCCTTTCACACGTTGTGTGATATTTTTATTTAAATGTTTAATGCGTGCTTCAATTTTTAGATTTATCGCATCTTATTATATATGGTAAATTTAAATTTTAAGTTTAAGGAAAAGAAAAAATCAAAATGAAAAGTCATTTTGATTTCAAATCTTTATGCTAAAGCAACTGCCACAGCAAGAGAAACTGTTGCTCCAACCATTGGGTTATTGCCCATTCCGATAAAGCCCATCATTGCAACGTGTGCAGGAACGGAACTACTGCCAGCAAATTGTGCATCACTATGCATTCTTCCAATTGTGTCGGTCATTCCATAACTTGCAGGGCCACATCTCATATTGTCTGGATGAAGTGTTCTTCCTGTGCCACCGCCAG
>CALVTF010000079.1 GCA_944360025.1 uncultured Clostridia bacterium
CCACTTATATTTTTCTTCTATCTCTTCTCTTTTTTTCATATTTTACCTCATAAAATATTTTTCTATCTTAAAATTTTTCCAAGGTAATTTTGACTGATCAGGCATTGCCATAAAGACCATGTTTTCCTTTGTCGTTGGATGAATAAAGGTAAGTTTTCCTGCCCACAAACCTAAATTTGAAGTTGTCTTAGTTTTATTTTTGCCATATTTATTGTCTCCATACAATGGGCAACCAATATTTGCAAGTTGCACACGAATTTGATGACTTCGACCTGTTAAAATATGAATTTCAAGCAAACTATGTTTTCCATCATTTTCAAGTTCTTGGTAGGTTAATTCTGCTTTCTTTGCGCCGTTTTCGCTTAATGGAACAACTTTGACAACATTTTCTCTTTCATCCTTTTTTAAATAATTGATAAGCGTATCTTTCTTGTATTTAACCAAATTTTCCGTAACAGCATAGTAAATTTTCTCAGTTGTGTGGTTTTTAAATTGCTCGGATAAACGACTTGCCGACTTTGAATTCCTCGCAAAAACCACAATTCCTCCTGTTGGTCTGTCTAATCTATGCACAAGTCCAACAAAAGCCTCACCAGGTTTATTGTATTTTTCCTTAATATATTCTTTAACTTGAGAAAGTAAGTCAGGGTCTCGACTATCATCACTTTGCGTAGGAACGTTTTGAGGTTTTAAAACCACAATAATTTGATTATCTTCATATAAGACATTTAATTTTTCCATAATTTCACTCCTGTTGCTCCACAAGGAAGAATTAGTCCTTCTTCTGTTGGAAGTCCTATTTCATCCGCTTCGACATTTTCTCTCCCAAACACGCATTTTAAAATATTAGCAATTACCGTTGGTTGTAATCCTGTCGTATAGGAATTAATTAACACAAAAAGAGGTTTGTCTGACAGCACATTTTTTGTAAGAGCAACAAAATCGACAAGATTATCTTCTAACTTCCACATTTCACCACTTGGTCCTCTGCCATAACTCGGTGGGTCCATAATTATAGCATCATAAAAATTCCCTCGCCTAATTTCTCTTTCAATAAATTTTTGACAGTCGTCCACAATGAAACGAATATTAGTTATGCTGTTTAACTTTGCATTTTCTTTCGCTCTTTCTACCATACCTTTGCTTGCGTCAACATGTGTAACCATAGCGCCGGCCTTGCTCAAAGCAATAGACGCTCCCCCGGTGTAAGCAAAAAGATTTAGAACCTTAATTTCTCTTTTAGAATTTTTAATAAGATTTTGCATTAAAGTCCAGTTTGTCGCCTGCTCTGGAAAGATACCTGTGTGTTTAAACCCCATAGGCTTGACAATAAACTTTAATCCATGCCAAGAAATTGTCCATTCATCTGGTATCTTCTTATTATAATGCCAAAGCCCGCCTCCTTCTCTTTTTTCATAATAGGCGTCGACATCTTTTCTATTAAAAAGATTTTCTTTCGCATGCCATATAACTTGAGGGTCAGGTCTTAAAAGTTTAATCCCTGCCCATTCTTCAAGTTTATAGCCGTCTCCTGTTTCCAAAACTTTATAATCTTTCCAACTATCTGCTACTCTCATACACTTCCTTTTCAAATTTTTATTTCATATAGGAAATTTTAAATCTTTTCTATATTTACTTTAACTTTGTG
Organism: uncultured Clostridia bacterium; assembly: GCA_944360025.1. Lineage (GTDB taxonomy): Bacteria > Bacillota > Clostridia > Christensenellales > UBA1242 > Caccovivens. The sequence goes on from CALVTF010000079.1 coordinate 1,649, forward strand.
TTCGTCAACTTCAAATTCAAAGGAATTTGTTCCGCTATTTCCTTCTTTTATAACATCCGCAAGTGTTCCTTTCTTAACAGTATCACTGAATCTCAAAATTAAATTTACAAGTTTTTCATCGCCAGAAACTTCAATTTTGATATGATTTACAACTTCAAAACCGCTTTCTTTTCTAAAGTTTTGAATTTTGCTTATAAGTTCCTTAATAGTTCCTTTTTCTATTAAATCTTCTGTCAAAGTGGTATCTAAAACAATAGTAATTTCACCATTTGTTTCGCTGGCGAAACCTTCCTTGTTTTTAAGACTTATAAGTAAATCTTCTTCTTTAAGCTCAACTTTTTCGCCGTTTACTTCAAATTCTAAAGCTTTTCCACTTCTAACATTTGTTACCGCTTCCACAGGATTAATATTTGCAAGATAATTTTTGATTCCGCCTAAAAGTTTTCCATATTTTGGACCAACCGTTCTAAGTTGAGGTTTAATCTCATATGAAACAAACTCATCAGCATTGTGAAGTAGCTCAAGTTCTTCAACATTTAATTCATCTTTGATTAAATCTTCAAGTTCTCTGTCGAGTTTTAATTCTTTAGAAGAGCAAACAATAACTTTAGAAAGAGGTTGACGATTTTTAACATTGCTTGCACTTCTGCATGCTCGACCTAAAAGAACAATATCTAAAACCTTATTCATGCCCTCATTCAAACTTTCATCAATTAAACTTTCATCACATTCAGGGAAGGAACAAAAATGAACACTAATTGGTGCACTAGAATCAAGACTTCTAACAAGATTTTGATATATTTCCTCTGCAATAAAAGGAACAAAAGGAGCAATAAGTTTAGATAACCCCACCAAAACTTCATAAAGAGTTTTGTATGCCGCAATTTTATCTTCCGTCTCTTCGCTTCCCCAAAATCTTTCACGAGAGCGCCTTATATACCAATTTGAGAGTCTGTCAACAAATTCGCTTATGGCTTTCGTAGGTGTTTGCAATTCATATTTTTCTAAGTTTTCATCAACAAGTTTGATAAGCGCATTAAAATCAGAAAGAAGCCACTTGTCTAAGAAAGAAAGTTTGCAATCTTTTAGATTGTATTTAGTAGGGTCAATTTTATCAATTTCAGCATAAAGCACGTAGAAACAGTAAACATTCCATAAAGTTCCCATAAATTTTCTTTGAAGGTCGATGAGGTTATCTTCAATGAATGGAAGTCCCTGTGCTGGACTACAACTTGAGAAGAAATACCATCTCACACCGTCTGCACCATATTTAGATAAAACATCCCAAGGGTCAACACCATTTTTTAGGCTCTTGCTCATCTTGAGTCCGTTTTTGTCAAGAACAAGACCTAAAACATTGCATGCTTTAAAAGGTGCTTTTCCAAAAACAGCAGTATTGACCGACAATAAAGTGTTGAACCAACCTCTTGTTTGGTCGATAGCCTCACTGATATAATCTGCACAAAAGGCTTTTTCAAAAGTTTCTTTATTTTCAAATGGATAATGATATTGAGCAAAAGGCATTGAGCCCGAGTCAAACCAGCAGTCCATAACTTCTGGAGTTCTCTTCATTTCCTTTCCGCAAACAGGACAAGAAAAAGTTATTTTGTCGAGAGTAGGCTTATGAAGGTCAAGTTCTTCTTTGACGCCTGAAAGTTTTCTCAACTCTTCCACGCTTCCAATAACATGAACATGCCCATTTTCGCATTTCCAGAAAGGAAGAGGAGTGCCCCAATAACGATTACGAGAAATGTTCCAGTCAATATTGTTAGCAAGGAAATTTCCCATTCTGCCATTTTTAATATAATCAGGAATCCAGTTAATTTTTTGATTATTTTCAACAAGTTGATCTCTTATTGCTGTAGTCTTAACAAACCAAGCATCTTGTGCATAATACAAAAGTGGACTTTTGCAACGCCAACAATGAGGATAAGAGTGTTCAATAGGTTGAATTTTGAAAAGTTTGCTTTCCTCTTCAAGTTTTTTAATTATGAGTTTATCGGCATCTTTAACAAACATACCAGCAAAATCTGTTTCCGCTGTCATATTGCCTTCACTGTCTACAAGTTGAACAAAATCTAAGCCATACTTGATGCCAACTTTATAGTCATCTTCACCAAACGCTGGAGCAATATGAACAATACCTGTTCCATCTTCGGTGGTTACATAGTCATCACAAGTTACAATATATCCTTTTTTAACTTTATCTTTTACATAGTCAAAAAGAGGTTCATATTTTTGATTTTCAAATTTCTTACCTTTTTTAGTATAGATTTTTTTGTATGAGCCTTCTTCAAACAAGGTTGGAATGAGTTTGTCGAGCATAATATAGTTTTTACCATTTGAGAAAATCTTTGAATATTCTTCTTCTGGGTTCATACA
>CALVTF010000080.1 GCA_944360025.1 uncultured Clostridia bacterium
AAAAAGAAATTGACTATCTTGAAGGTAAAGGGGATACTTTTTCTAAAAGACTGAGAAGTGAACTTATAGACTTTAACATGCAACTCTTTAAACTTGGTTACATAGATGATAAACTTTCACAAGATGATAAAAATTATGTTTTAAAACTATTTAATAGAAAAAGTCCGGTATTTAAAGAACAATTCGGACCTTGTTATACTTTGGTATATAATGCCTCATTTGCTCAACTTGCTCAAGCACAACGTCATAGAACAATTGATTATGCAATTGCTATGGGAGATAATAGTTTAATACAAGAAAACTTGAAACGAATAGAATTTGGGAAGGAAGACTTTGGGCTTTTATATCCATATATGCTAGATATGGGATATGATTTATTTTATGTGCCTCCAATATTGAAAAAGTATGGTTTGGAGATGCAATGGTATAAAGATTGTTTGAAATTAGCAGGAGACATACCTCAAGGGATGATGGTTCCGGTTATTGAGCGTGGAACTTATGAAAATTTTATAACAAAATTGAAAGAGCGAAACTGCTCTTGTGCACAACTTGAAATTGACAATCAAACAACAATGTCAAAGAAAAAAATGTATGATAATTTAAAGGTAAGCAACCCTGAACTTGCAGAAGAATTAGAACCATATATGAAAGGTTCGCGTTGTACTTTTCCAGATTATGAATGTCCATCTCCGTGTGGCTTTAAAAAGGGCGTTACAGGGGAAAGAATCATTTAATTTAAGTTAATTATTTAATTTCTAGTTCATTTGTTTTAATTTACAATTTGTAGCAAATAATTAATTTGTATTTTGATTATTTAAATAAGATAGTTATGGGGTGACCATAACTTTTTTATAGTTTCAAAAATTTGAATATGTTTTGGAAATTTATTTTGTTTTAGAAAACATATTTGATATAATAATTTCATTGAAGTGCGGAAAGTTTGTTTTGACCGCGGTCAAAATACCGAAAAATTTTCAGTGCGAGGCTTTTAAATTCGTGAACTTTCCGCACACTTAGGAGAGAATATGAAAGATTGTTTGTTTTGTAAGATTGTGAAAGGTGAAATTCCTTCATATAAAATTTACGAAGATGAAAATGTGTATGCCTTTTTGGATGTGGCAAATGACGTATATGGACACACTTTGGTTGTTCCAAAGAAGCACTATGAAAATTTGATGGATTGTCCAGACAGAACTCTTGGCAAGATTATGGCGTCTGTTAAAAAAATTGGAAATCATTTTGTGAATGACTGTGGATTTGAAGGTTACAACACTTTCAATAACAACGGCAAAAGTGCAGAACAGGCAATTATGCATTTACATTTTCATATATATCCTAGAAAGTCCAATGACGGCATCAAAATAAGTCAAGATTTTGGCAAACAAGAAAAAAGTTTGGAAGATATTTCAAAAGAACTTTATTTCGAAGATGAAAAGACGGAAAAACTTAATTATTCTTCATATAGAGAAGAATGTGACGTTCTCTACACTGACGGGGCTTGCAGTGGAAATCCGGGGAAAGGTGGCTATGGCGGAGTTTATCTTCCAAAACTAAACTCAAACCTAGAGTGCCTAGAGTTTTCAGGTGGAGATGACAACACAACCAACAATCGTATGGAACTTATGGCGGTAATTGAAGGACTTAAACTTATTGAAGACAAGGAAGAAAGTGGTCTTAAAGAAAAAAGCGAAAAAGTGAAAGTTTATAGTGATAGTGCATATGTTGTCAATGCTTTTAATCAAAATTGGCTTAGCAATTGGAAGAAAAACGGTTGGTGTTCATCTGGCGGTGGCGAAGTTTTAAATATAGATTTATGGAAAGAACTTTCTTCTCTCACTGAAAAAAGAGAAGTGGAATTTGTGAAAGTGAAAGGACATAGCGATAATGCCTTAAATAACCGCTGTGATGCTCTCGCCACAAGTTATTATAAGGAGTAAGTGTTGAAAATTACATTTTGGAAACATAAATTAGAGATTTATGTATACTTTACGCTTTTTTTACCTGTTAGTTTAGGATTATTTTTAGCAGGCCTTATTTTAACTATCCACGATGCAGAAAATTTTTGGCCATTACTAGTTTTGGGTATATTTATTTTGTTTTGTATTATAATCATTTTTTTTGATGAAAAACGCATAATGGCAAAAGTGATTTTTTCTGATGATGGCATAGAATGGATATGGTTTAAGAAAACTGTTTTATTTATCAAGTGGACAGAAATTACGGATATAACAACAAGATTTCGGGGCAAGGGAAATTATGATTTATCTTTTATTGCCAATGACAAACGAATTGATGTTTGGTTAACAAAAAAGATATATAATACAATTATGATTATCTGTCCTGAACCTAATGTTAAAATGCAAATAAACAACTTAAAAGAATTTGAGTGGTGCCATAGTAAAGATAATTAAATTATCATTACCAAAATAATTGTAATCAAAGCAGATAAAAGGGCATGAGTGATTTTTTGCAGGGCGAAAAGTTTAATAGGCATTTCGACCGATTTTAGCATTGTGATTGATTGTAAGAGTGTGGAAATTCCGCCAAAACTTATGACAAAACTTGATAGAACTAAAGCAAGTTTAACATTTGAAAGTGTGGAGAGAGAAAGGCAACCTTTTGTTATTTCCACTATTCCTTGAAGAAAACAAGAGAGAGTTTCTGGAAGAAGATTTAAAATTGGTGAAAGACACTCAATCACAATAAAGAATATAGCGATTATTGCACCAACTGAAATTATGGCAATGGAAGAAGACGAAACAATTTCGCTTATATCAAACTTTGATTGTATGCTTTCTTTTGTTTCTATTTGTTTGTCGTCTATATTATCTATATTTTTAAATTTCATATTCCTATATAATAGACCATTTAAAAAAGCGCCCAAAATATGAGATATAAAAAGAATGTAGCCGACTGTAGAGTTTTGAAACATTCCAATTCCAACTGCACCGATAATGAACATTGGCCCAGAAGTTGAACAGAAAGACGACATTTTGAAAGCGTCTTTTTTTGTTATTTTGCCTTGCATATATAAATCGGCAACCATTTTTGAACCGACAGGGTAGCCAGATAGTATCGCCATTAAGAAAGCATAAAGAGAAATTGGTGGGGTTTTGAAAAGGGCAGAAGAGAATTTTTGAAAAGGGCGGGTAACTTTTTCCATTTGACCTAAACTTGACAGGCATCTTGTGAAGAAGATAAAAGGGAAAACGCTTGGAAGGACATTAAAAGCCCATGCAGAAATTCCATCAAGAGTGGTTTCAATGTAGCGTTTTGGAAAGACTATTAAATTAATAAGAAAAAACGTAATTAAAAGTGTGAAAATTATGCTAGTTATATTTTTTTCGCTTTTTGCAAATTTTTTCAAAATAAACTCCTATTTCATTTGACTTTTTTCTTTATTTTTCTCTATAATAATTCTATTAAATGGCTCGTCCATTTTTCTTTAATATTTTATTTTCAATCTTTGAAAAAAAGAATAAGAGGTTTTATTATGTTTAAAATTAAAAACTTAATCAAAGAAGCAAAAGAAAAACAAAAGACTATTGTTTTTCCAGAAGTTAGTTTTTCGGATAGAACTTTAGAGGCTGTCAAAATTCTTCAAAAGAAAAAAATTTGCAAAGTGCTTTTGGTGGGAGACGCAAGTGCTTTAATTATTCGTGACAAAAGTATGGAAAAATTTGAAATTGTCAATCCTGTGACTTTCCCTGATAGAGAAAAACTTGTGAAAACTTTATATGAAAAAAGAAAAGAAAAAGGTCTCACAATGGAACAAGCAGAAGAACTTGAAAAAGACCCATATTATTTTGCCACACTTTTGGTGGAATGCGGTTATGCTGATGGTATGGTGGCGGGAGCAGAAGCTTCAACTGCAACAACAGTGAAACCTGCACTCCAAATCATTAAAGGTAAAAATAAAAAGCCGGTTTCAAG
>CALVTF010000081.1 GCA_944360025.1 uncultured Clostridia bacterium
ATTTAAAGTGTCGTTTTCTAATAAACTTCCAACTTCATTTTTTAAAGTTTCCGCAGTCGGTAGCCCAATAACAAGATTTTCCTTATATGCGAGATAATTCACAATTGATGCATCAATAGATTTTCCACCAATAGAAACCGTTGCGCCCTTTAAAATATTGGACATATTAATTACTGCAATATCAGTGTATGTACCACCAATATTAACCACCATATTTACAGTTGAGCCGTCAATTTTTCTACCTTCGCCTACACACGAACAAATAGCAGCCGGAATAAGTTCGACATAACCCATATTGACAGCCTCACAAACCTTCAAAATATTGTCTTTCTCGTGTGCTGTTATTCCGCAAGGTGTTAAAAATAATACATTATCTTCGTAATCTTTAAAATTAACTTTAGAAAGTAAGTGCTTTAATAACACCACACTATACTCATAGTTTGAATGTTCTCCATAAACACATGGTGTGAAGATTTCAATGTTGTCTTTTGTTTTTCCCACAAGTTTTTTAGCGTCTTGTCCAAGAGCAATAACACGGTAACCGTCTTCAGTTGGCTCTGCAGCAACTAAAGTAGGCTCTTTTAGCGCCAAACCTTGTCCTTTCACATAAATGTTTGTGAAACCACCTCCCATTTCAATAGCATACTTAAATTTTTTCATAATTCCTCCTTATTCTACTGTTATACGCGTTCGCACTATTTCTGAAGTTGATATATTTTGCGAGGTAATTGTCAAAATCTCCCCCGGTTCTGCACTATACAAAATATAAAGTAAATCTGCCTTTGTGTAAATTGAATATGAAAATAAGTTGTAATTTACACTTGTTATAAAGTTATTCGCTGGAATCGTAAAGTCATTATAAACAAAATCCTCCACTAAATATACCCCATCTGCTCCATTATAAAATTTAGTTAAAGCATCTTGAGGAACTTCTGTCCATTTCTCATTAAAATAGATATAATTCGAAGAAGAATTGAGAGGATAATCAATATAACTTTGAAGTTCGTACATATCATAACCTACTAAACTTTCCACTAAATTATTTTGATATTCATCAGAATTACGCACGTTATCTAATACAAGGTCTATAACACCAGCATCCAATATAAAAAAATTAGCAACATTTGAATTAACGGGACTTACAGAGTAATCATAAACCAACCCCAAAAATTCGCCCTTTCTATTGAAAATTCCACCTTGAGAATAGATGGTATAATTTTCAACGCTATAATAATAAGGTGAAGTGTTAACAAATTCAACAACTTGCTTGCCGTCGACAAGTTTTGTTATTTCGTCAACATAGGGATACATTGTAACATTGTTGACTGTTAAAATATTATTGAGGCTAAGAGGATCACCTACAACAATAAAAGAAGAATTAAATGATATACTAGATGAATATAAATCACCTATTTCAACATAAGGCAAAGAAAGATTTTCCTCTTTGTTTTTAAGACTATAAAGTTTTAATAAAGCAATATTTAAATCTTTGTCATAGAAAGCCACTTTACCCCCATAAATTGAACCATTATTTTGGTAAAGTTTATAATCTCCATCTTTATCAACTTCGCTGGCCAATGTGACCACATAACCGTTTTCATCAACATTGACTCCATAGAAAGCATTATCACCGTCAGTCACTCTAAAAGAAGCATCAAGATAAATATCTCCAATGCTTTGATCAGACATTAAATTCCAAACTTTAAGTTTAGTGGCTATATCATTAGGTTTTCCAAAATAAAAATATAAAGCGACAGATAAATAACATAGCAAAATAGCTATAATCAAAATGCCTAAAATGGTAAAAATTTTCCATACGCCATTTCTCTTCGCCATATTTTCCTTTTATGTTTGATTATCAAAAAATTTGCAAAAATCAAATAATTTGCAGGCTTTTCTTAAAAGTTTTCTTAAAATCATCAGAAAGTTTCATACTTTGCATTATTTCAAAAGAAGGGTCACTTCTAACTACAGTTTTCATAATTATAGAATCTCCCAAAATATCGCAAACTATGTCAGAAATAACATTTTTTCTTGAAGCATTTAGGTTGACAGCAAGTTTCACAAGCACACCAAGTTTTCTTATAGCATCAACGTCCTCATCGTCAATTAAATCTTTGTATTTCATAATTTCTGGAAGATTAAAGTTATCTAAATCTTGGCACATACAACTAAGTGCGGCAAGAAGAATTTCTTTTTGAGAAGCGCCTACAATATTGGCATTTAAAATTGCATAATAACCATGCTTTTCATAATTTTTAAAGTCAATAAACTTACCACAATCAAACATATATGCTGCAATTTTAAGAGGTTTAACATAATTCCTTGAAAGTTTGTGAACAACTTTTAATTGCTTAAAGAGAAGTACAGCCATGTTATAAACACTAGGGTTAATAGACAAGCCCTCTTTTTTAAATTCATAATAACTATCAAGACTGTTTAATAATAAATCGCTGTATTTTTCAATTGGAGAGCCCACAAGATTTTCTAAAATTTTACCTTCCATACAAGTGGCATCGCTCACAGTCAATTCTTCCACCGCAAACATATCAAAAAGTGCTTTGATAATAGCAAGTCCGCCCTTTAAACTGTCAGAGCCTTCCATAGAAAGACCTTTAATTTTTTTAATCTTATCAATATCTAAATCTTTGGTAAATTCAATAACTTTGTCCACCCCACTTGCCGAAAGAAGGTAGTTATTGTCAATATCAAGAGGATATCTTAAAAGTTTTTTAGCAATTTTAGCAATATCTAAGAAAGGAACCCCCGTTCCCACCAAAATTTCCTCTTCAAAAGATTTTAAAACAGGACTATCTTTCAATTCCTTTTTAATAATTCCAACAAGGCTATCAAAATTTTCATTTTTTTCAGAGAGATTGATATATCCATATGGAAGAACAATAAAATCTGCCACATTTCTTCTGTTATATTTGAAAATATAAGTATGGTAGCCAGAAATATAAACTCCTGTACCTTTTGAGCAGTCTATTTTTGTTACAACAGATTGATAAATATCTTTGATTATCTCTTCATCATTTGCAAGAATAAAATTAATTCCTGTGTGCGTATAAATTTCATCCAAAAGTCCACGATAATTCCTTGCTTTAACAATAATATTTGAAGCAAAAGCAATCATCTTGCTTGCAGAAAAAGTCTCAATAGTAAAACGGTAAATATTTAAAATTTTAAGAATATCAGCACGTGATTTTGGTGAAAAAAGACAATCTTTTGTTATATCACCTGTTAAATCATAATTATTAACAACTTCTTCCAAAATTCTATATCTACCTGCACGACTTTGAACAATTTTAAGTTCAAGTTTTCTTTCAGTTAGTTGTATAAAAGCAATATTTTCCATATTTTCCACCTTAAATTATTTGTCTAAATCAATAGCACTTACAGGGCAACTTGCTTGACAAGCACCACAATGAATACATTTTCCTTTATCAATTTGAGCCTTGCCGTCACTATCAAAAGAAATTGCACCAACAGGACAAATAGCAACACAAGTTCCACAACCAATACATTTTTCTTTATCTACCATAAAAAGCCTCCTAAGTTTAGGAATAATATATCATAAAAAACAAAATTTGTAAACCTTTTTAAACCAAAATCTCATAATCTTTTGTTATTCTTAATTAAAGAGAGTGGCTATATAGACCACTCTTTTTATTATTTTTAAATTTCGCAATTTATAAGCAAGCGAAAGTCTTAACATTTATTGTTACACGAACACCAAGAAGATTTTGCATTTTGGCTTGTATGACTGAGCCATATCTTGTTATACACTCTGCATTGT
>CALVTF010000082.1 GCA_944360025.1 uncultured Clostridia bacterium
TGCCCACTGTTAACTAGTGTTAAATAATTGGAGGAGTACTAAAGTAATTTTAAAAAATTGTTTATATCTAAATTATCTTTCATAGTCGCTAGGGTCATCCATACCCATGACAAAACCTGTTTTTCTGTTGCGTGAACTGTATCTATAATTGTCATAATTAATTTTTGTTGGTGTTTTTTTGTTTACTTTTCTATTTATGTAATCACAAGCAGAAAAACCATATTTATCTTTTAACATAAAAAGTTTTCTAATGTTTTCATCTTGACTATTCTTAACAAAGATTACAACATTATTCAACCCTCTTATTGCCGCTCTGTACACAACATTTCTGTTTTCTGAATCAAGCAACTCTTCAGCACAACACTGAGGAAATTTTTCAATTACTTCGATTAGAAAACTTTCAAAACCAAATTGCAATGCGTAATCAATAATCGTTTTCCCTTCTCTTGATTTTTGTTTTAATATTTTTTCATTTTTATTATTTTTCAAGTCAATAATGAGTAGAGGTTCAACATTGTTTGTCAAAAACTCTTTTAAAGCCAAGTTTTTCAAATGTTTGTTACTAAAACTAAAAATATTTTCTGCCCAATTATTTTCTTTATTTTGCACCATACCCTCTCCTTTGATTTTAGTATACCACAAATTTCGACAATTGTAAACACCTATTTTAAAAATATTTTCATCTGTAAATTTGCATTAAAAAAGAGGCAATGCCTCTCTCTAATTTACAAAACCTAATGAAATCAAAATTGCTTTGTCAATTTCCTTCATCTTAAAAGTGTCAATTGCTGAAATCTTGTCTTTTAATCGGCGTTTGTCAAGGGTTCTAATTTGCTCCAAAAGCACCACCGAATCTTTTGGAAGATGATATTTTTCTGATGGAAGTTCAATGTGAGTTGGAAGTTTTGCTTTTGAAAGTTGGCTTGTAATTGCAGATACTATGACGGTCGGCGAATATTTGTTTCCAACATTGTTTTGAATAATTAAAACAGGACGAATGCCACCTTGCTCACTCCCAACAACAGGACTAAGGTCAGCAAAATATATCTCTCCTCGTTTAAAATCTTTCTCCATATTCGCCTTTTAAATTTTGATAGTCTATTAGGTCGGCATATTCTAGGTCAGAAAGGTCTTTATAGACGCCTTCTAAATCTATTTTCCGTCCTATTCTCAGTTTATGTTTGACTTCTTTACAAGTTGATAAAATGGCAAAATTTTCAAGCGAGCCATATTCTTCTTCAATTTTTTTTACTTTCTCTAAAAGTTCTTGATATTCTTTTTCCATAATTTTTTCCTTTTTTCAAAATTTTAAAATTATTTTGTCAAAAGGTTTTGTTTTTATGAAAAAAGGCGTAAAAAAAATTTGTTGACCTATCCAACACTCTTTTGAAAACAGCAAAATCACTCGAAAAATTTGGAAAATTTTTCGTCCAAGTTTTTTCAAAACTTGGTGTTCGCTTTAGCGAACCGTGATTTTGCCCCGCATGCTAAAACATAAACTCCATAGCACAAATTTAAAAGTGAATTAAACCATAAAACTATGTAAGCAAATTTAAGTGGTTATAAAATTTTTAAGACTATTCTTCATCAAAGTTCTCAAAAACTTTGTTCGCCACCCTTTGTGCTACACTATAATCATACCCTTTATAGATTAAATGAGCAAGGCACTTTTGTTTGTTTTTTAGGTTATTCTCACGATTTTTGACGAATTTCTTTGCAAGGAGTAACGCTCGTTCTTCTTCGCTTTCGTCATCAATGTTTTCCACAAGGAGCGAAATTATCTCTCCACTTATTCCTTTTTCCTTAAGTTTTTGCAAGATTGCCCGCTTCCCTTTTGTGTTTTTCAAACTTTCAAAGTAGTTTTTCGCAAAAACTTTGTCATCAATATAGCCATAGTTTTCAAGTTTAATGACTGCACCATCAATAGCATTTTTATCAATCCCCTTCTTCTTGAGATAGTCCACAATTCCCTTTTTGGAAACATTATATTTTTCAAGATATGAAATCGACATCAAAAAAGCAAGTTTGCCGTCATTTTCTTTTTTTATTTCTTCCAAATCTTCTTTTTCAATTTCTTGACCAGTTTTCAAGGCATATTTTGCCAAGATTTCATCTAAAAAAATACCAAAAAACTTATCATCAACATAAAGATGATATCTCATTGCATTTTTAGTTTTCTTAATTTCAGTTATTGTCATTTTTCTTCCTTTAAAACTTCACTTGTCACTTTTGTGTAGGCACGGACAAGTCCACCAGCCCCGAGTTTTATTCCACCAAAATATCTAACCACAAGAACACAAGTGTCCGTGACACCCCGTTTTTGAATAACGGAAAGAATAGGTCGCCCTGCTGTTCCACCTGGTTCTCCGTCATCGACTGCTTTTTCAAGAAAGGGAGATTTAAGAGAATAGGCATAACAAATATGAGTGGCTTTTTTATGTTCTTTCCTTAAAAATTCTAGTGCCCTTTCCAATTCGTCCACAGTTTTACACGGCAAACGATAGCCCAAAAACCTAGACTTCTTTTCCACAATTTCAACTATCTTTTTAAATTCCACATTCATATAAACATTTTAACAAATTTTCGCCCCAATTTCAAAACAAAAATAAAAAAATGTGGACTAATCTTCAAGTCCACATAAATAATCAGTAGTGACATTAAAATATTTTGCTATCATCACAAGATAAACAATATTAGGAATTTGCAAACCATTTTCCCAACGAGAAATTGCAGCCTTGCTAACTCCAATATTTTTTGCCAACTTTTCAACTGATAATTTTTCTTCCATTCTTAAATCTTTTAATCTTTCTGCAAAAACTTTTTCTGTTTTCATTTTTTACTCCTAATAAAATTTTACTACCAAACGGTAACAAAATACTTGACTTTTCCCAATTAGAAACGATATAATAAAAATGTTTCCATTCGGTAAAGGGGTAAGATATGAACGAAAATGAAAATAACAGAAAAAAATATAAAATTGTTATTGAGTTTAATGTTAAGTTAATTTATGACTTTTTAGAAAAGAAAAATCTTTCAATAGAACAATTTTCAAAATACTATTGTTTTGATATTGAAATTTTAAAGAAAATATTAAAAAATGAAAGAAATATTCCACTATTTTATATAGTAAAACTATCTCGTATTACGAATATTGATTATGAAAAATTTTTTATTGAAAAGCGTGTGCTTATAGAATAAAAAAGAGCAAATTTTATTGCTCTTAATTTAATTCAACTTTAATGAAATTCTTTTTGCCTTTTTTAAGTAGTGCCCCACCTTCAATATCGCTTGCTGACACTTGCATTGAGAAATCAGTCACTTTTTCGCCCTTGAATGTTATTGCTCCACCTTGAATAAGTCGTCTTGCTTCGCTTTTTGAAGGAGCGAGATTTGTCCTGAAAAGTAAATCGCAGATATTCATTGGGAAATCGCCTCTCGCAATTTCCACAACTGGCGCATCGTTTCCACCTTCAGCAAACAAGTTTTCACTCATCTTTTGGGCTTCAATCGCATCTTCTTCGCCACGAACAAATTTTGTCAGTTCATAGCAAAGTCTTTTCTTTGCCTTTACAATATCTTCTTTTATAAGTCCTTTAATCTCCTCCATAGGCAAATCAGTGAAAAGGGCAAACATCATCTCAACACAAGCATCTGGTGTTTGATAAATTCCTTGATAGAAATCATAAGCAGAAATCTTGTCTTTATCAATCCAAATTGCGCCTTTTTCTGTTTTACCCATTTTCTTGCCCTCTGGCGTTAAAAGAAGTGGGTTTG
>CALVTF010000083.1 GCA_944360025.1 uncultured Clostridia bacterium
GAAAATTCTTCAAAAAATCATAAATTTGCTGATATTTTCTCTAAAATATCAGTATTTTTTGATAAATATTTATTTCCCGATGATATTAAGTGTATATTTTGTGGGAAAGATATTCCTTTATTTTATGAAAAGCCGTATTGCGACAAATGTGAAAAAGATTTGAGTCTCAATAAAGGAAACCGCTGCCTTATCTGTGATATGCCGATAAAAAATGAAGCTAAGATTTGTGACTTTTGTCAAAACAACAAACGCTATTTCAAAAAGGCATATTGCCCTTTCATTTATAAAGATAAAGTTAGACAAGCAATTCTCTCATATAAATTTGACAACAGAAGATATATAGCAAAAGGTTTTGCCGTTTTAATTACAAAATACATAAATGATTTGAAAGTTGATTTAATAACTTTTGTTCCTATGACTAAAAAGAAACAAAAAGAACGCACCTTTAATCAAGCGGAAAGGCTAGCAAATGAATTAGGTAAGCTTTTGAATATACCTGTTATAAAAACTTTAGAAAAGATTAAAGACACCGACGAACAAAAAATTTTAGATTACAAAGAAAGAAGCAAAAACTTGAAAGATGCTTTTCGCATAATAAACCGTGATTTAATCAAAGATAAAAATGTTTTGCTTGTTGATGACATTTTGACAACTTGTGCGACTGTCAACACTTGCGCTGAATATCTCTCAAAACATTCCACTGTTTATGTCACCGCCATTGCACGAAATATTCCTGAATGATTTATCTTTAATATTAAAAATATATAATGTATCGAAATTGATTTAAGAATTTAATAAAACTTTCAAAAAACACTTGACAAAAGAAATATAAATATATTATACTTTAAAAGCAATGAATATTTGGTCTCGTGGTCAAGTGGTTAAGACACCGCCCTTTCACGGCGGTATCAGGGGTTCGAGTCCCCTCGAGATCACCAACAGGCAATGCCTGTTTTTTTTATTTTGTTTAATAAAAGTGAAAAAGGGGACTCGAACGGGCGGTAACAGCAAAGGCAACTGTGTTTGCGTTTGCCCGCCCCGGCATGATAGCCGCCTACCAGCGAAGAATTATCAAACGGCGGAGTGAGTCCCCTCGAGATCACCAAAGAAAAAACTGCACTTTTGCTCGTTTTTGAGTAAACTCAAAAAGCGTCGCTTTGACGCTTGTTTTTGTTACAGAAAACCACGGGTTTTACCCGTGGATTTTTGTTTTCTAATTATTTTGTGCGATTATTAGAACTTAAAATTTTAGAAACGTCAACTGTTTGACCATTTTCACAAATTTGAGTATAAGAGCCATTTGAGAACAAATATCCTTCACCGTATAAAGTTTGAGTTTTACCATCATCAACTATATAACTACCATCAGTAATTGCTATAAAAGATTTTTTAAAACTATCTTCTAAAAGAATTTTCTCTAATATATTTTCTTCTGCAAAATGTGGTGTATTCTTAAAATGTGGCTCAATATTGATTTTTGTTAACCCTAAACCTTTGAAATATCTTTTTTCTTCTATTTCACTTTCATCTTCTGGCGAACAATAAACTTCATCTGCAAGATTTAAAGCTCCTGCACTTTGTCCAATAATTATCTTTGTGTATTTCTTTAAAACTTCAGACAAATTAATTTTGTTAAAATAATCCATTTGCTCTATTGTATTTCCGCCAGCAAGAAAAACAATACTTGCATTTTTTATTATATTTTCCAAATTACTATCTGTCCTTAAGTCTACAATTTGTAAATTTTTAAATTTAAAACCAGACATATTGAACGAATCAAAAGTTAATTTTGCATAAGAATTATTGCCTAAATAAGAATTTGGACTACTTACTACAAAAACAAAATTTTCGCCTTCTGTTATGTATTTTTGCAAACTTTCAATAAAATGGTTTGTATTATCTAGTCTTGAAACAACTCTAACTCCATTAACTTTTTTACTTGCACCTATATCACTAGTTAAGAACTTAATCATATTTCCCTCCTATATTGTTGAGTATAACAAATAGAAGGTCAATTGTCAATAAATACTTTCAAGTTCAATATGTAAAAAATCGCAAAATTAAATGAAATCCTAACATACAAACATTATAATTTTTTACTTTTCTTGATTAATGTTTTGAATTTCGTTATCGCTATCTAAAAGCGCTGTGCCTTCCACAATTTTTATGGTATAAGTTTGCGTGGCTATATTTTCCTCCCAAGTAATTTTAAAAACTATTTCCTTTGTGTCTTCTGTCACAAGTGGATAAATATTGAAAAAGTCCTGCTGTTGACCATCAATTTTCACAAACATATCCTTAAATGTTACTCCATTCATCTCAAGAGTGGTTTTCTTCAAATTTTCAACTTCGCTTGGAGCGGTAATTTTGAAACCAATTCGGTTCCCTTCTTCCCAATTCCTTGTTAAATCTTTGTCATAGTATTGAATAAACTCGCCTTCGCCACCTATGTATATTGTCCTTGAATGTTCATCGTAGACAAAAGATAAATTTCCACCAACAAACTCATCATCACGTGAAATTGTTGCAGACGACACTTCTTTCCCACCGCATGATGCAAGCGAAAATGTTAAAAGTATTAGCACCAAACAAATAAATGACTTAATTTTCATAACTTTAGTTTGTGAATTTAAGCTAATTTTATTCTTTTTAGCAAGTTAAAGTTATAAAAATTTATTTCTTAATAATATATAACAAAATTAATTATATTTTTAAATTAATATAAAAAATCTTATTGAAATTTTTATAAAATATGCTAAAATATACCTATGACTGATGAAGAACTTGTTTCCCTTTCACGAAATGGGAATGAAAAAGCAGAAAACGAATTATTGGAAAGATATAAGGATACCGTGATGAAAATCTCACGCGGATATTTTATCATTGGCGGAGAACTTGAAGATATTGTCCAGGAAGGCATGATCGGACTTTATAAGGCTATTAAAAACTTTAAGACGGACAAAAATGCCACCTTTAAAACTTTTGCTATAACCTGCATTAAACACCAAATACAAACGGCAATAAAAAAAGCCAACACCAAGAAAAATCTACCTCTTTCAAATTCTGTTTCTCTGCAAAGTTTTAGCGAAAATGAGGAAGAAGAATTTCTGCCTGTAAATTTAATTTTTCAGGTGTCACCAGATGAGAAAATTATTGGTAGAGAAAACTATAAAGACCTTATTGAGACCATCAAACAAACACTTTCAAAAAAAGAATTTGAGGTATTAAAATACTATCTTCGTGGTTATTCCTACAAAGAAATTGCCGAATTTTTAGGGCTAAATCAAAAAAGTATTGACAACTCGTTAAGTCGAATAAAAAACAAACTTAAAAATATACACAAAGAAAATACATAATTTCTGACATATATTTGACTTTTAAAACTATTAAAACTAAAATAATGACTAATAGGAGATAAAAATGAGCTTAAAAGATATTGACATTGACAAAATTGTTCCAGAAAACGAACTTGAAGAAGAAATAATTTCCGACATTAAGGCTGGAAGGACAAAAGAAGTTCAAACACGTTGTCCTCCAGAGCCAAGTGGTTATTGGTATATTGGTCACGTAAAAGCGTGGACAATTAATTTTGAAACAGCACAAAAATTTGGCGGAAAAACATATCTTCGTATGGACGACTCTAACCCAACAAAAGAGGATGGCGAATTTGCCGACAGTTACA
>CALVTF010000084.1 GCA_944360025.1 uncultured Clostridia bacterium
TTTCCATAAAAGGAGATTTTTCTTCTCTTTTTGAAACAGTTTCTTTTGTTTGGTTATTTTTTAAGTATTCTATTTCTTCATTTTGGTCTAAAACAAGAATATTTAACTTTTTTCCAACAATTTCATAACAACAATCACTTATTTTGTCTAAAAAATTACGTAAAATTTGATTTTTTGCTGTTACTGATTGTGCGACAATATAAAAATTTTCTTTATCATCAATTTCAAGAGGTTTGATAGTTTTTATCCAAAGCATAAAAGAAACTGAGGAAATTCTAAGTTCAAGTTTCTCTAAAATTTGTTTCCAAATTGTTTCAATATCTTGCATAATACACCTACCTAACTTAATTATACAAGATTATAACTAAAATTTCAACCTTATTTTTATGATAATTTTGAAAAATTCATAAAATTTTCACTTTATTTATAAAAAAAGGAAGAAAAATTAATGTTTTTGTTGTTTTTAATAATTACAAATTTTAAAATGCTATATAATATGTATATATATTATATAATATATATTATATATAATAATATAGAAAAGAAAAGTTCTTTTACAAATACACAATCAAAAATATTTTTATATTGACTAAAGGTGGTAAAACAGGGATCCGACAAAAATATAAAAAATCTTGACATAAACAAGATGCCTCGAAAGATACGCGAACTCTACAAAAATTCGCACAAGAAAATCCACGGATAATTTCGTGGATTTTTTAGTCAATTTCTAAATCTTCTCTTTCAAAAATTGGGTCATCAAAAAATTCTGCAACAGTTATACCTAAACCTTTAGCAATTTGCATAACTGTTCTTAAATTTACACTTTTACTAATAAGATATAATTATAATGAGTTAACATTTAACTATTATTGCCATAGGAGTTCAATATTTTTCTTTCTCTTAAGATATTGCTTACTCTTAATGCTACTGCTGAACTTATTTTCATTTTTCTCCCAAGGTTGTAATTACAACTATATTTTAACAATACTTTGCTAATTTATTAAATGTTTTTAAAGTCGCCTGGTTGACTCCAATACAATATAAACTCTATATAGTCTTTTACTATTTCTTCACTAAGAGGTTTATATCCATGATATTCCAAGCAAACGTTAAAACCATTTTTCATAAGTGGTTTTAGAGAATGAACGTGTCCAAATAAATTGAACATATCGTCACGTGTGTTTTCAGGTTTGTGTGTTAAGTAAACCTCTCTGCCCAAAATTTTCTTGTTTAAAACAAGCCCGTCTTTAATGACGTCAACAAAGCCTAAATTAATAAGTTTCTTTCTGAATGACTCAAAATCATCTTTATAATCTTTTTCTTCGTGATTGCCACAAATTAAAATTATCTTCCCGTTAAGTTGTTTTATATATGTATAATTTCCAAAATCACCTAAGTGATATACAATATCATTTTTTCCAACAACAGAATTCCAACGTTTGATATATTCGTGAATAGTTTGTTCTGGCGAGTTTAGTTTGAATTCTTTTTGTCTATCTTTATTGATGCCAAAATGAGTGTCGGAAATAAAGAAATATTTACTTTTAAATACATTCGTTGGTGCGTTTTTTAAGGTGTTTAAAAAATCTTTCCAAACACTGTAATTTGATGAGCCATCATAAACATAAGTTAAAAGTTTTTTGCTTTTAAGTTTTGTTTCTTCTTTCAAAACGAGGTTTCGGTCTATATCTTTATAATCAAAATTTTTCTTATTTATTAAATATGCGACAGGCATAATATCATAAATATATTGGAGCCCCCTATTTTTAATTTTAAGTTCAAAATTTTCAACAAGAGAACAAAGGTGTTTTCCAAGAGGATTGATTGCTACATGTTCCTTAAGTTCATAAATACTTGTTCCGTTAAATTTTCCAATATAACTTGGGATAATATGCAATTTAACGTCGCTCTTTACTACAATTTCAAAAGCCTTTTTGTCTTTCTTATAATTGGAATCATCAAATTTATCATCCAGCAAATTACCTGTACCGAGCCAGATCACTTCAATTTTCTTTGTAATTTTAGGTTCGTTTAAAAGTGCGATGGCAACATTAGTTAAGGTTCCTAAACAAACGATATAAGTTTTTTTGTTTTTCATAGCGAGTTCAATAATTTTCTTAGTTCCTTCGGTAAGTTCAGTAAAACCATTTGTCACATAATTAGTTGAGCCTTTAAAAACCATATTAGGATTTTTTCCGCTCAGTCTACAAAGACGTTTCGCTTCGAAATAACTATCAATTAACCCGTCCATGATAGAGATTCGTTTATAGTTTATATTAAAAGGACAAATTGTGATTGCTTGAATATTTAACTCTTCAGAGCAAAGTGCATAACTAATTGCAAAAGGGTCATCAGTTTGATTCATAACGTCACTGTCTATGATTACATTTTTCATTATTTAATTCCTTTAAAAAATTTAATTTTAAATTGTTATAGTAAAGTTATATAAAATTTTTAGATTTTAGAAATATTTTTAAGCCAATTTTCAAAAATAGATAGCAAAAGTTCCAATTTTTCTTTATATTTAGGATTATTTGTGATTTTGCTATTAATTTCAACTTGTATTGTCCATGCATTATCATTAAAAGTTCCAGATATAGTTCTTAAGTTTCCGCAATATGGCGTGTCTACTGTGGTATTAAATCTATTTTTTTTGAGCATTTTAAATAATTTTTCATACAAGTCGACATTTGATTTTATATTTTCGCCGAGGCTAATACCAAGATTGACGTCCATCTCACTACTACTCGCAAGACCATGAAAGTCAATTATGTAATTTATTTTTGAAATTTCTCGTGAAATTTTTGTTTTGTAAGGGCTATGTTCATCAAAATTTACGTCATCAAAATTGTTCCTTGTTTTTGCAATAAATTTGGTATTTAGCCTTTTATATAATTCTAATGCAAAAGCAAGTGAGCCTATTTCTTCATGTTTTGGAATGCCTAATCTTGTTTGTGGAACGCCATGAGGAGCAGATAGAAGAATGTCACTTTCACTATCAATAAACACAAAATCCTCTTCCCTATTTTCTTTCAAAAAGTTTTGTCGATTTTTAATAAAACGATTGTAACTAAACATAAAAAACTCCTAATAATAGGAGTTTATCACAAAATAAGTTTTTTTCAAAATAACTTTAAAAATTTATATATTTTTTTAATTTTATCGATACAGTTTTCTTTCTTTTAGAACTTGAAGGAAATCGTGACATCTTCTGTCTAAAGTTTGAAAGTGCTCCGAATCATTATTAGAAAACATTGTTCGAGACCCTATGGAAGGGTTGTTAAATTTATCAACTCTTTTGGCCTTTACAGCATTTTCTATTGCTTTTAAAGCAAAATCTTTTCGCGTAAACTCGCCATCTGTTAAATATCCAATCACACCATTTTTAAGTTTTCGCCCATTTTCTTCTTCTATAGTCTTAACAAGTGTTGTTAGAGATTCTCCGCTACGAATGTAATCA
>CALVTF010000085.1 GCA_944360025.1 uncultured Clostridia bacterium
GTTTGGCGTCTTGGCAAAATTTTACCTTTTTCTGTGACATATTTTCTTATTTTTGCAATATCTTTATAGTCGATTGTTTTTTCGCCAGCAACACAGAAAGCACAAACTTTCTTTTTAGATGGCTTACGATATTTTTTAACAACCTTTTCTTCGGTTTTAACTTCGCTCATTTTATTCTCCTTTTGCACCACACATTATGCGTGCATACATTGTGTGGATTTTTGATTATTTAAATTCTAAAAATTTTTAAATTTAATTTTCTTTCCAATCTAGAATGTGACAATATCACCAATATTTGAAAATGTTTTATAGACACTAGAAAGTGTCGCGGACACATTAGAAAGTGTTGTGAACACATCAGAAAGTGTTGTGAACACATCAGAAAGTGCCAACGGCATCTAGAATGGGAGACTGTCATCGTCAATTTCTTCAAGTTCTGCTGTTTGTTTTGGTTGTGCTTTTGACTCTTGAGAAGGAGCAACATAATCTCCATCATCACCACTTTGACGATTTGTGCTAATGAATTCAACGTCATCCGCAACTACGTCAGTCGTGTAGCGTCTTGAGCCGTCTTGTGCTTCATAACTTGAAGTTTGAAGGCGACCAACAACAGCACATTTTGAACCTTTCTTCAAGAATTTGTGGCAAATATCTGCAAGGTTTCTCCAAACAACGATATTGATGAAATCTGCATCTCTTTCGCCGTCAGAATTTTGAAATCTTCTTGTTACTGCAAGAGAAAATCTGCAAACAGAAACTCCACTATTTGTTGTTGTGAGTTCTGGGTCTCTTGTAAGATTTCCAACTAAAATAACTTTATTCATAATTTTTCTCCTATTTTCTTACAAACATTTGACGAACAATTCCGTCAGTAATTGTCATAAGTTTGTTCATAGCGTCAACTTCTTCTGGGTTTAATGTTATGTTGAAGATAATATAATAACCTTCATTTTTGAAGTTGATTGGATAAGCAAACTTTTTCATACCAACTTTTTCAACGCCTTCGATCGTTCCGCCGTGAGATTCAACATAAGATTTGAATTTGTTTATAAGTTCTTCTCTTTTTTCTTCGGCAACGTCTTGTGCGATGATAAACATAAGTTCATACTTATTCATCTTTCTACCTCCTTTTGGACTAATGGTTTTTGCAAAAAAGCAAAAACAAGGACAGTATTTTTTACTGCTTGACGCATTTTATCATAAATTAAGTTTATTGTCAAGTATTTACAAAAGATTTATTATTTGACTTTTATATGTTTTTTATATATAATATTAAAAATTGTATATCTTAATCAAAAAGGAGGTTGTATGGAATTTTTAGGCGTTTATGATGAAAATGGAAAGGAAATAAAGAATAGAAAAATAGCACGAGGTGACAAGAGTTTAGAACCAAATGAGTATATAAAATTGGCAGTGGTTTGGATTAAATGTAAAGATAAATATCTTATTCAAAAATCAAGTGCTCAAAAAGGCGGAGATTATGCTGTAAGTGGTGGACATGTCCCTTATGGTATATCTTCAAAAAAACAAGCTCAAATTGAAATCATTGAAGAACTTGGGTTTAAGGTTAGTTTAAAAGACTTAAAATTTTTGGGCAATGTAAAATTGCCACATTGTATTTTTGATGCATACTTATATGAAAATGATGGACTTTTGAATCAAAATTTTACTCTTCAAAAAGAAGAAGTTGAAAACGTGGTTTGGTGTAGCACTAATGATATTGATGATTTAATTTCCAAGAATTTATTTCGTAAATCTTCTTGTCTACAATATAAAAAGTTTATTCAAGAGATGGATAGAAACGTAGGAGAAAAATAGAAAAAATAAAAGGCACAATATGTGCCTTACATTTCTCTATTAAATTTTGAAGGAAGAAGAATTGGCTTTACTTGTTTTTTCTCAGCATTAAATAGTGGCATATAAGGACCTTCTTCGTCAAATCTAATTTCCGCCGAGTCTTTAGTGATGAACATTTCGACCCCGCGAGGAAGATTTAAAACCTTTTCTGTGTCTATGCCACAACTGTAACAAACAAAACCAAATCCTGCGCTTGCTTTACTGGTTACGTCAGTTGAAAGATATGCATGTCCGCGATTATATAATTCGCTTGTAATAAAATGTCTTAAATATTTTTCAAATTTTATGCGTGTAGACTTCGAAATTTGTTTTTGATAATGTTTTCTCATTTCTTCAGTTATATTAAAAAAATAATCATAAAAATCTTTTTTATCTTCGTTTGGAATGTCTTTGTCAAACAAAATTTGCTCTTTTACCAAATCGCCGAAAGTTTCTTCTAATGGACGGTCTTTAATCGTTCCGTCAAGTCTATCAGCCCACCACTTAACAACATAATCTACAACTTCGTTTTTCATTTTTTCTCCTTTTTATAGAAAAATTTTAACACAAGTTATTTCTGTTGTCAATAGTGAATTTAATTGATTTGTAGAGATTTATAATTTACTTTTTACACTTTTGTGCATAACTGTATGCAATATCTGTGCCGCTTTTTGTTTGACTTGTAGGCAAATAAGATTTTGAATAGTAAAATATAATAATATCACTATCATCTATCATGGCTTTATTTCGTTCAATATAAATATATCTTCCAGCATTTCTCGTGTTTGCTGGAATTTTTATTTCGTCAAATTTTCTAATTTCTTTACCACAACAATAGTTTATAAGTTTTATATCATATATTTTTTTATATTCATAGACAATCTGATAACAAAGATTATCAAATTCACTATTACTACCAAAAATGAAATTATTAACGCCAATTTTAATGAGTTTTAAAATCAATTCTTTTAAATGATTAATTAAGTCATCGTTGACACATATTTTTCTATGACCTATAAAACAGCAATTCATATTTTCCTCCTATTTTTAAATATTAACGATACATTCACAGAAACTTATAGAAGTATCAGGAAGAATAGGAACAAAGATATTTATCTTAGAACAATTTTTATTTTACTTAAAGCACTTGAAACAACACCAAAAGAATTTTTTGCAGATAAAAGATTTCAAAGTGAAGAACTAGATTTTGATATAAAGTAGAATTTTTACTTTTTTGTGAAAATTCTACTTTTTTCTTTACTTTTTTTATAAAATTATATATAATAAAGTAAAGATTTTTAAAAAGGATTAGTATGAAAATAGATAATAAAAAATTTAGCGAGATTTTAAAACAACAAAAAATAAAAAGACTTTTTTTATGTCAAGAATTAAATATTTCTTCACGAACAATTGCGAAAATTGCTAAAAATGAAGAAATTAATCAAAAGATAATAGAAAAAATAGCAAATTTTTTAAAAATAGATATGCAAAACATAATAAAACACAACGAAATCTTTGAAACATTACGAAAGGAAAAAATTTCGAAGGTTCATGGTGGATTATATCATGAGACGCAGATAAGAATGGCGTATAATTCAAACCACATTGAAGGTAGTGTTTTGA
>CALVTF010000086.1 GCA_944360025.1 uncultured Clostridia bacterium
CATCCGAAATTACGAAATTTGCTTTGATTTTGTTTTTAGCATCATATCTATCAGAAAATCATGATAAGATAAAAACATTTAAAGGTCTTTTGCCTGCTCTTATTGTTGCAGGTGTATTATGTCTTTTGGTTATTATTGAGCCAAGTATGAGCGTGACAATGTGTCTTGCTTTTCTCACCTTTTTTATGCTTATAATTGGCGGAATTAACAAAAAACATACTTTACTTTTTACAGGTCTAGCAGCGGCCGCTGTTCCACTTCTTATACTAGCCGAGCCTTACAGAATGAAAAGACTTTTTGCCTTTCTTGACCCATGGATTTCACCACAAGGAGAAGGTTTTCAACTTATTCAGTCCTTATATAGTCTTGGTAATGGTGGACTTTTTGGAGTTGGGCTTTTCAATTCTAGGCAAAAATATATGTTTCTTCCATTTGCAGAAAGTGATTTCATTTTTTCAATTATTGGCGAAGAATTTGGACTTATTGGAAGCATATTTTTAATATTAGTTTTTTCTGTTTTAGTGTATTTTTTAATTAAAATTGGACTTAATGCTAAAGATAGATTTGGTTGTCTACTTGCTTGTGGCGTAGGAATACTCATTGCTGTTCAAACTCTTCTTAATATTGCGGTTGTGACAGGTTCAATTCCACCAACAGGACTTCCTCTTCCTTTTATTTCAAGTGGCGGAACTTCCGTTGCTGTCTTTATGGCAGGAGTTGGAGTATGTTTAAATGTACACAGGAATAGTCAAGTTTAAGTATATATTTTTGTTTAAAAATATTAATTTTTTATTAATTTTAATTTGGCGTAGAAAAAAGTTTTTTAAAATAAAAAAATTATCTAAATTTGTAAAAATATTAATTTTTTCAAAAAAATAATTTTTTTTTGTTTAATTTTTTACTATTTTTTAGTGATTTTTATAAATTTTTTGAATTTTTTACTATTTTTTCACTTTTTATATCAATTTTTTAAATATTTTCACTTTTTTTGTTGATTTAACTAAATATTAAAATAAGAAATTTTTTATAAATTTTACAAAATGGGAATGTAAAAAGACACAATGTGTCTAATTTTTCATATAATTTTATATGAGTAAAGTTTTTTTAATACGTGGCGGGAAAACACTGTCGGGCGAGATTGGAGTTGAAGCATCAAAAAATGCTTACTTACCAATTCTTGCATCTTCCATTTTGTGTGATGGAAAGGTAACTTTTACTAATGTACCAGATTTTTCTGACATAGAAAATATGTGTGAGATTTTAAAAATCTTGAATGTTGGGATAGTTAAAAAAAGAGATCATTTATCTTTAAACACAGAGAGTATTGTAAACACAAAAATTTCTCATGAGTTGACGGCGAAACTTAGGGCGTCTATTTTTCTTTTAGGAGCATTACTTGGTAAATTTCGGCAAGCAGTAATTTCTTATCCAGGTGGTTGTAAGATTGGAACAAGACCGATTGATATTCATCTTAAAGCCTTTCGAAGTTTGGGTGTAAAAATTGTAGAAAGACATGGATACATATATTGCAACGCCTCAAATATGAAAGCAGGTAAAGTTGTTTTTCCGTCAGTCAGTGTTGGTGCCACTGAAAGTCTAATTATGTGTGCCACTCTTCTTGAAGGAGAGACAACTTTATATAATGTGGCAAAGGAGCCGGAGATAAAAGAACTTGAAAAATTTTTAAATTCCTTGGGTGCTGATATTCGTGGTGCTGGAACTGACACCATAAAAATTACAGGTGTTAAAAAGTTACATAGTGGTGAATTTAAAGTTTTTCCAGACAGAATTATTGCCGGAACACACCTAATTCTTGGTGCGTTATGTGGTAAAAATATGACAATTTCCAATTTTAGAAGAGAAGATAATCAATTTCTACTTAATATTCTTAAAGAAAGTGCTTGCGATTTTAAATTGAAAAATGATAAGATAATAGTGACAGCACAAGGACGATATCCTTCATATAAGTTTGTCGAAACTCTGCCTTTTCCATATTTTCCAACCGACTTGCAACCACAGTTAATGGTCTTGGAAACTCTTTCTAAGGGAACCTCTGTTATCAAAGAAAATCTGTTCGAAAATCGCTTTAATCATGTTATGGAGTTGACTAAAATGGGAGCGGACATTCTAGTTAAAGATAGGCTTGCGATAATAAGCGGGGTGGAAAAACTTTTTGGAGCGGACGTCTACTCTTCCGACCTTCGTGCGGGAGCAGGGCTTGTGATAGCGGGGCTTATGGCGGAAGGTTACACAACAGTTCACAACATTCACTTTATTGATAGAGGCTATGAAAAATTGGAAGAAAAATATCAAAACCTTGGTGCTGAGATTAAAAGGATGAATATTGAGTAAAAAGGCGATAATTTCTCTTTCGGTTGTTTTGGGAATAATAGCAGTGATTTTAATTTTGTTTTGGACACTGTTTGCTTTATCTACGGTGGAAGTAGACTACAGAACGACGACTTCCAATTTGAATGTAACGGATGAAGAGATTATTGAGGCTGGAGATTTTCATTATGGAGCGAGTGTAATTTTTGACGGAAAAAGTAAGTATATTGAAAATATAAATAACCATGCCTATGAAAACGAAAATTTTGCCTACCTTGAGGTTGTAAATATTGAAACAGTTTTTCCAAACAGATACATTATTCATGTTGCAGAAAGAGAAGAGGTTTTTGCTGTTCAAACTGATACGGAAGTGCTGATTTGCGATGACGATTTTCGGGTCCTACGAAAAGAAAGTGTATATGAAAGCACAAAAGAAAATCCGATTTTAATTCAAAATTTGACTATCTTAAATGAAGAAATAAAAGTTGGGGACTTTTTGGAAGTTGAAGAGAAGGGTACTTTTGAAATTTACGATGCTCTTCTTCGAAATAATCGTGATTTAACTGAGCAAAAAGGATTTTTCAAAAGTTTAACTCTTGGGACAAACCATGTTGAAATCACTGATAAAACTTATGATAATATAACTATTGAAACTTTTTCTGGAAGGACATATGTTTTAAACAATATTGATTTTGCCCTGCCACAAAAATTTCAACTTTTATTTGCTGTGGACAGTGCCTTATTTTCTCAAATAAATGAATATGGACAACTTGTAGACGGCGAAGGAAATGTCGTTTATGACTATATTTATGATGATGACGGCAATATTTTGTATGATGAAAACGGCGAACCTCAAAAAGGCGAAATGTGGACATATGAACGATTATTGAGTGCATATGTTTTAATTGACAACTATGTTTTAAACGATTATCAAGAGGTTGCTGTAACAGATTTATATTATAGACTTATAGATAGAAAATAGTTTTTTTAAAATATTATTCAAAACGTTGAAAATTATTAAAAAATGTGCTAATATAAATATATAGGAGGTTTTATGAAAATTAAGTTTTTTTCTGAATTAACTGAAGAAAAAGTTAAATTTATTAATAAGACAAA
>CALVTF010000087.1 GCA_944360025.1 uncultured Clostridia bacterium
ATGAAAAAGAAGAACAGAGACTTTTAAATAAATTAAAAACTGGTTATGCGATGAATGAAAAATTGTCTGCCAATTTACAGGCAGAATTTCAAAGTTTTCAAGATTTGAAAAAAGTCATGATAGGCTTTGGTGATAAAGAAAAAACAAAAAGAATGCAAATCGAAGATAGGGTAAAGTAAGGAGATATTATGAAAATATATGAAATAAAAATGTCATACACAGACTATGAAAAAGAAAGAAAAACAATAAAATTGCAGGTTAGAGTATCACAAGAATGTCGTGCTTGCGATTCAAATGGTTATCATAGTTGGACTTTTTTTGAAGGATGCCAACTAAATGAAAATTCAAAAGAAGGCTTTCAAGAAAAACACAAGAATCATCGTTATATAAATTTTGTAAGTGGTGTTTTAGAACATTCAGGAGATACAAGCAATTTATACTTGTTAACTTTTGCAAAGTTAAATGATAAGAAAACATGTAAATCACAAGTTGTTCAAATTTCATTTGAGGACATAGGTCAAGATGGAATAGGAGCAAGCGGTCAAATAGAAGTTTATGCTAATGGCAAGTTGTCAAAATCAAAAAGAGTTTATAATGCTGGTGAAGCGACAATAGAAGAAATCAAGACTATTGATTTGTCTTTAGAAGAACAAAATAGATTGCAAGAGGCGACAGAAGCATGTGAGAAAATGGCTTGTTGTAACGCACCTTTTAAATTTAATTATTCAATATATTTAAGTCTTAAAGATTATTTGAAAGAAAAAAATGGTAATGCTGATAAGCAAGGTGATAAAAATTTATAACAAAAGATGAGAGTTTGAAAAATGGAACGAAGTAAAAGTAATAAAAAAATTTGTTTAATTAGTGAACCTATTTTATCTGAACTAGAAATGATTTATGATGATTTAGAATATGTTATGTGTGAGGGGGCAGTATTTTTTGGTACATATTTACCGAGCATAAAAAAATTTAAATGTTTACTTGATGATTATAAATACATTTTAGATAAAATTGGGAATGCAATAAAAACATATACTTCAAAAAAATTTAAAAATGATGAAAATTCACCTATGGTTATTATAGATGACTTAATTAGTTTCTATAGTAAACTTGAAAGAATGTCGAATAAATACAATAATAAAGATGATGATGTTAAAGGTGATAAAGCATATCAAGTTTTTTACAAAAAAATTGCTACGTATAAAAGTCGAATCCAAGAAATTTTAGAATATTATTTTAACTTAGTTCCATATAAAGAATCAATTAGAGAAGTTGTTTATAGAGAAACTCAAATTCCACTAAGAATAGTTACCGACAAAGAAATTTGTGATAAATTTACTACAAGGACTGTGAATTCTGGATTTATCAATAAAGAAACACGCCAATTATTTAAAAAGGAAATTGTAGTAGTTGAACAGCCACTTGAAAAGGAAAAGGCTTTGTAGTGCTATGGAAGAGAATTTTTGTTTTGAACCTTTTATAGATAAAAATAGCAAGATATTAATATTAGGAAGTTTTCCAAGTAAAAAGAGTAGGGAAGTCAATTTTTATTATGGAAATACACAAAATCGTTTCTGGAAAGTGATGGAAGAATTTTTTAATATTAGGATAGCAAATGACAATAATTCAAAGAAAAATTTTTTAACAGCCTATAATATAGCCTTGTGGGATATTGTTAAGTCGACAAATATTAAAGGCTCAAGCGATTTAGACCTTATAAAAGTTGATAATGAAATAAACGACATTAAAAGCCTTTTAAAAGAGTATCCTAACATTCAAAAAATTTTTTGTAATGGCAAAGCAAGTTACAACTTGACCACAAAAATTTTTCCTAATCTTGAAATAATTTATTTACCTTCGACAAGTCCTGCTAATGTAAGTTTCAAAAAAGAAATTTGGTTTGAAAATTTAAAAATATTAAAAAAATAGCCAAAAATTCGATTTTTTAGCTATTTTTTATTAATTTTTTTATGATTTTTATTAAATTTAGGAATATTAATATATTTATTTAATTATTTTATTTTAATTTTTAAATATTTTTATATTCAAATTCTTTAATTTCCGCGTTATAAAATGAGTGGAAATTTTGTGAGTTATTAAAGTCAATTTCATTATTGTTTAATATTTTTTCAAGAATCGAGGCTCCAACATTGTGTGTCACAATTAAAACGGTTTTAAATTTGAAAGTTTTTAGATATTCTAAGAAATCTTTTATGCGATTATAAACACTCTGGTAACTTTCAATACCGTGTTTTGAACTGCGCTCTTTTTTTATAATTTTTTCTTCTTCAGTTAAGGAATTCTTTTTTCGACCAGTAAATATTCCTTGATTAATTTCTATCAATCTTTCATCTTTAATTATTTTAACCTTAAGTTTTTTATTCATAATATTCGCGGTTTGCATGGTTCGCATAAGTGGTGAAGAAAAAATTATATCCACTTTTACTTTAAATTTTTCCGCTTGCTCTTCAACTAGTTTTTTGCCGTCATTACTGAGCCTATTCTGAGAATGACCTTGAGTTATTTCTTTTTCATTCCATGTTGTTGTTCCGTGTCGCATAACAAAAATTTTCATAAATTATCCTTTTATTCTAAAACACAAATGGCGGTTGCTATGGTTTTGTTATGAGAGATACTTATGTTTATTTTTTTGAAATTGCTTTTATCAAAATATTCTTTTGCTTTTCCTTTTAAATGAACATAGGGTATTTTTTCGTTGTGCAAAATTTCTATATTTAAAAGAGTAATATCTTCATTAAAACCTGTTTGAAAAGCCTTCGCCACTGCCTCTTTTGC
Organism: uncultured Clostridia bacterium; assembly: GCA_944360025.1. GTDB lineage: Bacteria > Bacillota > Clostridia > Christensenellales > UBA1242 > Caccovivens. Next base: position 2,797 of record CALVTF010000087.1, read on the forward strand.
AGAAAAAGTACCCGCTATGTGTTCAAGCGGATTTTTATATAAATTGAAATACTTAATCTCATTTTCAGTGAAAATAGATTTCATTTTCCTTTCGTTTTGAAATATTTTTTCAAATCTTTTAATTTCTACAATGTCAATACCAACTTGCATTTCTGGTGGCCTGCCCGGGGCTCGAACCCGGGACCCCAAGATTAAAAGTCTTGTGCTCTACCAACTGAGCTAGCAGACCATATTTAATTGAAACAAACAATAATATACAAGATTTTTCTTAAAATGTCAAGATATTTGCAAAAATTCCTTTAAATTATTGTTTATCCAACTATAGAAGTAGGTTCAAGGCAAAATTTTTAATTTTGCAGAAAACTTTTTAAGTTTTCATCCTGCCATAAAAATTTCTTTTT
>CALVTF010000088.1 GCA_944360025.1 uncultured Clostridia bacterium
TTCTATATTGTCCTGTCAAAAGTACTTTGTCACCTACTTTAAACTTATTTAGGTCAATCGAACGCTCACTTATGGTTATTGGAATTAAATCCTTCGCTTTAGACAATCTTTCTACTTCCACCTCAAAGTCAAAAAAATTTTCTCCCTCAATCTGATGAGTTATAGTTGGAGTTTTAGTTATTTTACCAACAACCACGGCAACATTAGTTTGTCTTTCATCTAAATATTTGTAATTCATTTTTTTATCTCCTTTAATTTGTGTGTTGAATGCCATTTCTGTCTATCGTGTAGTTGTCGTGATAGATAAGGTCGGAAACTGAGCCTATGGTGTAGCCTTTGTTTTGAAGTGTTGTTAAAATTAGTCTAAGCCCATCTAAAATGTTGTCAGAATTATTATGCATAAGAATTATTGAGCCGTTTTGCACTTTATTAATCACTCTATTATTCATCTCTCCTGCAGATAGACCTTTCCAATCAAGAGTGTCCACGTCCCATTGAATTGTTTTAAGCCCTAATTTTTCTGTAACGTCTAAGAGGTTGTTGTTGTAAGAACCAAATGGTGCTCTAAACAAACTTACTTCTTTGCCTGTTACCTTTTCAATCTTTTCAATAGAAGTTGTAAGTTCTTCACGTATAGAATCCTTGGAAAGTTTTACCATATCTGGATGGGTATTTGAATGAGTGCCTATTTCACAGCCAGAAGCGTCAATTTCTCTCACAATATCTTCGTAATCATCCACCCAAAAGCCTACAAGGAAGAATGTTGCATTGACATTAAACTCATCAAGTATTGCTAAAATATCTTCCGTTTTATCTGCACCCCAAGCCGCATCAAAGGAAATTGCCACACGTTTTTCTGTAGTCTCAACTGAGTAAATAGGCACTTTTCTTGGTGCATAACCAAAGAAAACTTGTGCAGAGGTTGCTCCATTAATGGAAAGTGAAAGAAGAATGAGAACTAGAAGCATAATAAATCCGATTTTTATTGTTCTTGATTTGATAACACAGAAATGCATACAAACCTCACTTTAATTATATAATTTTCCAAACTAAATCAAATGTATAAATTTTTCTAAAAAAGTTGAAAAATAAGAAACTTTGTCGAATAGTTAAAAATTCTTTGCCTTAGCTTGTCAAAAACATTATATTTTAATGTTCCCCTTTTTAGAACACTCCTTAAAAAAATAACAGTCATTGACTTCATCAAACTATGACTGTTTTTATTACTTAGAATTTTTTTTGAAATTAAATTGCCGCCTAAAAAATTCAATTATCTCAAAATTTCCAATTTTGCAGTCCGTGACTGCTTTTACCTTTTAGCCCTCTACTCTTTAAATTTAAATTGCAACTGCACTCAATTTGATTATCTCAAACCAATTTCCAATTTTGCAGTCCGTGACTGTTTTTTTTACTTACCACTTTCTTAGAATCCCCACTTAGCAATAGAGTAGCGACAGCGTCATAAACCGCACTTCGTTTCAACTTTTGCCATAAGTCAAAAGTCTTACCACTCGTTTGTTTATTCCTTTTTCCCAAAAATGACACGCATTTTCGGGAGCCCTAAAAGTGCGATTTCGTTTGCTATAACTTTTGGTAGATTTAACTTAATATTTATCTCAAACCAATTTCCAATTTTGAATGGAGAAGGGCTTTGCCCGGCATCAAAATTGGAAATCACCACATTTGGAAGAGGACTAGGTGGAGAAACCGAAAGTTTAGGCATTAGGCAAGTTTATCTTGCCGTGCTGCCGTTTAAAACTTTTGGTGTCTGTCCTAATCTTCAAAGTTATACGCCCCCAGCACCTTTCCTTTAACTTCTTGTGTGCCAGGACTTAATCTCTGATTTGTTACTTTCATTTTTCTTGTTTCAATAAGTTTAAATTTAAGTCCAAGGTCAATTGCGGCCTTTTCTGTAGTTCCAGCATAAATAACGCTATTTTTTGCAAGATTCATATACTTAACACCCTTTCTGTATCTTGCACACATTGGAATTTCGCTTAATGCCAAACGTTTAATATAGCCATTATCTGTTATTATCAAAACACTATCTGCTTTGTTTTGTCCAGCATAGACCACTTTGTCTTTATCTTCAAGGTTAACACCTTTCACACCGCCGGAAACTCTGCCTTGAACAGGGACTTCACTCTTTTCAAAATTAACCGCATAACCGTGTTTTGTGAGCATTAAAATACTACGGCCCTTTTCATCAATTTCACAAGAAATGATTTTATCATCGTCAGCCACTTTCATCACTTGATAATATGACTTAGAAATAACTGCATCACTTCCACTCATGCGTTTGATTATGCCTTGCGCGGTCATTAAGATAATTTCATTTGTGGTTAACGGTAAGATAGCAACAGGACTTTCCATAATATCCACATTTTTATCTAATTGTTTTAAAGTAAAGCCTTTGTCTTTCCACTTGCACTCAGGAATTTGAGAGGTATTAATTTTTAAAGCGTTGCCCTTTTCTGTAATGATAAGCACAGGGTCATTCGCCTTAACTCTAATCTTAATGGTAATGACATCAAAAAGCGTTGAGCCATCCGCCACAGTCTTGTTGGTCTTAGAATAATTTGTCATATTAACTTTTTTTACGGTTTTTCCAGCAGAAAGGACAAGGAAGTAGTCTTTGGTATCTTCCACTTCTTCCATTTTCTTTAAAACGATTTCGCCGTTATTTTTGCTATCAAAACTTCGACGAGGGGTGTTAAATTTCTTCTTTATTTCCAAAATTTCAGTTTTAACAACTTCAAGTTGAAGTTTTTTAGAAGCTAATATCGCTTCATATTGTTTAATTTTTTCTTTTAAATCTTTAAGTTCGGCTTGAAGTTTACCCACTTCCAAATTAACAAGACGAGCAAGACGCATATCAAGTATGGCTTGTGCTTGTTTTTCAGAAAGAGCAAATTTTGCACGCAATCTTTGTTTTGCTTCTGTGACATTTGCCGACGTTTTGATAATTTTAATAACAGCATCAATGTTTTTAATGGCAATAAGAAGTCCTTC
>CALVTF010000089.1 GCA_944360025.1 uncultured Clostridia bacterium
AGAAAGGATTTTGCAAAAGTAAGGAAACTTCCTTTATTTTTTGTCTCAAAACTTTATAATTTGGACAATATTTTTCCACCTCTTTCCAAAATTGAGGTTTGTGGTTCATATGTTTTGAGTGGCACAGTTCGTGAATAATAATATAGTCAATTAAATCTTTAGGCAAAATTATTGCCTTGAAATTAATTTTCATCTCTTTAGAAGAAGAAAAACTTCCCCATTTGCAAGTGGAAACACAAGGATTTACTTCTTTAACTTTAAAACCATATTTTTCAGCAAATTCATTCACTCTATCTTTTACGTATGAAAACATGGAAAAGTATTGTTCTCTTATAACCTTATTTTTCTTTCTAGCAGAAAAGGAAGCAAAACTTATTGCAAGTTCCTTTGTCACCATAATAGGCTCGCCAAATTCATAAATATACTTGTCAAAATAAAAATGGCTAGCAAATTCTTCTAAACTTTCCATTTTTTTTATTTTATCTTCAAACCACTTCTTTTTTGAAGAGATGAAATTATTAATTTTAGCATCATTAAGTCTAATCGGTGCTTTAACCAAAATTTCCTCTCTTGATACTATTTTAAGGAGTAAAGTTTTTCTTCGCTCTTTCACAATTTTAATTTCCATAGTTAAGATTTTAACACTTACAAGAAAAAAATGCAACCAAATTAACTCTTATAACATGAAATCTCTTTATGCCAAATTGTAATTTATAAACACTTCAAATACACGTTTATAAAATTAAACACCAAATATAGCAACAATAATTGCATATCACACAATATATTGTTGTATTATGCAATAAAATTTATTTGCATAATACTATGAAAATTATTTGACAAATAATTTAAGAAAGGTTTATAATTTAATTAAAGAGAGAATAGGAGGAGAAAATTATGGCTTTTAACTCTAATGGTCAAGTCCAATATCTCATTCTTGATTCCTTGCAAGATGGCTCAAAATATGGACTTGAAATTATTGAATTTATCTCCAAAAAAACAAACGGTGGCTATCTTCTTAAAAAACCAACGCTTTATTCATGCCTTACAAGACTTGAAAAGAAGGGACTTGTCTCCTCTTCTTTTTGGGGCGAAAGTGAATTTGGTGGTAAACGTCACTATTATGGACTTACCGATGCTGGAAGAGAGAACTTAAAACTTTTGGAAAAGGAATTTGCAAATTTCTCCTTCACTTCTGATGAAAATAATGAACCAGAAATCGAATCAAAAGAAGAAGTGGAAGAAATAGAAGAAAGTAAACCTATCTTTTTACAGCAAAATAATCTTTTTGATTTCACTTCTCCAAAACAAGAACCACCTAAAAAAGAAGAAGAGGTGGAAAAAGAAGATATTGCTGATAATCAAATCGACTTTTTCTCATACGAACCACCAAAAGAAGAAAAGAAAGATGATGCGGTATTTTTACCTAAATATGAAAAATTGACAGAGTCGCAGTTAGAACAAAATAAGCGTATTTATGACACCTCAAGCGAACTTAAGAAATATCGTAATCGTAGAAGTTTCTCTGACAACCAAATTCAAATGCCGATGGAATATGAAGAAAAAGAATCAGAGGAAGATTTTAAATCAAAAATTGACAGCCTAAAACAGTCAATGCTACAAGCAAAACAAAATAATTTTGATAAAAATGCATATGCAAATCTTTTTCATAGAGATGAAGAAGAACATGAAGATATTTACACAAAACCTGCTTTTTACTCTGTGCCTCAAGAAGAAAAATCGACAGAGCAAGAAGAGATTAAGGATGACGCTGTTTTAATCACAAGTCCAAAATTTGACGACGAAGAAATACCTTACCAGAAGCGAATCACTCCGCCTAATCTTGATATCAATGTTTCGGATGATAATCTCCCTGCCCCTATTCGCGATGCTAATTTAGAGCCTACCTATAATGATATGATGTCAAAGATTCAAGAAAAGAAAAAAGAAAAGGAACTTGCCGAAAAAACATATTCTAATCCGGTAGAGGCTGAAAAAAGTTTTATCACAGAAACACCTGCAAACGCTACTTTCGCTGATTACAACTCTCTTAAAACTTACTATAAATCTTATGGTATTGATTTTAAAGAATACAAAAAAAGTTCAGTTGAGCGAATTCATAACACCAACCTGTTAAATTTAATCACCTCTTCCATCCTTTTACTTTTATCTGGAATCGGTTCAGCAATACTATTTGCCATAATTAATGCGACAAATCTTCTCATGGTATCCTCCAATTTCCTGTATTACACAATTCCAATTTTGTTCGCTGTATATACTATCTACTGCGGAATTAAATATAAAGTAATAGTAAGTCGAAAGGCCTCATTAAAATTCAATGCTGTCACAATTTGGGCGGTTTTCCTTCTCGCAACCATTGTTGTTTTCGTTATTAACGTTTGCTGTGGAATGCAAGCAGAAACAATGCAATTATATTTAACCTCCCTTCTCGTTCCAATACTAGCACTGTTCTTAATTTTACCTGTAAATTATCATCTAACTAAATTTATATACAAAAAATATGCTAAATAAATTTTGAAAAATTTTTAAATAGTTTGCATAAAATTTAAAAGTCGAAACAAAATATAAACAAGTCAGCAGAACTTGTTGACTCGATAAGAAAAGAGATTTTTAGCTTTTTAGCCATCAAACCTCTTTTCTTTTTTTAAAAATTGTTATTTTAATCTTTTAATAATTGAACTAAATTAATAATCCTCTCTTATCCGCATTATATTGCAAAAAAAGAGCACTTGAAAACTGTTATTCAAAATCTACCTTGCAAACGTCATCTTCATGAATTTCAATAACTTTTTTATGTTTTCTGCCATGCTTTTTTATAAACATAAATATTAAATCAAAAAGAACAAAGACTGCCACTAAGATTAGCGAAACAAGTAAAATATAGCCTACTGAAAAATAAAAAATGGTGCAAAGTAAGAAGATAACAAGACACGAAATAAGTTCTC
>CALVTF010000090.1 GCA_944360025.1 uncultured Clostridia bacterium
TCATAAATGCCAAGTGGTGGAATTTTTCCATATTCTAAAACTTTTTTTGGAAGTGTATCATCAGTCCAAATAGTCTTTTCATTAAAATTTAAAGTGACCAATGTTTCTAAATCAGGAGTTTCAAAAACCTTTCCATGCACGCCCTCATTCCATTTTATATCCATAACATCTTCAAATTTTTCCATAAATCCTCCGAAATAATTTTTAACATAATAAAGAAAAGATGTAAAGACTACCTACTCAAAAACTTGATATAAATCTGACAAATTTTATCTTGAGTGGCTTTTTCAAAATCTTCTCCATGCCCGCAGTGCATAATAGAATAGTTTAGACCTTGAAGATATTTCAAACTCTTAACCATTGCTTGTTTGTCGCCACCATAAAGGTCAGTTCTTCCAACTGCTCTTCCTAGAACTGTGTCGCCCACATATATTTCATGATCAATTTTAAAGCACATATCACTTTTTGAATGTCCGCCAAGTTGTTTATATTGCACTTTAAATTCACCAATATTAACTTCTCCTTCACCTGGAAGAAAAACAAAATTTGAAAAGTCTTTAATTTCTAAATAACACCCCTCAAAATCAGTTGAGCAATTCTTTTTGGGTTCTTCTAAATATTCTTTAATGCATTCACTAGCATACACTTTCGCGCCAAATTCTTTCATATACTCTTCCACGAAATAGGAATGGTCAAAATGTCCGTGAGTTAAAAGAATGCCAACAACTTTTCTATTACCAACAACTTTTTTAACATCTTCGACCTTTGCCCCAGCATCAATAATCAAAACTTCGTTATTCTTTTCTACAACAAAAACATTACTTTCATAAAATTTACTTACAAGACGCATAAAACACCTCTAGAAAAGATTTTACCCCTTTCTCACAAAAAAAGTCAAGTGCCTAAATACTTTCTCTTAAATCTATTTATATTTTTAATAAAATAATAAGAAAAAACAAGCATCAAATGAAATTTTGAAACTTGTTTTGAAAATGAGCAAAAGCGCAGCAGCCCGTGGCTGTTTCTACTCTTGGAACAACATTCTTCGAAAGAGAGTTGCGACCAACTCGCCAATGCAGTGCGAGTTGCGTTTGGTCGCATTAAGAGAAAAAACAAGCGAAAAGGCGATACCGCGTCACAAACGGCATTCATTCTAATCTTTGTCTAATGCCAAAGATTTTACCATTCACTTGTTTGTTCCTTATTCCAAAAAATGATAAACATTTTTCGGAGACCTATTTCCTTGTTTTGAAAATGAGCAATAGCGCAGTTTTTTCTCTTGGCAGGGGTGGAAGGAATCGAACCCTCCTCTGGAGTTTTGGAGACTCTCATTCTACCGATGAACTACACCCCTATAAATGTTACTTGTTAATTTTACTAATTTTTCTCTCGTTTGTCAACCTTTTTTGTAAGTTTTTCACAATAAATCTATTGAAATGTAAATCTCTTATATGTTATAATAAAGTAAATTTAAAGGAGAACAAATGAAGGCGATAGTTTTTGATTTTGACGGAACATTAACAAAAAGCAGAAAAGGTAGTAATTGCTGGTATGAAGTCTGGAAATATATTGATGACCTTGAATATGACGATTTTTTATATGGTAAATATAAACGAAAAGAAATTGATGACGGAACTTGGATGAAACTTATAATTAAAAGATATAAAGAAAAAGACGTCCAAAGAGTATACTTGCACGAGATTTCAAAAAAGTTAGAACTTTTACCTGAAACACGCGAAACGTTAAAAAAACTTTATGAAAATGGTGTCAAAATTTTTGTCTTATCTGGCGGTATAAAACAAATTATTAAGGATGTTTTTAAACGAGAAAAAGTTGATAAATTTATTACTGCTATTGAAACCTATGACCTAATATTTGACAACAATGGGAAATTAATAAATTATCGTCGCCCAAGTCTACATAATCTAGAAAATAAAAGCGAATATATTGAACTTATCAAAAATCAATATAATTTCAAAAGTGAAGATATTCTTTTTGTTGGTAATGGCTCTAATGATGAAATGGTCTACTTAAGCGGAGCAAGAACTTTATGTATTAATCCTGATGACACGGACTCTTCAAACAAAACAATTTGGCATCATCAAATCGAAAATTGCGAAAATCTTTCGGAAATTTTAAAATTTTGCGATTTAGAAAAATCTAAATAAAAAAATAAAAAACAAGACTTATTTAGTCTTGTTTTTTTCTTCTTGTTCTTTTCTATATTGGCAACCAAGGTCAAGCATACCACGAGAAATAATTGGAGAAATGATGAGCCAAATTGCCGCCAACATAATCAAAATGTATATAATGATTGAGCCAGCATTTCTGCCCATACACATCCAATTTACGAGGTCAAAGTTGAAAATACCAACAAGTCCCCAATTTAGTCCGCCAATAATAGTCAAGATATAAGCAATATAATTTACAACAATCATTTTTTCACCCCTAAATAGAGTGTTTGCAAATAAAGAAAAAATATTCACATATAAAATATTAAATAAAAAGATTAGTTAAAAATAAATCATTTTATTTTAATATTTTCTCAAAATTAAATAACTAAAATCTAAACACAAGCGAAAGTCTTAACATTTATTGTTACACGAACACCAAGAAGATTTTGCATTTTGGCTTGTATGACTGAGCCATATTTGGTTATACACTCTGCATTGTTTAATTCTGAGCCAACATCACGTGTCCAATACATTAACGCATTCACAAGTATGTCTGCCACCAAATCACTAAACTCTGCTTCATAATTCCCTTCGCCAAACACTTCGTCCATGTCTATCGTTGCTGTTGGCATTGCGTATGATATGGCACTATTTTGTGCGATTGTATCACCATTCGCATTTGTAAAAACTTCCCAAGTCATCTCTTTTTGTGTGAGGAATTCGGAGTTCATAACAGTCCCGTCCCAACCTATATTGTTTTCTATCATAAAATGATTGTC
>CALVTF010000091.1 GCA_944360025.1 uncultured Clostridia bacterium
GACGTAGGCTCAGAATTAAACAATGCAGAGTGTATAACCAAATATGGCACAGTTATTCAAGCCAAAATGCAAAATCTTCTTGGTGCTAGAATAACAACAAACGTTAAGACTTTCGCTTGTGTTTAGATTTTAGTAATTTAATTTTGAGAAAATATTAAAATAAAAGACAGTTGTTTGACTGTCTTTCTTATTTTTATATTATTATAATTAAAAACGTTTTTGTTTAAAGAAGGTTGTAAGCATATCTGCACATTCTTGAGAATATTTTTCCTCTTTTATTAGTTCAGTTTTATGATTTAGGCGAGTACTAGAAAAAATTTTCTCGCATAGGTTGTCTTGAGCGTTTGTTTCATCTGCACCATAATGGCAGACCTTAATTCTAGCATTAACTATTGCACCGGCACACATTGGGCAAGGTTTTAAAGTAACATACATTTCGCAGTCATTTAGTCTCCAATCATGAAGTCTTTTGCAGGCTTTTTCGATGGCAATTATTTCAGCGTGTTTGATAGCATTTTTTGATTTTTCTCGCTTATTATATCCTTTTGCAATAACCTTACCATTTTTAACAATACATGCTCCAATAGGAACTTCATCAATTTTAAGTCCTTTTTGTGCTTCACTTATTGCGATTTCCATAAAATCAATTTTTTCTTTCATTTCAATATTTTACTGTAAAATTAATTTTAAGTCAATAATTTGTTGTTTTTTTTCTTAAATTATGATATATTTGAATCATGGAAAAAAATATAGATATTAAAGATTTCAAAAAATCTGTCGCAAAACGTAATTTCTATAACACAAATGATGCAGGAAAAGTTTTCTTGTTTGCTATTTTGATACCTTTCGTTGCTTCTCTTGTGTTTTCTTATATAGGTTATGCTATTGCACGCGGTGCGGGGATATCTTTTGGAGAAGAAGAAAGTTGGATTAATACACTTTATAACAACTATTTATGGTTTACAATTCCGTATGCTTTAATATCTCAAATTTCCTTTATTTGTCTATTTTTTGTTTATAACAAGGTAAATCATATTTCCTTTAAGGCCTGCAAAGTTAAATTTAAAAAAATAAATCCAATTGTCGCTGTTGTGAGTGCAGTGTTTGGAATTTTGTTTGTTATTTGTCTTTTTGGACTTATTGAAGGGTGTTTTGGAACGCTTTTTGATATGTGGGGTATTGCTTCAAATGATAATCCTATTCCACTAAATAATTTTGGTTGGTATGTCTTTTATATTATCTTCTTTGCACTAGTTCCGGCTATTTGCGAAGAATTAATTTTTAGAGGCGTAATTTTTAATGGACTAAAAAGAGGTATTGGCAGTATATGGGCGATAATTCTTTCTAGTTTATTATTTGCTCTTATTCATCAAAACATTAATCAATTTATTTATCCTTTTATTATGGGCTCGGTTTTCGCTATATTAATGAACAAAACAAACAATCTTATCTATCCAATTTTAATGCATTTTTTCAATAATTTTACAACTGTAACTATACAATATTTAATGAATATAGTGGCGATTAATCTTGATTTGCCTGTCAATGCAGTTTATGTTATTGTGTCACTTATTCTTGCTGCCGTTATAGGAGTTTTGTTTTTCCTTTTCTATTTCTTTTATCTTCGCAAAAGAGATTTTTCGGACAGTGCAACAGAAGAGGCTAATTATGTTGGGAAGGAACCTATTTTTATTGGAAAACTTCCGCTGACTTTATATGCAGGTATGGCAATTTCTGTGATTTTTATTGTTATAAATATTATTGCAGGGTAATACAATATTTTAGAGGTTTATTGTGGGGAAGAAATACGCTTTTGCTTCAAGTTTAATATATTTTATTGTGGTGTGCATTTTTGTGACAATTAGAATGCTCAATCATTTTCATTTGTTCTCTTTTCTAGGAGAATATGGCTCATACATTGTTAATGGTGTTTTGCAAGTTGGTGTTCTTTTCTTCTTTTCAATTTTTATGTTTAAATTTTTAACAAAAAGAAGTTTGAAAAAAACTTTATATAACTTTTCTTATACGAAAATTTCATTTAGAGTTATATTAATTTCAATCGCTCTCGGGGTTGTTGTTTATTTTCTAAATATTTTTGTTGCGAGTTTTTTCAATGCTATTTTAAGTAGTATGGGGTATGAATTTGCTTCCTCTTCGTCTGGTGGGGGTTCTATTTGGTCTTTAATTTTAGGACTTATTTTTACTGCCATATTACCGGCTATTTGTGAAGAGAATTTGCATAGAGGAATGTTACTTTTTGGAAATTCAGGACTTGGAATGAAAAACAATATAATTGTGACAGGATTAATGTTTGGACTACTTCATATGAATATTGAACAATTTTTTTATGCTACTATAATTGGAATTTTTCTTAATTTTGTTTTGTATATTACCGAAAGTATTTATCCATCTATGATAATCCATTTTATGAATAATGGCATTGGGGTACTTCTTTCCTATCTTACAAGAACAAATGTAATTAGGGGTGGGATTTTCTACAAACTTAGCGAAATTACAGCCAGCAACGCAGTTTTAGGTTTTGTTGTTATGTTTATTATTGTTTTAATTCTTGTTTTTCTTCTTATTTATCTTGTAACTTTATTAATTAAATATAGTTTTGAAGATGGATTTAAGGCTAAGCAAAAAGCGGTTCAACAACTTGCCACTCGTGTAAATTTCTTTAATGATATTGAAAAGATTAAATATGGTGATGAAAAAAGTGAAAATGAGAGTCTTTCGGTAGAAGAGAATCTTGCTTTTTTATCGCTTGACGATTTGAAAGAGAAAATCCGTGAAAATCCGGAAAATTTTGTTGTGCAAAAACCTAAAAGAGAGAAAATGGAGACTAGGACAAAAATTCTACTTATTGCATCTATTGTTTTAATGTCTACTATAACTTTATTTACTTTTATTTGGGGGCTT
>CALVTF010000092.1 GCA_944360025.1 uncultured Clostridia bacterium
AAATTCGAGATATGCGAACAGGAAGAAAAGGAAAAAAGAGAATTTTCTCACTCAAAATGGAAGATGACCCAGAATATGAAAAGGAAAGAGAGCATGTTGAGGCTATAATTGCAAGATATTGCAAAGAACTTGCACCGGTTAATAAAAATAGATTTGAAATTGCAGAAAGCGTGGTAAAAATAAGAGAATTATCTCCTGAAGAAATAAAAAAACAAAAAGAAGAGGCAAAAGAACGCAAAAAGAAAAAGAAGAAAAACGAGGAAGAGGAAGAATAAAAGCAAGAGAAATATCTCTCTTGCTTTTTTTGTAATTATTATAAATTTTCCAGCATTTCCGCTCTTTCTTTTAAAATCATGGCATCAATAAATTCTTCAATGTTACCATTCAAAACCCCTTCTAAATCATAAGAAGAAAGGTTTGTTCGGTGGTCGGTCACCCTGCCTTGTGGATAGTTATAAGTTCTTATTCTCTCATTTCGGTTTCCACGACCTACTTGACTTTTTCGATTTTGCTCATATTCGCTATCTCTTTGCTCGCGGTAGTAATCATACAACTTACTTTTTAAAATATTCATTGCCTTTTCTTTATTTTTAAGTTGCGAGCGTTCGTCTTGACAAGTTACCACGATACCTGTTGGAAGATGAGTTATTCTTATCGCACTTTCTGTCTTGTTGACGTGTTGTCCGCCAGCACCACCACTTCGGTATGTATCAATTTTTAGGTCTGTGTCAAGAATTTCAAAATCAATATCTTCAATTTCTGGCAAAACCGCAACAGTGGCAGTCGAAGTGTGAATACGTCCACCGCTTTCTGTTTCCGGCACACGTTGTACTCTATGCACCCCGCTTTCATACTTGAGTTTTGAATATGCCCCTTTTCCTCTAAACAAAACAGTGCACTCTTTGATTCCGCCAAGTTCGGTTTCGTTAATGTCTAAAATTTCCGTTTTCCAACGGTTCTTATCTGCAAAATGAGTATACATTCTAAGTAATTCTGTTCCAAAAAGTGCGCTTTCCTCTCCACCTGCAGCGGCACGAATTTCCAAAATTGCGTTGCTGTCGTCGTTTTCATCTTTTGGGAGTAACAAAATTTTAATATCTTCAACCTGTTTTTCGATTTTTTCTTTCAACTCTTTGATTTCACTTTCAAAAAGGGCTTTCATTTCGTTATCTTTTTCGTTTTTTAAATCATTTTCACAGTTTTCCAAATTTTGGGATAGTGATAAAAGAGAAGTATATGCATTTGCAATATCTTCTAAGCTTGAGCGTTCTTTAACAAGTTTTTTCCAACCCTTGTTGTCAGCAATGATTTCCGGCTTCATAACAAGTTCAGTGAGTTCATCATATCTTTCTTTTGATTTTTTCGTTTTCTCTAAATAGTCTTTATAGTCTTCCATAAATTACCCTTTCAATTTTGTTGTAGTCTTTAATGACTTTTATGTCTTTAAATCCGTTTTCTTTCATTATTTTTCTGACAGCACTTGCCTGTCCTTTCCCTATTTCATAGAAAAGCATACCGCCATTTGTTAAGTGTAAAACTGCTCCTTTTGTGATTTCACGATAAAAATTTAGTCCATCTTCGCCACCATCAAGAGCAATTTTTGGATCGCACTCTTTCACATTGACGTCAAGTTTTGCTATGTCCTTAGTTGGAATATATGGTGGATTTGACACAATTATATCAAACTTTTTCCTTTTTTTCAAGCCATTAAATAGGTCTGAGTTAATAAATTCTATTTTTACGTTATGATTTTTGGCGTTTATCTGTGCTGTCAAGAGTGCCGCCTTGGAAATATCTAACGCTGTAACCTCCGCTTCACTGTTTTTTGCAATGCTAACTGCAATAGCTCCACTACCTGTTCCAAGGTCCAAAACTTTTGTTTTACGACCGACAAATTTCAAAACTTCTTCCACCAAAATTTCCGTTTCCATGCGAGGAGTTAAAACTTTTTTATTGACCTCAAAGCGAAGTCCATAAAATTCGGTATAGCCAAAAATATTATCCACACTTTCGCCATTTGCTCTGCGAGTTGTTGCTTTCATAATGTCCTTATATTCCTTTTCGCTGACACTTTCCACAAGTCTAATGTCTCCACGATTTTTGCCTAAAACATTTGCAATTATCCAGTCGGCGTCGCTTTTATCCTTGACACCACTTGCAAGAAGTTTGTTTCTAACTTCAGTATAGACAAGCGAAAAAGGTTTTCTCGATTTATCGTTCATAACTCCCCTTTCTTTTTGAGTGGTTAAGAAGTTAATTTCGGTTTCTGCTGTCAAAACGGTTTCAATATGAGTGGTGGACGGCTTCATTGTCACAAAAAAAGAAGTGACAAATGAAAGCGATTTCAAAAAACTGAGCCCTGACTTGTCGAGTAGCCACAAAATTTCATACGCAACCATTATGACAAGAAGAAAAATTGCCAAATTAACCAAAAAATTTAGAAAAAAGCCTAAACTTACCCCTATAAATGTTACCACAAATATATCTAAAAAGAAAACAAAAACAAGAAAGTTTAAAAAATTTAATGGCTCGCATAAACCATTTTTGATTTTACCACGGCAATTTTCGC
>CALVTF010000093.1 GCA_944360025.1 uncultured Clostridia bacterium
TATGTATTATAGTAGAACTGTTATGGAAAGATTTCAGAATCCAAAAAATGCTGGCGGAATGCATGGTGCTAATGCTATTGGAGAAGTTACAAAAGAGGGGTGCACTGATATAACAAGATTATATCTCAAAATTGATGATAACGGTTATATAGAAAATGCCAGATTCAAAACTTTTGGTTGCTGTGCTTCAATCGCTTCTGCAGATTTGACTTGTGATTTAGTTAAAGGTAAAACAATAGATGAGGCATTAAGGATTTCAAATCAAGAGATTTTAAAAATATTAGGGGATATGCCTGAAAATAAAATTAATTGTTCAATAGTGGCAGAAGAATCCATTCACTCTGCTGTTGAAGATTATTATAAACGTAGAGAAAAAGAAGCTAAAAAAGCTCTTAAAAACGTTCAAAAGGTTTCTGAATAAAATTTTATTTAAAAAAGATAAAATTTGTATAAAAAAGCACTTTTCAAACGAGAAAGTGTTTTTTTTATAATATCTTTGGTATTTTACGAATAGATAAGATTTTCCATAAAATTATATTGTTAGGGAATACAAACAATTAAAATAATTAGATTAAACAAATTGTCAGCAATATATTATAGCAATTCTATCACAGTATTTAATTTTAACACAATGGTATTATATGTGTAGTATTTTATGTAAATATAAATGTATTACTGTGTTACAATTTGCTATTTGTTTGAATTTGAAATTTATTATAAACATTATAATATAATTCTTATTATATATTTTGAAAATAAAATGGTATTATGTAATTTTTTTTGCGTAATACCACAATATATTGAGTTAATTTTATACATACTACACTATATTTTGATTATCTATTCGCAAAACCTGTCTTTTGCGAATAGATATAAGTATACTTTTTTATAAATATTTTATAATAAAGTCACCTTAAATTTATTAATTTTAGCTTATAAAACCTATTAATATTCCATGCTAAAGATCAAATTTCCTACCCCAAAATTTTCATTATGAGGTATTTTATAACCTCTCCCAAAATTTTTAACCATTAGTTAATTATTTTTTTGTTTTGTTAAGCCTAGATACTCATCTAACTCTTGAGAAAAAGAATAATATCTTGTGTATGTTTCATTGTCAAAATTATAATAATTTGCTCCAACTTCCTTAACTAGCAAATCTCCCGGCATAAAATCCCATTTTGTGTCTGCTGGCTCAACTAAAAAATCAATCGTACCATTTGCTAACATGGAAAAAACAATTCCAGATGAATCTATACTAAAAAATTTAGGTGTTTCATAGCTTCCTTTTTCTTGCAAGTTATATAATTTCTTATACTTTTCTCTAATTTCTTCAGTCCATCTTGAAGGAATATTGTTAAAATCAACAAAGCAATTTTTCATTGGAACATTACATTTTCTATGAAGTCTTTTCCCGTTTAGATATGCCCCAAATCCATTCATAGCAATATACATTTCGTTAAATCTAGGAAGATAAATAATTGAAAATTGTGTTTTCCCTTTATCATAAAAAGCAACCTGAATATTATAAAGAGCAGAGTTTCTAACAAAAAATGAAGTTCCGTCAATTGGATCTATCACCCATGTTCTATCACCTAGTGGTGTTGACATATGTGTTTCTTCAGTTAGAAAATTTGTATCAT
This sequence comes from uncultured Clostridia bacterium, assembly GCA_944360025.1. Lineage (GTDB taxonomy): Bacteria > Bacillota > Clostridia > Christensenellales > UBA1242 > Caccovivens. The sequence goes on from CALVTF010000093.1 coordinate 1,644, forward strand.
GAAATTTTCTTCGTATCTTAGATATGATAAATTTTTCGGTGTTTAAATCTATGTTTGTTACGAAACTTTTATCCTGTTTAACGCTAATCAATTTTTGCTTATTTAAAATGCATTTTTTATATGCCTTTTTTAAAAGAATTTTAACAAAGTTTAATTCCTTACGATATCTAAATTTTTCAGTATTTTCCATAAATTTTATCCAATTTTAATATAGTTAGATTTTATGCTACAAACATAGCCATAATGAAAAGTCCAGCCACACCAAAAGCAAATATAATTTTGCAAATATTAATTGTTTTATCTTTTATCGTTTTTTTATTGAATTGTTTTTTATAATATACAATATTTTTTTCAAAATCTTCACTTGTGACGCCATTGGAATTGATAACTTCGGCCTTGTAATAATTAAAATCATCTTCAAGTTCCGCCTTAAATGATGTGCAGTAATAATAAATCAAGTGCCCCGCCCAAGCAAGTGCAAGTAAAGTTAAAAGTGAAAGCGTGAAATAACTAAATCCTCCCCATACTTGAATAAGAAGAGCGAATATAATACTTAAAACAATTAAAACCGCACTGATAATGTAAATTATATTTCCTTTCATATTTTTCCTTTTATATGTGCTATTAGTTTTTAGTATAATCTAAAAAGAATGTTTATTCTTCAAAAATTAAATTTCGTAATTGTAATTTTAGTTTTTTAATAATTTTATACAACTGCAAAAATATAGAAAATGATTAAAATTACAGATGCCACGATCCAACCGACAAGCCACCATATATTTCCACGTTTTCGCGTAAAGTAGAAACCAAGCCAAATACAAACAAGATATGCCAAAACTTCGCTTATACCCTGCATATATTCCACTATTTCAGGATTTGCGTTATCTTTAAAGATAAGTCGCAAAATCATGACTAT
>CALVTF010000094.1 GCA_944360025.1 uncultured Clostridia bacterium
CCATCCTGATCCCATACCTGTGTTTCCGCAACCTAGAAAAACACAGCATTGTGGAACGGCTGCGGATGGAATAGAGGTTGTTTCTTCACACTGACGGCAATGCGATATTGTCCGGGATTTGCAGAAAACAAGGTCGGCAGGGAGGAAGTGCCAGAAGCGAAGGAGAAAATCCGGAACGGAAAAACGGGAGAGATGAGAACTCCCCCGTTTTCCCGTTCCATTATTCTGCTTTTGGGCTTTTGTGTATGAGGGGAGAACACGTGCACGATTTGCCGGTTTATCTGGTTGACACACAACACCGACAACTTCATGTTTTTCAAGTAGTTTTTTTAGCACGATTTCAGCAAAAAGAGGTGTTCCAAAAAATAGAATTTTCATCAGTTTAACCTCTCAAATCTATCACGGTAAATTTGCCCTTCTTCTGTGTAGTCAACAAACAGCACTCCGTTCAAATGGTCAATCTCGTGACAAATACATCTTGCAATATAGTCTTTTGCTTCAAAATAGAACTCATCTCCATTTCTGTCTTGAGCCTTGATTTTGACATATTTTGGTCTTTCAACATCACAATAAAAGTCAGGAATAGAAAGACATCCTTCGCTGTCAGTTACTTTCCCGCGAGTCTTAACAATTTCAGGATTGATAATTTCTAGATATTCCCCTTCCTCCACTTCAATGACAATAGCGCGCCTTAAAACACCCACTTGCACAGCGGCAATTCCAACACCGCCTTTTTCTTGCATAGTTGCTTTCATATCTTCTAAAAGCATAGATAAACTCTCGCCAAAATCCACTACCGGTTTTGACTTTTTTCTTAAGGTTGCATTTCCAATTTTAACAATATTTCTAACTGACATTTTCTCTCCTTAACTTAAATTGTTTGGATTTATTTCATAAAACACTGAACTTTTACACTTCTCGTCAACACAATTATATATTTCTTTTTCAATTTCGTCTGCCTTCTCAAGTTTAAAACGCATAAGAATTTGATAACGATACTTAGTTTTAATTCGATTAAGTGGCGACTTCATAACGTCGAGATAGATGAAATCGTCAGGATATTTTTCTTTTACTTTCTGTACTTTATTATAGCATACTTTTATCTCTTTTGCTACAATATTTTCATCTTCATGTGAAAATAATATTCGAAGCACTTTTGTGTAAGGCGGAAAGTTGGTCACTTTCCTTAAATTCGCTTCCTTTTTAAAGAAACCTTTAAAGTCATAATTTTGTGCAAAACGATAGACATAGTGCCGTGGCGAATAGGTTTGAAGAATAACTTTTCCTTGGTCTTTGCTTCGTCCTGCTCTTCCGCTCACTTGAGTGATTAGTTGAAAAGTTCTCTCAATAGAGCGATAGTCCGCTTGATACAAACTTTGGTCGGCGTCAATAATTCCTACCAAAATCACATCCTCAAAATCATGACCCTTCGCTATCATTTGAGTCCCCACCAAAATGGCAGGTTTAACCTCGCGAAACTGCGACAAAATACTTCTATGTGCGCCTTTTGTGGAAGTGGTATCATTGTCCATACGAAATATAGCAACGTCAGGGAAAAATCTTTTTAACTCTTCCACCACTCTTTCTGTTCCAACTGCACCCTGCTTTATGTTGTGACTTCCGCAACTTGGGCAAATATCAAGTGCTTTATATCTTTTTCCACAATAGTGACACTTTAATCTGTTTTCATATCTATGATATACAAGCGAAACGTCACAGTCTTTACATTTTGCCACATATCCACATTCTCGGCAACGCTGGAAGGAGGAAAACCCTCGGCGGTTTATGAAAATCATGGCTTGTTTTTTCTTTTCCACAACATTTCCAAGTTCCGCTAAGAGTGGAATAGAGAAAATTTCACTGTTTCCGTGCCTTAATTCGTTGAGCATATCAATAATGACAATTTTTGGCATTTCCATACCATTCACACGAACCGGCATCTCCACAAGTTTATATTCTCCGTCAAGAGCTTTTGTGTAACTTTCTATGGAGGGTGTAGCACTGCCTAAAACCAAAATACAGTCATTATATTGACGTCTAAAAAGTGCAATATCGTGTGTGTCATAACGCGGATTACTTTCTGAAATATAACTTTGCTCGTGTTCTTCGTCAATGATGACAATTCCAAGGTTTTCAAGCGGAGTAAAAATAGCAGAACGCGCACCAACCACCACTTTTGCTTCGCCGAAAAATATTCTTCGCCATTCGTCAAAACGTTCACCAGCAGAAAGTCCGCTGTGAATAAGAGCCACCGCTTCCCCAAAACGTGCCTTGAAATTTGCAAGAACTTGTGGTGTCAAAGAAATTTCTGGCACAAGCATAAGAGCAGTTTTGCCTTTTTTAAGTTCTCGCTCAATAAGATTCATATATACTTCAGTTTTTCCGCTTCCCGTAACGCCATGAAGAAGATAGGTTTTATTCTCCGAGATGGTATCCACCGCTCTTTGTTGTAAATCGGTCAAATGTTTCTTTTCGCCAGAGATATGGTCGTAGTCTATCTGCCTTTTCACTTCTTCAAA
>CALVTF010000095.1 GCA_944360025.1 uncultured Clostridia bacterium
ACACCACAGTTGAAGGTGTGGAAGCATATGTATATCTACTTGATAAGGCGATATATCTAAATGTAGGGAACTTAAACTTCAAGTTTGATTTAACAAAAGAGAATATTGATGAGGTGGTGGGTTTCTTAGAAAACGAATTTGATATTAAGTTAGATATGAATGGCGAGGCAATAGAGTCTATTGTATATGTATTGCCAGCATTAGAGAAAATCAGTACAAAATGGGTAGAGAATGGCTTTAATATCTCAGTGAATGACACAATAGAAGTAGAGAATGTTAAATTATACAACATACTTCTTGAGGTTTTAACAAAGAAAGATGAAAGTGAAAATATTTTACCTTCATCACTCAAATTAAATACCAAACTAGACTATGGCGAAGGTGAAAAGACAGTAGCGGTTGAGATAACAAACATTGAGATTGGAAAGAGTGTAAATTATCTTGAAGATATTTCATTCAATGGAACAGAGATTGAAAGTATATATACAACAAATGGAAATCTTGAACTTTCAGCATTTATTGACTTAGTTCAAGCAGTTAAAATAGGAAAAATCATAGTTAATGCAGAAAATATTTCTGCCATGATTGACACAAATATATTAACTGACTTAATGCAAATATCATTAAGTGGTGAAGTTAAGTTTGACATTAAAACTCTTACACTTTCTGCAGACCTTACAGCCGAGGTTGATGGATTCACCGTTGATTTTAGTGTGTATGTTGAAGATATTGCAAACTTAAGATATATATATCTCACAATAGGAGAGAAAACACTTAAGATAGATTTAGATAATACAAATATTCAAGAATTGTTATCAATAATAGAAATGCCGGAAGATAGCAGTGTGATAATTGAAACAATCTTAGAGAAACTCAAAATTGATATTGATATTGAAAATATTGATATTAAGAAAGTGGCACTTGCAATATTACAAGATTTAACTTTAATTGAGACAGAAGATAGTTTAGAACTCATAGTTAAATATCAAGGCTATGAAATTAAGTTAGAGATATTAAAAGAGACGTACAATATTTACAACATTGAAATGTCACCAATAACTATAGATAATATTAAAGTTACAAAATTAAATTTAACAAATGTAAGGATTAATGCTGATGACTTCGCACTTACAAAGCCAGAAGAGAATGTGGTAGATATTACAAGCATATTTGATATTATCGACAACGCAAAACTTGAAGAGAACAAATATGCTCTTTCTGGAGACATATTGGTTCGATATGAAGATATGGAACTTAATGGAAACATACTTGCAATGGTAGTGAAAGAAGAAGAAAAGTATGTTCCATATATTAGATTCAACACCACAGTTGAAGGTGTGGAAGCATATGTATATCTACTTGACAAAACGATATATCTAAATGTAGGAAACTTAAACTTCAAGTTTGATTTAACAGAAGAAAATATCGACGAAGTAATGGCCTTTGTTGAGAGATTTACTATCGAAGAATCAGTTTCACAAGATACTAATAATGAAACAACTGAAAATGAAAATATTGAAGTTAAAGAAATTTTGGAAACAGTTCTACCTATTTTAAAGAATATCTATTTTGCATGGATAGAAAATGGATTTGAAATTACAGTTGATGACACCTTTAATGTAGAAAATATTTCAATAAACGAAATTTTAGTTCAAATTCTAACGAAAAGAGATGAAAACGAAAATATTTTACCTTCATCAATCAAATTAAACACTAAACTAGATTTTGGCGAAGGTGAAAAGTTAGTTACTGTAGATATTTTAAATATTGAAATAGGCAAAAATGTTTCAGAAGAAGATTTAAATGATATTATCTTTAATGACGGAAAGGTAGAAAGTGTAGAAACCTCGATAGGCAATGTTCAAGTGGCTAACTTTATTGACGCCGTTAAATTGATAGACCTTGCAAAAGTTTTAATTGAAACTGAGAATTTAACTAGTGTAATTGATGCCAACATTTTAACGCAAGACTTGTCTATAGCATTAAGTGGCGAAGTTAAGTTTGACATTAAAACAATGTCAATGTCAGCACAAATATTACTTGAAAGTGAAGGCGTAGTTTTAGATTTTGGAATATATGCTGAAGATATTTTAAACTTAAAAGATATATATCTCACAATAAAAGATAAGACATTAAAAATCGACTTAGAGAATGAAAGTTTGAAAGAGATATTGTCACAAATTGAAATGCCGGAAGTTAATGTTGTTTTAGATACAATTTTAAGTGAACTTCAATTAGATTTAGACCTAGAAAACTTAAATGTGAAAGAGATAGTTTTGACAATACTAAAAGGAATGACGATATCTGAGACAGAAGAAGTTTTAACATTGAATGCAGGCTATCAAGGCTACAGTGTTAAAATAGAAGTGCCAAAAGAGAACTATAACAATTACAATATTTCCATTTCTCCAATTACATTAGATAACATATCTATAACAAAACTAGAATTAAATAACGTAACTGTAAACGCAGAAGGATTTAAGATAGCAAAACCAACAGAATATGTGGAAGTAACAAGTTTAGTAGAATTATTAGACAATACAAAACTTGAAGAGACTGAAGATAAGACCACATATGCTATTTCTGGAGATATTGCACTTTCGTATAATGATATGAATTTAACTGGAAATATTTTAGCAATGCTTGTAGAGACAGAAGAAGGCATAGTTCCATATATCAGATTCAACACCACAGTTGAAGGTGTGGAAGCATATGTATATCTACTTGATGAGACAATATATCTAAATGTAGGAAACTTAAACTTCAAGTTTGATTTAACAGAAGAAAATATCAACGAAGTAATGGTCTTTGTTGAGAGATTTACTATCGAAGAATCAGTTTCACAAGATACTAATAATGAAACAACTGAAAATGAAAATATTGAAGTTAAAGAAATTTTGGAAACAGTTCTACCTATTTTAAAGAATATCTATTTTGCATGGATAGAAAATGGATTTGAAATTACAGTTGATGACACCTTTAATGTAGAAAATATTTCAATAAACGAAATTTTAGTTCAAATTCTAACGAAAAGAGATGTAAACGATAGCATCTTGCCAGATAGTTTAAAATTATCTACAAAGGTGGATTTTGGCGAAGGTGAAAAGTTAGTTACTGTAGATATTTCAAATATTGAAATAGGCAAAAATGTTTTAGAAGAAGATTTAGATGACATATCTTTTAATGAAAATGGCGAAGTTTTAGAAGTTAAAGTATCTAACAACGAATATGAGGATCTATCTAACTTTATCAATATTAGTGATTTCTTTGGCGTTGCTAAAACAATATTAGACGCAAAGAATTTGACATTTGTTGTAGACACAAGTCTTATTACAGACTCCAATACGATAAATCTTTTTGGCGAAATCAAATTCGATATTGAAACTTTATCCTTATCTGGAAATTTAACTGTTCAATATGATGGACTCTTAATTGACTTTGGTGTATATTTGGCAAATATTAATGAAAATAGTCAAATTTATATAACTATTGGCGGCGAAACACTTAAATTTGATTTAAATAAAGTTGATTTAAATACCATATTACAAGAATTCGGTTTAAAAGCTGAAGATGATTTACAAAACGTATTTGATTCAATATTAAATAATTTCCAAGTTAATTTTGAAGAGATAGATATAAAAGAAACTGTCATTGATATTCTTCAAAACCTTTCAATTTCCGAAGATGTTGTCGATGGTGCAACTCAATATATGGTGGAATATAAAACATACTCATTAACATTTAATTTTGATAGTGCGACAAATAATTTCTTTAATATCCAAATAAATCCATTCTCTTTTGACAACATTCAAATAGCAAAATTAGATATTATTAATTTGATTGTCAATGATACTAACTTTAAAATTGAAGAGCCAAAAGAATACAGCGATCTTTCATCAATATTTGATATTGTGGACGATGCCAAAATAAAAGAAAATGTTTATGCGATTTCTGGCGATTTGGCTGTGAGATACAGCACAACAAGTTTCTATGGCGATATTTTAGCTATGCTTGTGAAGTCAACAGTTGTTGAACAAAATGAACTTGGCGAAATGGTGATGACAACCTCTTTCACACCATATGTTCGACTTCACACAACTTCAATGAATTTAAGCACTTATATCTATCTTGTTGGAAATGTTGTTTATATTGATTTGCAAGGGCTTAGAATTAAGGCAGACTTAACACAAACTACAATAAATGAAATTATGGAATTTGTAGAAACGGAATTTATGGCGGATCAGGAAACTAGTGAAGAAATACCAAAAGAAACGCTAGAAGAGTTTGAATTTATCTTGCCAGCACTTAAAAACATTTCAGCAAATTGGCTTTATTTGGAAGAAAACTTAGCAGGGCTTCAAATTAATATTGACGATGAATTGTATTATACCGCGAGTGCTTTCTTTGATAGTATTGTTTTGCAAGCTTTTGGTATTCAAGATACTGACGGAACAATTCTTCCAACCGAAATTGTCATTGGTGCAAATATTAACGACGCAAACACAACAGTTTATGACAATTATGACGAATATCTTTTAGAAAATGAAACTTTAGTTACAGCATCTAAAAATTTTGCTGTGTACCTTACTAATGTTGAAATAGGCGGAAATGCAAATTATCAAGAGGACCTCGTGTTTGACGAAAATTATGAAAATGTTATTTCTTTGACTGGCAATGAAAATAACGAGGCCGAAAACAGTTATCATCTTGAAGATTATTTAGACTACAGTGTTTTATTAGATAGTTTTAAACTTGTGAAAGATTATATTTTTGGATATCAATATCAAATTAATGTTGATGCTCAACTTGGTTATAATAAGATTAACGGTGACGTCAATGTAGACGTAACGGATATTCCAGAAAATGGTGATACAGCAAGTGTTGAAAGCGAAGAGTCAAAAGATGACAATTTTACGTTATTTGGTGGCAAGAATTTGGAAGTACAAGGTGATTTTGACATGCTCCTTACAGGAAGTACAACTAAAGTGGCAAATACCTTGACGACTAGTGATATTTTAATTCTTAATTCAAATAAATATACAATTAGCGAAATAGCAGTTAATTCTGACAGTGCTGTAGTTTCATATATAGATGGAGAACAGATTCGCTCAATTACCTATGCTCTAAACGAAGAAGTGGAGATTATGAGTAGCACACAAAATCTTATTTCTCTTCTCTATGACAGTGATGAAACAGATTCAACGGGACAAATTAATGAAAATTATGGTGGACTTTATCTTTCTTACTCACATGGCGAATATATCACAAGTGGCGACGTATTTAGAGGACGAATTAAGAATCTTAACATGAGTGATATGATTTCCTTTATTCTCGGTTTTGCTAATATTGAACTTGGACAGGAAACAATGGAAAGTTGGCATCTAGAGAAGAGCCAAACAGACTTTAGTTATATTCAACAACTTTTAGGAATCACAGGTAATAACGTTTCTGATGATATATCTAAAGTTGACTCTATTCTTGGTGACGTTTCAGCAATGCTTGAAATGCTTAAAAATATAGATTTGAGAAAAACACTAAACGAAGAGACAGGACTTTATACAACTGAACTTGAAGTATTGCTTAAATTAGGTGAAAGTGTCGGAAATGTCTCAATAACTTTATATGAAGAACTTGTGGATGGAAAAGTTGTGACAAAACTTCGTGAATTGAAAGTTTCAGACTTTGTTTTAAACAATGAGGAAATTAATCTCACATTGACATTTGAAGATTTTGATAGTGCAAACTTTGACTATTTTGAATCTAATCCGGCAGAGAATCACTTTGATTTAAGTAATCTTCCTGAGTTTATGGATACAGCAATCAACACATTAAATACAAAAAATTTCACTTTCAAAGGAAATGTTGGTGTTGACATGGCAAGGATTGTAACCCTAAATTTAGGACTTGACCTTTATATAAGTATAGAAGATATTAAAAATCCTTATATTTATGCTCAAATATCTATAGATACAAATGCATCAGCAGTATTTAATGGAGATTTTGATACAAGAATGATAACCTATGAATATAAAGATGGGGTTCTAACTTTCCATAGGTATTCAATCACGTCAGAGACTCATAGGACTTGGACAGATTGGATTGGGAAATCATGGACAAAAGTTGTTGAAGATCAGGTAGACAAAAATAATTATAATAGTGATGAAATTCTTCCAAATTTAACAAAAATTGTCTTAGATTCTATGGGAATGAAAGAAGTAATAGATATGGGGCTATTCCAGATAAACATACCAGATATGATTATGTCTATTATAGAATCTCTTGATATTAATCCTTCATTAGAGAGGTCGATTCTTGGTTTTTCAACAAATGAAAATCATGACAAAATGACTTTATCTCTTGATATGGAAGATATAACAGGAATTGATGGAGCCGAAAATACAAATATAGCCTTAGGGACAAAAAAATATCAAAGAGAGTATAAAGATGAGAATGGAAATACTAATATTAGAAACTTTGCTTTCATTGACAGTATTACAGAATTAACATTTACTATGCCAATTATAACAAGTTTAACAACACTTTCTTTAGATTTTGATTTGTATTCACAAGATTTAAGTTGGGAAGAGATTTTGATGAGTTATTCTACCGCTTCTTATCAATTAAAATCTAGTTATGAAGATAATAGCGGAAGTTATGTTGGTGGAAAATTCCTTTACACAAATGATTACTATAGGCAAGAATATATAAAAACACAGGTTGCAGTTTAAAATTAATGTTTTTGGCGAATAAGATGGTGTTACCTTGCTCTTGTATTAATAAAAAAGAACGAATCGAATTTCGTTCTTTTTTAATGTTAAGTTTAGGTTTGAATAAAAATACTTTTAAAAAGTAAAAAATATACTTAAAATGGTAGATTTTTTATCTTTAAATGTGTTATAATTTTGCGAGTAAAATTTTTACTTTTAAAATGAGGTAAAAATGGAAAAGAAAGTTTTACAGGACGAAAAGGATTATTTAAAAAAAGTTGAGAGTGAAATTGAAACTCTACAAACTGCCTCTATAAACGGCATAAAAGAAAACAAATTAGAAATTGAAAGACAAAAAAAATATTTTGCAAGTATTTTTTATGACGGCGATAATTCTGACGAACTTGCAAACATAAATATTCAAATCGAAAATCTTGAACAAAACAATGACCGTCTTGAAAGACTTTCAAGTCGTTTGAAAAAACAAAAGAAAAATCCATATTTTGGAAGATTTGATTTTAAAGCAGAAAACGAAAAAGAATTCTCTTCTTATTATATAGGAATAGGTCATGTCCAAAACAGTGAAGAAAAAAAATATTATGTCTACGATTGGCGTGCTGATATTTCTTCACTATACTACGATGACGTCAAAGGGAAAGTATCATACACTTGCCCCGAAGGTGAAATTAAGGGCGATCTAAATCTTAAGCGTCAATATAAAATTGAAAATGGCGTTTTAAAATATTATATTGATTCCAATCTTGTTATTGATGACAATATCTTGATGGAAGAACTTTCTAAAAATTCTACAGCAAAAATGCATGATATTGTGTCCACTATCCAAAAAGAACAAAATGTACTTATTAGAAGTAATGAACTTAAAAATCTCATAGTGCAAGGTGTTGCTGGCTCAGGAAAAACTTCCGTTGCTATGCATAGAGTCTCATATCTTTTATATAAATATCGCAATACTTTAAAAACTGACGATATTCTTATTTTGTCTCCTTCTGAACTTTTTGCCGACTATATTGAGGATGTTTTGCCATCTCTTGGTGATGATAAGCCTTACACCACTACATTTAATAATATTGCAAAACGTTTACTTGGGGGCGAATACAAAACTCGCGAGACACTTCTAGATAGGCTTATCACTTATGGCACGCAAAAAGACTTTGAAAATATTGCCATAAAATATAGTTTTGAGTTTTTAGAAGATTTTAAAAATTTCTTGAGCAACGATATTTGCAATCTTTTTGTTCCAAAAACATTGGTGTTTGGGAATTTAATTATTGAAGAAAAAGAAATCCGTGATATATACTACAACAAACTCAAAAATCTTCCAATATACAAAAGAATTGAAGCAATTGCTGAGCATATAGTTGATCTATTTAATATTCCACCGTCAAAAAATATGGCGTTCTTTGAAAGGGCAAAGAAAATTCTATATTCTAAAATGATAACGACAGATTGCGTCAGAATTTACAACATATTTTTACGTTCTGTGGAATTAGACGAGATTCAAGAAGTCGGCGCCTACGATATTGCACAAATACTATTAATCAAAGAAAATCTTTTTGGTTTTCATCACAATTATGATGCCAAATATGTTATTGTGGACGAAATGCAAGATTATACTCCATGTCATTTCTATCTTTTTGATAAACTTTGGCATTGTCCAAAAATGTATCTTGGCGATATCAATCAAAGTATTG
>CALVTF010000096.1 GCA_944360025.1 uncultured Clostridia bacterium
ACTGCTGAAGGCGAAAATGTGATTGCTACCACAACTGAAGGTGCAACACAAGTTCAACCAACAAGAGATGGTTATACATTCTCTGGTTGGGCAGAATCTGCTGGAAGCTTGACTGCTACATATCAAAACGGAGAAGAATATACTCATGAAACAATAGGACAAAAACAATTGTTTGCTGTTTGGACACCAAACACATACACAGTTCAATATGATGCGAATGGTGGCGAAGGTGAATTGATAATTGATAAAAACGAGGCAACTTTTGGACAGGTTTACACCTTCCTTACAAAAGAACAAGTTTCAACCTTTAATAAAACAGGCTATACTTTAAGTGGTTGGTCAATGAATCAGGGTAATACCAACACTGTAGATTATGATTTTGGTGAAAGATTCAATTGGAATTTAGCTCTTGATGTTAACGAACAAGGTGAAAGAACTTACACTGTTTATGCTGTTTGGACAGCAAATACTTATACTGTTGAATTTAATGCTAATGATGGTAACACTTCAGGAAGCGGAAATTATGGTACGGCAACAGGAGGTGTATCTTCAATTCCAGCAACTTATGATATAGAGCAGACAATTTCATCACATTATCTTCTTAACGGCTACACATTTATGGGTTGGGCAAGACAAGATGGTTCTTCCACAGGAATTACAAACACTGTTCCAAATGGTGTCTATGTTTCAACAACATTTAAAAACTTAACAACAGAACAAGGAGCAACTGTAACCCTTTATGCAATTTGGGCGCCAAATGAATATAACATTTTATATTATGCATCAACTTCAACAACGAGCACGGAAGTCACAGAACAAGGAAGTTTTGGAGTTACGTTTGGTGAATACTATGACGGCAATATAGAAACTGACGGACATAATAGTGACCAAATAATTGCAGACACAAGCATTTATGATAAGGTTACAGGTTATAACCTTGCTGGCTTCTATGTTAGAGGAACAAATATTCTTGTTGTTGATAAGAGTGGTAAGTTGGTTCAAAATGTGACACTATCTGACGGCACAATCGTTGTCACAGATGGAAGATTTGTTTATCCAGGCAATATCACACTTGACGCAGTTTACACAGAAGAGCAATACACAGTTGTGTTTAATGGAAATAAACGTCCGGATGATGATAGAACAGATGCACCAACTGCTCCAAATAACAAAGTTGTCACATTTGGTGAAACTTATGGCGAAGACGGTAACTTTGAAAAAGCAACTTATTCTGGTTATTACTTCTATGGTTGGTCAACAATGGGTAACGAATATATTATGATTTCAACTTCAATGTTTGAAAGTAGATATGGGGAAGAATATGCTGACATTGTTGACACAGCACTTGCTGAAGGAAGCGGATATGTGTTTAAATCCGAAATCGGCGAAGGTTTTGGAGAGGGTGAATCAGCCACAACTATTATGGATTTTGTCTTTGTTAAAACAAATGCTCCAGCTGAAATCACAGAAATTGGACAACTCTTATTCAAAGTTGATGAAATAAAGAATGTTAATGGTCATGATGATATTATTGAAGCAGGAGATACTGTTGATACATCCTATGTGACAGCAGGAACAACTTATGGAACTGACGGATATATCAATCTTTATGCAGTTTGGGTTGGTAGAACTGACATTCAATATACAATTTATTACTTACAAGAAGATTTGACTGTGAATTCTTCAGCAACTCCATTTACTGGTGACGATGAAACAGGCGATTATCCTATATTTGAAGTTGGAAATGATGTTTTATATGAAAATGTTTCATATACTGTTGAGTCTAAAGAAGTAAGAAATGATGCTTTGACAGTTGATAATGTTTTGAATTATGTTGACCAAAATAGATATGCTGGATTTAATTATTATGCTTATCAATTTATTGATGACACCATTTCAGGTGAAGGCAAAACTCAAATTTATGTATTCTACAAAAGAGCGCCTTACACATTGAACCTTACATTTAACACACAACAAGTTGCAAGTGTTTCTGCAAGTGGTGCTAATGGTCAAGTTAGTGGCTCAAATGGAACATACACTGTGAAATATGGCGAAACTGTTAATCTTGAGATTGTACCTAATGTTGGGTATATAACTCCAATATGGACACAACTTGAAACAGATTCAGAAACAATTTCAATATCTGAAAATTCCTTTAAGTTTAATGTTACAAGCACTGTGAACTTATATGCAACTGCAACTCCAAATCCAAACACTCCATATACAATTGAATATTACTATATGGATGCAAACGGAAAATATTCAGATGTTCCAACTTCAACTGCATCAAACACTGTTGGAACAACTGACACTGATATTGTAATAGATACATTTATTGAAAGTGGATTTACAGACGTTTATACAAGAGAGGGCTTTAGATTCTCTCATCGTGTAACTTTCAACTCGTCTAACGAAGAAGGAACAAGAGAAGAAAACGGTTCAATCAATATTGACGGGGACGGAAAGAGAGTTGTTGAACTTTATTATGAAAGAATTCAATATAACTTCACATTGAACACCGATATTGATAAAGGATACAATCTTGGACTTAAAGTTGGTGGCGTAGAGATTATAGATAAAAACGGTGACGAAGAAGAATTTAAAAATGTTTCAGTATACCATGGACAAAGTGTTGAAATCACAGTTCATGTACAAGCAGGCTATACTCTCAAAGGCTATACCTCTTCGGCTCCTAATTTGGTAGCGTCAAATCAATTTGATGAAGAAGATTGGGTTGTAGGTGGTGCGGATCCAGATTATGAAACAAGCATTACAATGCCTATTGGCAATTTGATAATCACGGCAAACATTGATAGAAACACTAATACTGCATTCACTGCTCACATTATGTTTGAAAAACTTGAAACAGAAGATGAAGATGGAACACCTTTAACAGGATTCAATAGATATGAAGAAGTGACAGCGCAAATTGATGGTTTAACAGCGACTGGAACAGGAACAACAGATGCAACTATTGATGATACTAATCTCGCAACAATATTTACTGCTGTAGATAGTGATTCTGATTCAAACGGATTTGCTCGAGTTGGTTATGGTGACAATATGTCCACCGGAGAACTCAAAGACGTGATAATTGCAGGTGATGGTTCAAGTCATGTTTATATCTACTACAACAGAATGACCGGAACTTTGACTATCAACTATTTCTACGGTGAGAATAGTTTGCATCATGAAGATGCAAATCCGACAATTCATACAGCAACAGTATTTGAAAATGTTCGCTTTGAAGAAACAAGAACGGTTGGAACTGCACCTGTTATTGCAGGATATGAAACAGACACGCCAACAAATATCACTGTTACAGCGGGTTATGACAAAGTGAGCGGCACTGTTACAGGTTCAACAACTGTTTACTACAATCCTATTGAATATACTTTAACTTACAGTGAACTTGACGGTGGAGAACTTGGAACAGGTGTAAATAGCACTGCAACATACACTATCGAAAGTCCTGTCACTTTGGTAACTCCAACGAAAACAGGCTGGGATTTCCTTGGATGGCAAGTCACAAGTGTGACAAAGGCTGGAAATACAACTGACGTAAATTACAAAGCAAATGGTGGTTGGGACGTTTATAATCAAGATACAAATCCTAACCCAACATTATATAGATACAGTGTGCCAGCAGGAAATTATGGTGACATTACTTTATCTGCACGCTGGGGAACACGTCCAAACGACGTTCAACTTGTAAACAATGGCGCTGACATTATCTTTAATGGTGATAGCACTGTAAATAGTGGAGAAAGTTATTCTGCAACCCTCACTGCAATTGATGGATACAGACTTCCTAAAACAATTACCGTAACAATGGGCGGAGAAGAATTTACTCAATTTACTTACACAATTACTGAGGGTAGCAATAATAAAAAGGCAACATTCACAATCGCTGAAGATTTGATTAATGCAGACATTGCAATCTATGCTGAAGGTGTTGCTCTTAACTTTAAGGTATCTTTCAACCTAAACGATAATGGCGCTGGTGATGGTTCGACAATAGTGGCTAAAGAAGATAGTACTATTCAAGTTGGCGGACATACTCTTACAATCAATGAAAACAGAGTTATAGAGTTGTATGTTAAATTTGACTCTAACTATGGAACACTTTATTTATCACAAGTCGAGACTTCAACTGACTCTATCACTCTTGATGCTCTTATTAAAGCAATTGAAAGAGAAGGTTACACTCTTAAAGGCTTCAATTCGACTGAAATGGCAGTTGACGGAATTGAAAATGATGAGGTTGACATTTCGGCTGACACCACATTTGCAACTGCTAATGACAACACAATAGTTTACGGTTATTGGACAGCAAATACCAATACCCATTATCAAGTTATTCATGTAAGAATGAATTTAGCAGGGCTTTATAATCAAGATGATGAAACATTGGTTGAAGTGGAAGATAAATATGGAACAACTGATGCTCTTATAACGAATGCGGAAGTGAAACAATATGAAGGCTTTACTTCTCCAACAAAGATAACTACTGAAAGAATTTCTGCAGATGGCTCAACTATAATAGTTTATCAATATTCAAGAAATATAAGAACTATAACTCTTGAAGAAAGCGAAGGAATTGCAAGTGTGACTGCAACCGTGATAGAGGGAATTGTTGGCGGAAACGCAACTTCTACAAGTGGTACGATTCAAGTTTACTTTGACGGAACTGTAGTAATTGATGCAACACCACAAGCAGGTTATACATTTAATGGTGATTGGAAACCTGGAACAAATGCTCCTGAACTTTCAGAATACGAAGGGGGAACAACAACTGACAAACAATTCACTTTGACAGTAGATAGTAATGTTACTTATACTGCAACTGCTACACCTAAAGTTTTGAAAATTACTCTAAGTGCTAACGGTGCTGACATAGATGAAGGTACAACCACGTTATATTTGAAATATAATCGTGGATGGTTCACTGATGAAGGTTGTCTAAATGCAGTTGAAGGGCCAATTACAATTCCTGAAAGAACAGGTTACTCATTCGAAGGTTATAGCACAACACAGGACGGAACAAATGGTGTTGTAATCATAAATAGAGAAGGAAATGTTATAGGTGCGACGACATTTACAACCAAACCTACAACAATCTATGCTCAATGGCAAGTAAGACAATATACATTAACAATCAATTATGTTTATGGTGACGTTGTTGAAGGTAGAGAAAATGTTGCGGCAACACAACATATAAGAGATTATGATTTTGGCTACAATTTTGAGGTTGCTTCTCCAACTGTGAAAGGATACCTTCCAAATAGTTTCGTTATTGACTCTCCAAAAGGCTTTGATTTAGACGAGTCAGCAACAGCAGGCAAAATTGTTGGTACAATGCCAGCGGATAATGTGACAATAACTGTTACATACATGCCAAAGACATATACAATCATATTTGATGATAACACAGATGACGTCAATGCTGGTGGAACTGCAATGGATCCACAAAGTGTTAATTATAATGCTTCTATCACATTAAGTGAAAACACATTTACAAGACTAGGTTATCATTTCATAGGCTGGAATGATAGACAAGACGGAAGCGGAAAAGGTTTTGAAGATAAAGCATCAATCACAATGAATGAAGGAACATTCACAGGATTTGATGACGCGCAAAACACTCAAGAATTTACTCTTTACGCTCAATGGGAAGCAGATACCGACACAAAATATATTGTTAATGTTTACTTAATGAATACAGCAGGAAGTTATCCAGAAGATAATACTCCAAGTCAAACAATTAGCACTTTCTATGGCAAGACAGACACTGCGGTTATAATCGACGTTATTAACAATGACACCGAAATCACATTCACTAATAATGGGGTGACAAATCCTATCTCTTATGAAGGATTTACTGTTGACACAACAAGAACTCCAACAAGTCAATATATTAATGGAAATGGACAAACAACATTCAATGTTTATTTTAAAAGAAATCTTTACACATTAACTTTAAATGCTGGCACCGGAATTGAAAGTGTCGATATTGAGACAACTGATATGGATAGCGAGACAGCAGGAAATCAATATTACTATGAGCAAACCGTGTCAATTAGTGCAACCGTAAGTAAAGGATATGCATTCTCTAATTGGGAAGTTCTTGCTGGAACAACAACTCCAGGCGGAAATCTTAGTGGAAAAGATTATGCTAAAACCACAATCACAATGGGACTTGGTCACACAACCTTGACTGCTCAAGCCATGGTTAATCCATACAAACTATATATTAATCTTGGTGCAACAGACGCTGCTTATGGCGAAGAATTGCAAACAGATGAAAACGGACGATATGTTGAACAATCTTTTGGAACAACATATGCTCTATTGACGCCGTCAAGAACGGGCTACTCATTCACAAGTTGGACGATTGCTGCAATGCCTGACAGCGAGGGCTATAAGCCTTCATTAAGCAGTTCAAATGTTTATACTTTTGGTGCTGGAAATGCACAAGTGACAGCAAATTGGAAGGCAAATAGATATCAAGTTGTTATAAATCTCAATGACGCAAATGCTGGTGGTGCAGGTTCAACTTCAGTTGGAAGTTTGCAAGTTGATGGCTTTGTTGATGACCACACAGACACTGCTGACCTAGCACAAGAAATCACATTGACACCAACAAGTGGAAGAATAACACTTTATGTTGTTTATGACGGAACATTTGCTAAACTTTATCAAAATGCAAATGAAGTTAAAGAAAATGACACATATCTTTCATTAAATGCATTAACTTCTGCTCTTGAAAATGCAAGACGTGGCTACACATTTGAAGGATTTACTTTTGGTGATAAGGCAATAACAGAAAGCACAACTTTCAATGTGGCAAACGGTTTTGATATAAAATCTATAACAACTATTCTTGCAAATTGGGAATCTAAAGAATATACTTTGACAGTAGAAAAGAATATTGACAAAATGTCGATAGTAGTTTCTGGTGCGACCTTAAATCAAGATAGCACAACAAATTATACCGTTAATTTTGACGCTCAAGTGATAATCACAACAACTCCTAATACAGGTTATCATTTTGCAGGTTATGAAGTTACCGAAGAAAGTCTAAACACATTAAATAATATTTTGACATTTAGTTATACATTTGATAGTGCAATGACAGTTACAGCAAATGTTGAAGCAAACTCTTATGAAATTATCTATGATGCAAACTTAGGAAATGGTACTTTGTCTAACACAAGTGCTGTCTATGATACTGCAATTGCACTTAATAGTAACAGTGATAACATAATTCATAGAACGGGATACAATTTCTTAGGTTGGTCGACTGAAGATGATAGTTTTGTGTATACAAACATTGAAAACTTAGGTGAAGTATCTGGCGATACCGAAGCTATGAAAGTGACAAATTACTTAATTAATCTTGGAAATGCAAGTGGAATTTATTTATATAATGGTACATACTATGCTTTCAACTTGACAGCAGAAGAAGATGACTCACAAACAGTTTATGCTCAATGGCAAGCAATTACTTATGACGTTTCTATTGATGAGCAAAACAGAGGAGCGACAACCGTCAATGATTTAACTGACGTACCTTTCGACACTGCAAAAGAAATTGTTGGTGGTGAAACATTAACAAGACGAGGTTATACTCTTGCAGGCTTTGACCTTGACGGAAACTTACCTGCAGGCTTCACAGATTTGACTTCCTTAATTACTGATGAATCATACATTTCTGATGAACAAAAAGTGACAAATTACTTAATTAACCTTGGAAATGCAAGTGGCGGTATTTACAAGTATAACAATAAATATTACGTATTTAACTTGGCAACAACTGACATAAATGTAACTGTTTATGCAGTTTGGACACCTTCTAACTCTACTTATAGAGTGGAATATTATCTTGAATTATTAGACGGCACTTATGTCCAAGATGATAAATTGACAGGCACTGACCTCGAAAACTTAATCACAACTGCAAATACAAAGGTTATTGACTCTATAACAGATGAAGAAGTTTCAATCCCAGACGTTTCATACACCGGATTCCACTATGAAGAAAATCCTGTAGGCGAGGGAAATGAAAATGTTTTAAGTGGAACTGTTACAGGTGACGGCGCCATTCTTACATTAAAACGTTATTACTCAAGAAACACTTACACAGCGCAAGTGCTTGAGTCTATCACACCTTCAGAAAGTGGTATTACAGGAATTACAAGTGTTAGTGGTTCAATGCAAGACGGCTCACTTATTAGTTATAAATACAATGAACCTGTTACAATCAATATGACACTTAAAGACGGCTATACTTTTGCAGGTTTAACTGAAAATGACGCTAAGATTGAAGAAGGTGTCGTAAGCGAAGGAAACACTGTAACATATACCTTTAATATTATAGGAAATAGAGTTCTGACAATCAATTTAACAAGAAGTCAATATGCACTCACTATCAACCATATGTTTGAAACTTTGACTGGAGAATATGAGAGTTTGACAGAACACAAGGCTGAAACAGATAACACCTTGTATGTTGACCATGTTGTTACTGAACAAGATATTCAAGGATATGTTAAATCTGATGATGAAATTCCAGGCTATACGTTCGCAGATTTTGAACTCAATGGTGCAGTTATCACAACTGATGGAAATGCAAGTGTTACAATTAAATATGATAGAAAATCATATACTTTAACTCTTGAACAAAACAATACAGGTGTGGAAAGTTTGGTTGCTAAGGAAAATGAATTTGTAACATACAATACACAATTATCAAATACAAATGCTAGAGTTTATGACGTTGTTTATGGTGCAGAAGATATTTTACTCACATACACTTTGGCAAGCGGATATACGTTCATAGAGTGGGCTGTTTCACCAAACACGGTGACAATAGATAATGGCTCGACTGTAGGCACAGGAACAATCTCTTCAATGCCAGCAGAAGCAGTCAATGTTGAAGTTCATACTGAAGCGGGAAGAGTTAACTTCAAAATCAATTATTATCTACAAAACCTTGACGGAACTTTTGGAACAAAAAATCTTCCAAATGACAGTGACACAACTCAAACATGGTATGTTGATAGAAATATTGAGAATATTATAGACCCAGATTCAAAAATCACTCTTAAAACTTTCTCCGGCTTCCGTTTTGATTCTTTTGATGATGAAACTATTATAAAAGCACCGGTTGATAACGGAGATGGAACATATACTTACACTGAAATTGCGGTTTATTATGTTAGAGAGTCTATAACAGTCAATGTTGTACTTGGCGAAGGTGTACAATCTGTCACACTTTCAACAAACAACACTGTTGGTGGAGAGGTTACTTACACATTAGATAGAACAACAGCAACAACAGGCTCTAGCAATATTATCTATGGTGCAACCGTGACATTGACTCAAACTGCTATGGCAGGCTATACATTTACAAACTATACTTTAACTTATGGCGAAACAACAAGCACAGTAACAGCAAACTTTACAGTTCCAAGTGAAGTGGCAACTTTAACTGCTAACGCAGAGCCTCAAGTTTATACAGTCATTTTAAATGCTCAAAATGATGAAGGCGAAAGTGACGGAATGGTCAACATTTACCTTAAGTATAATAGAGGTTGGTTCAGTGATTTGACTTGCGAAAGCGCAATAAG
>CALVTF010000097.1 GCA_944360025.1 uncultured Clostridia bacterium
AATAACCAATTAAACCGCTTGCCATGTAATCTACGTTAACTTCTATAGAAGTTGCACTACCATTGATTGTTCCGCCTGCACCAACATTGTAAACAATTTGATATTGAACAGGCTGAGCATAACCTGTAACAGTCATGTGACTTGCTGGCATGCTAAATGTGTTTGTATTGTCGATTGTTACAGTATCAGGACTTGTTTCCCACCTATCAAAACTATAACCGTTATTTTCATAAGTATATGTCAAAACAATTCTTGTGCCAAATTCAATATTTTCAAATTTTTTACTTCCATCTGCCTTTGTAACCGTTCCAAGCAAAATTTGTTCGCCGGCTTCGCCTGTCACTCTATAAACATTTATGGTTGCAAGTCCAACACTTTCATCTTCTGTTGAAATCGCAATTGTCAAATCAAAACTTTGAATTTTCCAAATTGCATATAGAGTGATTTCGTTTGAATTTGCTGTTGGTGTGATAAGGTTTGATTGAGTACTGCCCGCAGTATATATCTTAGAACCTTCTTCATCTGTAGGAGAAGTTGACCAATGAAGGAAAGTATATCCTGTTATGCTAATTTCACTGTGAATTGAAAATTCTGCGTCAAAGTTTACAGTCTGATCTTGAAGTGTTCCACTAAACTTACTTAACAAAGTATCATCGTTAGCACTATAATGAACGGTATATTCTCTTGGTGTCCATTGAGCCGTAAGCACTAAATCACCATAGTTATTTATTCCAATAACGCCTGTCCCTTCAATAACGTCACCAACTGTCCAACCACCGTGTTGTCCTGAAGTATTGATTTCATCACTATCAACAACACCACTAAAGTCTGTATCAATTCCAACACTTGTGATCTTCCACCCATCAAATGTATATCCATCTCTTTGTGCTGTCGCTGGTGTGAATCCGCTTAAAGTTGTGTATGTGTCACTTGCCGGAGTGATAATCGCAGTGATAGGATTTCCTTCATCGTCAAGCCCAGCACTATAACTAATATTATAGGTATGAGCCGTGAAGCGCGCGGATAAAGTAAGTGCTGGTTCCATTCTATTCCAAACACCATTATTAATATTGATTGCTCCTAAACTTGAGATAACAACATTGTTTGTTGAGTCATAGAAGCCATTGAAATCATATGCCAATTTTGTTGCCTTAGGAGTGATAATATGTGATGAAAGCGCACTATCATCAACAGTGTTAGGGTCAATATCATAAAGATTTGCATCATCATATCTAGCATAAATGGTTGTATGGCTTAAATTAACTCCATTATCTCCGCCATTATTCAACGTGATTGTTGTGACATTTGCTGTCCAAAGAGCAGTGATTGTTTCGTCACCAGCACCGAATGTATAGATAAAATCATTTTCATTTTCGGCAATTGAACCAGCACCTGTCGGATCATCCCAATCATTAAATGTATATCCTGTTCTTGTCGGTCTTGTGATTTCAAGAGTTGAACCATATTGTTGTGTAGCCGAGCCATTTGGCTGACCATTATCGTATACAATAGTTAATGTATGGAAGTCTCTTGTAAGGAAGATATTGATAATGAGAGAACCATTACCTGCAATGTTGAGGTTTTGATTTGTTCCGTCATAAGCAACACTACCTGTTCCAATATCACCTACATTATAACTTCCTCTATAAGTAAAGCCTGTTTCATTAATTCCTGTAAATACTGCAAGAGCATCTTCAGAAACTGTTGTGTCGGTCGTTCCTGAGCCAGATCTATCTAAGAGTGCGTAAGCATAAGTATCTAAATTAATATTTTGTAAATAATAACGAACACTGTAAGTTGTGTTTGCGTTTGCTTGCCATCTAGCATAAAGTGTAACCGCACCATCAGTTGCAGCACCTGTACCAATAGTATCTATATGCCACTCGTCTATAAGCATACCTTGATTGCTTGTGATAACGTCTCCACTTGGTGAAGTTGCCCAGCCTAAGAATGTATAGCCAGCACGAGTTGGAGCAAGGCTAGTAAGTGCAGAAGCTCCTTCTTGAGGTTCAGTTATATCACTTGCACTTCTATTTGCATAAATATTTGTTGTGTTGTATTCTACATAAACATTTGAATATGTAAATTCATTAGCCTTTGTTGCACCGCTATCATCATTCAAGTTCAAGTTAACATTCACAAGATTTGATTCTGTTGTGATTGTCAAAGTAATGTCTTTTGCTGGCATTGTAAATTCGTTGTTCACAAAAGGAATATCATCTGTGATTGTCACAAAATCAGAATAGCCGGCTTCGACATTGAAAGTAACTCTAACGTTATAGCCGTAAGTAATACTGTATTCATTTCCACTAGGATCAACTTCTGTATTATTACCTGTAACAGTAATGTTTGAAACCATAGCACCATCACTTACTATTGTCAATGTGTAAGGTTGAATTTGCCATACAGCATAAAGAGTTGTGTCTGCAGTGAATGTGGAGTTTCCTATCATTTTTCCATCTTCACCAATAATGTTTGCTGTTTGTGCATTTTCAGATGTCGCAAAACCAAGGAATTTATACCCTTCTCTTGTGAGTGTAAGACTTTCAATAGAATCATTTGGAACATATGGATAACCATCACTACTGCCTTCTGTTGCCGTTCGAGTTTTATAGATATTGCCTAAATTATATGTCATATAAACATATTTATTATTTGTACCTTCCACCGAAGTCAAATCATTTGGCGTCCAAACAACAGTGTCTGTTGTGTTTGGATTTAAAGTGATTTGATATGTGTTTGCAAGATATTTTGCATAAACATTAACAGCAGCCTCTTCATCTCTGTCCCAAGTTTCAAGTAATTTTCCGTCTTTAGAAATTAATATATCAGTTCCGCCATCTGTCTCTGTCCAGCCATCAAAAGTGTAACCTGATCGTTGAGCGATAGGAGTTACGGTTGTATCACTTGTCTCATCAATATAAAGATTGTTTGAATCATATTCAGCATAAACGGTATTTTCTCGCACTTGAGTGTTAGTTAAACTGCCAAGATTCAAATTCAAAGTGATTTCATATCTATTTGCTTTCCATTGAGCATAGAAATTGACTGAACCGTTAGGATCACTTGTCAAATTGAGAACACTGTCATTTGCATTATATATATCACCTGTACCATCTTGCTTTGTTGTCCAATAAAGGAATTCATAACCTGTTCTTGTAAATGTAACAGGATTTAATGGCGTGCTAGTATCATATTTAATGCCTGTTTGTTCGAAAGTTGTTTCGTCTAAATTGTCATAGTTTCTATGGAATACAATCTTATAGGTATTTGCATTCCAAATTGCATAAATTTCCACTCTTCCATTATTTTCATCTGTCAAGTTTAAAGCATAACCTTCGGTTATACCTGTTGTGTCAGTTCCAGCTTCATTTCTTGCCCAGCCACCGAAAGTGTAGCCTTCTTTTGTAAAGCCTGTTCCATCAGATAATTCGCAAGGTGTGTCATAATGCGCAGTTTCTTCCAATTCGGTGCCTTCTGCCACTTGTCCACCATTTGGATTATAGACAATGGTGTATTGATTTGGATTCCATGTCGCCTCTAAAACAACATTGCCATACTTTCCTTGACCAACACTTAAGTTTGTGATTTCAGAGCCGATTGTCCAGCCACCAACGACTTTTTCGTCGGTGTTATCAGTAATTCCACCAACCTCAACAGAGATAACAATATATCCGCTAAATTGATAGCCAACTCTTGAAGATTCCACCAAAGCGAGATTTTCTTCAACGTCATAGTTTTGTGGTGTTGTAGGTAAAGTAACATTTGTGTCTGCAGTATTTGCTTTATATGTAATTTGGTATTGTATTGTTGTTGCCGTTGCTGTTAAAGTTACGTCACCAGCGCCCATAACAATGGTTTGTTCTTGAGATCCTTGACTAAATGTTGAAGGTCTTGTTCCAGAATATTCCCATCTTGACCAAGAATATCCGCCTTTGTCTACAGCGTTGATTGCTTGTGAAGCACCAAATTTTATAGAAATGCCATCTGCGCCTGTTTCAGGAGTTACACTTTCAATACCATTTCCAGCATCAACTTTTAAAGTATAAGAATTTCTACTGAAATAAATATTGATAATAAGATTTCCGCTTCCGTCAACCGTTACGCTACCTGGCTGTTCAGCATTAAATCCTGCGTCTTGACCAATATTGAATTTTTCATAACTAAATCCTGTTTCGCTGTATTCACTTGAATTTCCACCATTGCCAACGATTGTAACAGAGGCGTAATTTCCTTCTGTTCCATTAGGTGTCACTGTGACTTGAGAATCGGTGATACCTTGTTGAGTTGAAGAGGTTGATAGAGTATACTTACCGTCTGTGAGTGTTTCTAGATATTTATTAACAGTAAAGTTAACAATTTGTGGTGTTGCACTAACTGTAAATGTTCTATCTTTATTTACCGTCAACGGTTGAAGGTCTGAAGTGTTGACAGACGTGCTATTTTCAGTAAATTGAGGAGTGCCATAGCCTGGCAATTCGCTTGTAGAAATATTT